>QKCJ01000043.1 GCA_003245715.1 bacterium
AGACCATATGACAGGCCTGTCTTGCGGGAAACAATAATCGGCAATAATCTCAGAAAATCTTCCAGTTCCAGAACTTACTGGTAACCTTCTTCACATCCTCAACCACACAGTACAACGCCGGAACAAGAAGAAGCGCAATCACCGTTGCAAACAAAATACCATAACCAAGCGACAGTGCCATAGGGATCATAAACGTTGCCTGACGGCTGGTCTCAAAAATCATCGGAGCAAGACCGCCAAATGTTGTAACACTCGTAAGCATAATCGGCCTGAAGCGCCTGATACCTGCCCGGAAAACACAGACCTCCGGCCCCATATCATCAGTCACCCTGAGACTGTTTGCCAAATCAACCAGAACCAGTGAGTCATTAACCACAACGCCACATAACGCGACAATACCCATAAAGCTGGTAATACATAAATAATCATACCCCATTATCAAATGCCCAGCCACCGCCCCAATAATGCCAAAGGGGATTGAAACCATAATGATAATCGGCTGCAAGTAGCTGTTAAACGGTATTGCCAATAGAGCATAAATAACCAGGATTGAAAGGATACAGCCAATTAGCAGTGCGGTCAGACTTTCATCCATATCCTTACGCTCTCCGCCGACACTCATCCTCAACCCCGGGTACTTGCTTGTCAATACCGGCTGGTATTTTTCCAAAACCTCACTGACGACCTTGCCGGCGGCAGTCTTCGGAACAATGTCCCCGGCAACCGAAATCTGGCGGCGGCCATCAATACGGATGATGCTGGTAGAGGCGCGGGTTTTAGTGATATCGACAATATCAGAGAGTACCACTTCCCCACCAGTAGGAGTATGGAGGACAAGCTGTTCAAGATCGTTAAGAGACTCGCGCTCATCGCGTGGCAACCTGACCATCACCTTGATTTCATCACGGTTACGCTGCTGGCGCAGTGCTTCTGCCCCGTAATAAGCGTTACGGATCTGGCTGGCGATCAATGATGAGGTAAACCCGAGACTTCGCGCCGCCGGAGTAAGCTTGAAGTCATATTCCGGCTTACCCTGACTGAAACCGTTATCAATATCTTTAACACCACTGTAGCCAGAAAGAATCTCCGCCAGATCATTAGCCGCTTTCTCCAACGTTTCTATATCGGAATGCGCCAGACGGATGTTGATCGGGTCGCCACCGCTTGGGCCATGCGGGTCGTCAAGAAATACCTCACGTTGCGCCCCCTTGATCTTTCCGGTATACTCACGCCACTTGTCCCTGAAGCTTTCCGTAGACATACTTCTTTCGTCAGTCGGCACAAGAAATACCTCAACAGAGGTCGTATGCGCCCCGGCAACTGCCGTACCACCACCACGGCGTCGCCCGGCGTAACCAATCCCGGAGTAGATACCGCGGAGGATCTGTTTGCCAGTCTTCTCTTCATATTCTTTTGCAACAAGTTTTGCCGCGTTTACCAGTCGATCATGGACTATCCTTGTCTCTTCAAATGGTGAACCGTAGGGAAGTTCAATTGAGGCCATGGCAATATCTGAAGCGGCGTTGGGGAAGAATATCAGAGAAACATGCCCTCCCATATAAAAGCCGAATGTAACAATCAGAACGGCCAGCGAAATGGCCATAGTAATGTAACGCTGACGGATAGACCATTTAAGAACCGGACGGTATAACTTATTGATAAAGATCTTAAGCTTGCCGCCAAACCATAATTCAATACGGTTAAACTTCGTCCAGAAACTGTCCGGAGAGGCAACTTTCTGATGGGCAAGGTGAGCTGGCAGAATAAAGAGCGCTTCAAACAATGATATAATGAAGACAGAAATCACAACTATCGGAATTGTCTTGAAGATCTTGCCCATATACCCAGGAACAAACATCAGCGGTGCAAACGCGACGATATTGGTCAGAATTGAGAAGGTAACAGGCACAGCAACCTGCTTGGCACCTTTTATTGCGGCGTCAACGTATGAATGTCCTCTCTCGCGGAACTGAAAAACATTCTCACCAACAACAATAGCGTCATCCACAACCATACCAAGCGAGGTTATGAAAGCGAAAAGCGAGATCATGTTAATGGATACATCATAGACCGGCAGGAAGACAAATGAGCCAAGAAACGAGATCGGAATTCCCATCATAACCCAGAAGGCCAGACGCACTTGCAGGAAACAGCCAAGAACAATCATTACAATGATAAGTCCCATCCAGATATTCTTCATGAGAAGATCAATACGCTCCTGCAAAACATCTGAGCGGTCACTCCACACCCCGACCTTTACAGATTCAGGCAGGGAATGACTCCAGTCGGCAAGAACTTCATGCACCTCAGCCGAAATACCCTTGGGCGTCTGATCGCCAATACGATAGACCTGGACTTGTACCGCGGGCAATCCGTTATAATATGAAGCGCGGTCACTATCCTCAAAACCGTCAGAAACATTGGCAATATCACCGACAGTAAGGTATGCCCCATCTTTGGTTGCAACCAGAGGTATCTGCGCAAACTCACTGGCATAATCCCGCCGTTCATCAATTTTAAGCAGAACCTCCCCAGCGTCAGTCTTGACCGTACCTCCACCCATTTCAAGCGAGGCAGACTCGATCTTCGAGGCGATATCCGAGAGTGTCAGGCCATAGCGGCGCAGCTCAACAACCGGTACCTCAACAGCAATCTCAGGATTACGCACTCCGGCAATCTCGACCTGCGTAATCTTGTCGGTGTCAAGCAAGCGCAGACGCAGACGTTCAGCAACCTCCTTGAGAACATGCTCACTGAGCTGTCCGTAAACCATAAGCGTAAGCACGCGGCTTTTTCGTGAAACGAGACTGACCTTCGGGTCTTCAGCTTTCTCTGGAAATGACGTGATACGGTCAATTGCGACCTTGATATCCTGAAAAACCTTGTTATTGTTTACCCCCTGCTCCAGCTCGACGTTGACAGAACACGAACCCTCGCCAGAGACCGAGGTGATTTCCTTAATATCCTCAACATCCTGCAACTGCTCCTCGATAACCCTGGTAATCCCCTTCTCAACTTCCTCAGGGGTAGCACCTGGGTATGAGACGGAAATACTCACCTGGTCAAGCTCAAACTCAGGAAAAACCTCCTGCTTGATGGTCGCCATTGAGATCAGGCCGCCAATAATCAGCACTATCATTATCAGGTTTGCAGTGACCGGATGCGATGTCATCCAGCCAATCATTCCCTTACTGTGGTCTTTATTTGTTATACTCATTTACCACGACCCTCTGGTTCGGTTTTCAGTTGTTTTGACTTACCGGCGGAATCAGTCCCTGTCTCTTTGGAGGCAGAAATGATTAAACTGGTATCAGCACCATCATCTTTTTTGGCGGGTTTTAGTTTATGATCTGAAGCTAGATGCAGCTTCATGCCATTAACCGGTACAAAGTTTCTGTTAATAACGACCCGCTCGCCGAAATTAAGCCCCTTTGAAATATAAACATTGTCCCGCTCACTCCAGGAAATATCAATATCACGCACCTCAAGGGTATTCTCCTTGCCCATTACATAAACCTTGTCATCCTCGCGGACATATTTACGCGGCAGAACCGTCATCTCGCCAAGGTTACGCCCCTTGATTGATAGGTTTACATAAGCATTTACCAGAAGCGGAATTGTCTCACCTTTTATTTTTTTACCAAGCGGATCATCAACCGCAACCAATAAACGTGCCATACGTCCCTGGGTATCAAGCTCGCTAAGAAGTTTCAGCACCTTGCCATGACGGTAAACAGGGTTACCGCTGAAATCCGTCAGAGTGATACGCACCTCTGAGCCCTCGCCATCCTTGACATTGACTCCCGGGATATCGAGCATCTTCGCTTTATTGATGGTTATCGGGACAGTCACCCAGAAACGCTCAACCCCGATAGCTGTGCCGACGACTGTGTTCTTTGTCAGATAATTGCCGATTTCAGCCGAACGGGAAGTGATAACGATATCAAAGGGAGCCTTGAAGGTTGTACGGTCGAGATCCAGCATTGCCTGCTCAATCTTTTTCCTGGCAGCGGCGATGTCAGCGTTTGCCGCCTGAATATGCGGTATGCGAAGACGCAGGCTTGAAGCCTCTTTAGTAGTCTTGAGTTTTCTCTCATCCTCAAGGATTTTTGCGTATCTTGCCTGCCCCTGAAGCTCAAGCAGGTTCTTCTCAGCCAGCGCCAGCTCAGCCTTGCGCTCCTCAATGGCGATCTCATACCCGATCTTTTCAATCTTGAAAACCGGATCACCCTTGGCAATGAATCCGCCGGGAACAAACTCCGGGCTGACCCACTCAACCTTGCCGCTGACCTCGGTGATAATGTTGAACTTCCTTGAAGCCTCAACCTTACCCATACCTTCAATTATGATATTGCCCTGAGATTTTTCCGCAGTGACAACATCCACCATGGAAGGAAGCGCGGCTGTCGGTTTATGAACGGGATCGGTCTTTAGCAGGATAAAAACCACGCCAATTACGACACCAATTATCAGGATAATCGTGACCTTCAAAGCCTGACTCCAAAAACCCGGACTATGACTGCTGTGTTGCTTACTCATTATATAAAAATCCTTATACTGTTAATCATTCACTTATTTAGTTATATTTTGCATCAAACGTAACAAAAAATACATGTTCAGTTTCTTCATAAATCCTTTAAGTTCTTACGTGCAAATATGATATTTTTTTTACGCAAAATTGTTACCGCCCCACCCGGCGTCGTTTAAAACGCTTTTCAATTATCTTTATCTGCTTTTTTATCACTGAAACGGGCAATATCCTCGCTCTTGCCGATAAGTACCAGAGAATCGCTTGGTTTGCAAATAAAATCAGGGCCGGGCATAAAGTGCGTACGTTCTGGCAACCGTTCATGGGCTGCGATAACAAAAACGCCGTATTCCTTGCGCAGATTGATATCCCCAAGAGTTTTGCCGCTGAATGCCTCAGGCGCTGCAACTTCGGATAAAACAAACCCCTCGGAAAGATGAATATTTTCTAAAACATTGGGGTGGATTATCGAACGCACCAGCCTTGTCGCTGCTTCACGTTCAGGGAATACCACATTACCCGCGCCAAGTGCGCGCAGGATACTGGCGTGATCATCATTAAGAGCCTTCGCGTGGACATGCCCAACACCGATTTTCTTGAGGTGCAGCACCGCCAGAATACTCGCCTCCAGGTTCTCCCCCACACTGACAATCGCTTCATCAAAATCCTTGGTGACGACCGAACTGAGATCATCAAAGTTACGCGCGTCCATCCGAAGCGCACGGTGAACCTTCTCGGCGATTTCATTGACAAGCCTCTGGCTCAGATCAACGACCAGAACCTCACAGTCTTCACTGGCAAGGTTGATAGCAGCTTCACGACCAAACTGGCCAAGACCGATTACGCATATTCTTTTCATCCTATCATTATCCTTCCTTCAGGGTGTGAGATGGTACTGTTATTTCTGAAATCCACAGCAAGAGCAATCGTAAGCGGGCCAAGTCGCCCGATAAACATCGTCGCAATAATCCATAATTTACCCGGATCAGTCAGTAGCGGCGTGAGATCCATGCTGAGTCCCACCGTGCCAAACGCCGAGATCTGCTCAAAGATTACCGAACGCAACGGGGCGGTAATCTCAGTAATTGTAAGGATGAAGATACCAACTGTATTCCAGATCAGCGCCAAATTTATCAACTGCCTTGCCCGCACGACAATCTCCTGCGGGACACTACGCTCAAGAATAGTCGCCTGATTGCGGTGCAGAAGGTCAGATTTTATATGAGCAAGCCAGATAGCCAGACTGGTAGTCTTGATACCACCGGCACATGACCCCGGACTTCCCCCGACAAACATCAGAAAGAGCATGATAATAACCGCCGGGGTAGAAAGCGTTGATTGCGAAAACGTGTTAAAACCCGCAGTTCTGGCTGTAACAGACTGAAATAAGCAGTCAAAAACACTGTCCGTCGGATCAAAGAAATAGATAACAACCGTACCGAAGATAATAAGCCCGCAACTGACAAGAAGTACAGTACGGGTATGGAAACTGAAGAGATGAAAACTCTTTTTAGGTCGCCGGTAAACAATATCACGCCCTACTCTGGCGAGTTCAACGAGTACGACATTGCCAAGTCCGCCGATAATAATCAGCAGCATGACCATAATCTGGAAAATCCTGCTCTGCGAAGTCAGGCTGTCACTCCAGAGCGAGAACCCGGCATTGCAGAACGCTGATACGGAGTGGAAGATCCCAGACCATGCCGCCTCAAGCACCGGCATATGCCGAATATTTTCAAGAAACAGAACAACCGCCCCCGTCAGTTCGACAGTAAAAACAATAATAAAAATGTAGTTAAATGTCCGCGTGAACTCAAGCGCGGCATTGCGCTGAAAAAGGGTATCCTCAAGCGCGGCCTGATTTCTTAAAGATAACCGCGCCCCCAGAAGCTTGAATGATATCGCCGCAAAGGTCATAATCCCAAGGCCGCCAAACTGGATAAGCAGCATTATAACCAGCTCCCCCCAGAAGGTGAAACTCGAAGCCGTATCAACCGTAACCAGCCCGGTAACACAGGCGGCGGAAGTAGAGATGAAAAAACAGTCAATAAAACCTACCGGCTTTTCCTGCATGAAGGGAAGCCAGAGCAGGATGGTTCCAAGGACAATCATTACCGCAAACGTCCCGACCAGCACCATCGAAGGCGTGGAGTTGTTAAGCCAATACTGCCATTTTTGATATATGTAACCAAAAATTTTCATCAATAACTATCCCACGAGGCAACCCGATAACTTTTTCCGAGATATTTGGCTGAAGCCTCTTTGAGCGCTGCCGGAGCAGCACTTGAATACAATCTTATTTTGAGCTTATTATCATTATAATTGCCATCCAATGCAATAACCCTTATTAATTGCCGCACAACAGCCGGCGCCGGGTCAATGACCGCCGCCCCTTCACCGGCAATACTGCAGATCAGTTCATATTCAAGGGGGTAATGCGTACAGGCGAGGGCAATCTGGTCAACCCCCGCTTCGATAACCGGTTCAAGCCAGTCACGCAGCATCGGCTCGATTACCTTGTGCCCTTCCCCCTTTTCAATGGCCTCGGCAAGGCCGTTACAGGGAAGCTCGTAAATCTCGACCCCTTCAGCAAAACGCTCGACAACCCCCGCATACGGCAATGCCGAGAGGGTTGCCGTAGTGGCAAGAACTGCGACCTTACGGCTTATGCTTCTTTCTGCCGCGGGCTTGACTGCCGGCTCCATACCGATAAATTTCATATGCGGAAAATTCTCACGCAGGCGGTGCAGAGCCGCGCCCGAAGCAGTATTACAAGCGACAACTATATGTTTAACCCCCTGCTCATTAAATTTACTGACAATCCCATGCGAAATCTCATATATATTATCAATACTGCGCGGACCATAAGGATGGTTATGATTATCGGCAAGATAAATAATCTCCCCTCCGGGCAGTTGCCGGATAATCTCGCGAAGAATTGAAAGCCCGCCGATACCAGAATCAAAAACGCCTATCTTGACCAAATCAACTCACTTAATAAGAATATTATGGATATGCACTAAACCGGTACTTCACCGGTAAATTTAGGACGAGTTAAAATCGCGCCCTTGGCTGAACTTACATTCAGCAGCAATCCGACCATACAAAACGAAACAATCATCGAACTCCCGCCATAACTGATAAATGGCAGGGTTATACCGGTTGTCGGCAGTACCGCGCTGACCACCCCGCTATTAACCAGAGCCTGAAAACCGATAATTACCGATACCCCAACAGCGATTAACTTGCCACCTGGTTCGCTGGTATTTCTGGAAATATGAAGGCCGCTTATGGCAAAAAGCCAGTACAGGCCAAGCATTGTCGCAGACATCACAAAACCGCCCTCTTCGGCAATAACCCCGAAAATAAAGTCTGTATGCTTATCCGGCAACAGATCAAGCGCATTCTGGCTGCCCTCCCCCCAACCCATGCCATACAGTCCCCCAGAACCAATGGCAATCAGGCTCTGAATAAGCTGATACGCCTCACGCGCGCTGTAAATCTCGGGATTCAGAAACGCCCGCACCCGGTTTTTCTGATACTCTTTCATTACCTCCAGCCACATGACAGGAAGCGCGCAAACCCCGGCCGCCATAACTGAAAGCAGATGCCACAAACGCGCACCGCTGGCATAAACCATCGCAAACAACAGAGGCGGAAACAGAATTCCCGTACCAAGGTCAGGCTGCTTTAGAATTAGTGCAAGCGGAGCAAATAACAGAAGAAACGGCGCAATCAGGCCGCGGATTGTCGCCTGATTATCCCGCGTCATCAGGTTTCTGGCAAGGACAAGAATAATACATAGTTTCATGACCTCAGAAGGCTGTATGTTAAATCCCGTTCCAGGTACTTCAATCCAGCTCTGCGCGCCACGCTTGGCCGGCAGCATCAATACCACCACCAATAAGGAGAACGCTCCGGCATACAGCAAATACGCCTGCCGCAATAGCCATCTGTAGTCAATAAGATAGCAGACAGCCATCGCCGTAAAGCCAAGCACCAGCCAGCGAATCTGCCTGAAAAAAAAGCCCGCATCCGCACTCTTGAGGTAATACAGCCCTATCCCGACAATAGCCAAGGTCAGCAGAAGTACAAACCAGTGTGTGCGCAGAATCTTCTCACTCCAGCTCATCCCAGCCCTCCGCCATCCTGCTTATCCGTTTCCCGCTCCCGCTCACGGTCATTAAGATTGAAATATGCCTCAACAATCCGGCGGACTATCGCCCCACAGCTGTTGCCGCCGTGATTACCGAAAGGAACAAGCACCGCAACCACAATCTCAGGTTTTTTATACGGTGCAAGCGCACAGAGCCAGGCATGGGTGTCACGCTTGCTTTTCTGGGCGGAACCGGTCTTGCCCATATATTCAAATCCGTCTATTTTTGCAAATTTGACCGCAGTACCGCGCGGATATTCGTCCCACTGGATAACCTTCCACATACCCTCATCAACAACCTTTGTAACCGCCGGAGAAATACGCATCTTTGAGCGGGGGGTATTAAGCTCGGGATCAGCCGGGTCATAACGTACATGCGGGCGCAGCAGATCGCCGCCATTTGCAAGCGCGGCATAAGCAGTCGCCATCTGCAGAGGAGTCGCGTCAATTGCACCCTGACCGATTGCAAGGTGATATGTCTCACCAAGCGACCAGCGGATACCGGTAAATGCCTTGGCCGGAAGATGCCCCGAAGCCTCGCCCGGAAGATCAATCCCCGACTCCCGCCCAAGCCCAAGCGCACTAAGCCAACTGACCAGAAGTTTGCCGCCGATAGTCTCTCCGAGGTGATAAAAATAAACATTGCATGACACCTTCAGCGCGTCAACCACAGTTATGTCGCCATGGACATGACGGTTCATACAGACATATTCGCGCTGCCCCAATGTAAGGACGCCGGGACAGTTAAATTCGGTATGCTCGGTAATTTTCCCCTCCTCAAGACCAGCTGTCGCCACAAGAGGCTTCAGGGTTGAGCCTGGGGGGTATGAGCCGGAAATTGCCCGGTTAAACAGCGGCTTGCGCTCATCTTTCAGCAGCTTCGCAAAATCCGTACTCAAGGCATTCGGATCAAAAGACGGGTCACTGACAAGCGCATAAATTTCGCCGTTTCTGACATCCATTACAACCGCAACGCCGGTGAAACCAGTCAGTTTATGCCGCCTGAGCGCGCTCTGATGCTCAGGCAGTCGGCTGAGTTTTGCCAGCTCCGTATCCATGATTTGCGTAACTTTTTTCTGAAAATCCACATCAATAGTCAAGGTTATATCACTGCCATTAACCGCCTGCCGGGGAACACCGGCCTCAACAAAAACCCTCGGCCCACCCGGTTCAGGCTTGACCATCTGCTCAATACGCCAGACATGCCTGCCGCGCAGTTCATCGTTATACCACTGCTCAACCCCGCCGCGCCCGACTATTTCATTGGCAAAATAACCCTTAACCCTGTGCTGGACACCAGACCTTCTGATTACCCGCGGCTGGATCATTTCAAACTCGTCACTTCCTTCAGCCAGACTGAAAAAAGTTTTGCCGTTTTTTACAATCTTTCCTTCTCCATCTTCAAGAGTGCCGTCATCAAGCCAGCGCCCACGCAAAACCCGGTATTCATCCTGGCTTAACTGCCCCGTATATCCGGTCAGATGCCCCATCAAAGCACCATAGGGATAATTGCGCTTATAGCCGCCGCGAACACTCAGGGCTGAAAAATAAACCTCAGAATGAGGGTCAGCCATAAGCTGTTCAAGCTCAATAAGTGCTTTTACCGGAATTTCCGAAAAACATAAACGGGAGTCAGTAAAGGAGTGCAGCTCCGTATCCTCACGCGAAGTAAGGGAAGCCAGAACGGCCTGCGCAACCCGTTGCCGGGCATCAGCGATTGTTTCGTCTTTATTTTTAAGAATTTGGGCCAGACGGGCTACCAGCGGGTCCTTCTGCTGGAGATAGCCAAGTGCCAGTGATGATTTCAACTCACGCTCATTGCCGGTAGATTTCAGGATACTGATAAGTTCATCCGGGCCAAGCTCGGGAAAATATCCGGTGATGTTACTTGAGCGGCGGCTTCCTTTATAGTATGCAGGTTTAAGCCACAATTCAAAATTCGGAACATCCTCAGCCAGAACCCGCCCCCGCCTGTCAAGTATCCGTCCCCGCGCAGGAGGAATCTGGCGCAGGCGGTGCAAACGCTTCTGCCCCATCTGCCGGTAATAATCAGCCTTGAGAACCTGTAACTGCCACATCCTTCCAGCCATGGCCAGAAAAGCGGCAGTAAACAAAAAAGCTAGAATAATCGTGCGGCGTCTGAACATAAATAACCGGATTTCATAGACATATCAGATTTCAGGCTATTTGTCTTTAGCCTGAAGAGCGCTGAAATGGACTGTTTTAATGCCGGCTCTGGCGCACAGATCCATGACCGCCAGAACCTTGCTGTGATGGCATTCCCCATCAGCACGGATAATGACACTGGGAAGAGAATTATCAGAACCCGCAAACATAACAAGCTGGCCAAGCCTTCTCTCCAGTACCTCAGGCAGAAGCTTTCTCTGTTCAAGAAAGATATCCCCACGCGAATCAATGTTAAGCAGTATCTGTTGGCGATGACGGTACTCGGTCTTGCCAGTTGTAGTCTCTGGAAGATTAAGGCTCATCAGCTTCTCCTCCTGGGTGACAGCATAAGTCGCCACAAAAAAGACCAGCACCACAAAGACGATGTCAATCATCGGAGCAATCTGAAAACCAACACCCTGAGCCTCATCTGTCCTTGCACGTAAATCCATCAGCGGCTCTCCTCGCTATAAGTTCCGGTTGTCTGTGCAGCTTCCTCAGATTCACCTTCTCGCACAATTACCGTAGTCCTGCCGGTAGATTCAGGCAGCTCAAACATAGACGCCGAAATTTCCTCAGCCGCCGCCTCAAGGTCATCACCAAGCCGGCCAATGCGGGAAAGGCAGATATAATACGCCGCCATTGCCGGGATTCCGACAATCAAACCAACCGCCGTCGTTCCCATCGCTTCACCGATTGAACCGGTCATTAGCGTACTGCGCATGATATCAGGACCGTCGCCCCCCATGGCATGAAACGCCTTGGTCAGGCCAAGAACAGTACCCAGCAGCCCCAGCATCGGCGCAAGCGCTCCGATATTGGCGATATATGTAACTTCCTGTCGCAAACCGCCTAGCGCCCTTCGGCCTGCCGCTTCCATGGCTGCGGTAATCCGCTCATGCGAGTGGCTGTGCAGCTTGAGTCCGGGAACTATCATCCGTGAAAAAATACACTTATTCTCCTCAAGGGCATTAACCCCACCCTCAATATCGCCCGCCGCCACAAGATCCTTAACCTTGCGAACCATGTCGTGGGGCATGACAACCCGCCGGCGCGTGACAAGGAAACTGTGGAAAAACATGAACATCGCAATAAACATCATAACCCCGAGAATAACATTTATCTCCCAGCCAAAACTCAGAATCTGGAAAAAAGTAACCGTATAATCGCCAGTATATTCCTCACCGGCAAGAGCGGTCAATGAAAAGGCAAGCATAAAAAGAAAGATTAATGAAAGTCGCAGACGCAATTTAAGACTCCTATTTTTATTGATTAAGCCATTATTATGGAACTTTTTAAATATCATCACTCAACTCTTGAATTTTAGATATACCTCCCTGCAAGTCAAGAATAATTAAGAGCATACGGTGTTTTTTCAACTTCAATCGTGCAAGATAAAAACAAACCGTCTTCATGCGTATAGCTTATACTCAGCAGGCACCCGCACGTAAATTTATCAATAATAAATGACACATTTCTCAGACCAGGGATAATTTACAAATAACATCGAAAAATACGGTTTCAGTTGTCTTTTTTCTTTGACACAAAAAAACGCACAATTTAAAATTACCATTAAGTAATAATGCGAAGTCCGGGGATAAAGATGAAAAACGAAAATACTATGAATACATTCAGTGAAGCGGCCAATCTTTCACGGATATATGCCATTTCCCTGATTTCCTTCATTCTTGTATTATGTATCTCCGGATATTTTTTTATCTCGCACAATCTCAACTATTATAGGGAACTTGCAGAAAAGCAGCTTGAATCGGTGGGCAGGCTCAAGGCACGAGAGCTTTCATACTGGATTCATGAAAAGATCCGTGATTCTGAAACAATATCACAAAACCAGACCTTCAGGGAAAACCTTGCCACCTTCCTGGAGAATCCTGATGATCCCCAACAGAAAGCCAGTCTTAAACGCTGGATCAAGCTTTTGTGCGATATTGAGGAGTATTCCGAGATCAACCTCTACGATGCACACTTTGAGCATCTTCTTGGTTATCCTGATAAGAAAAACCCAAATATCGAGAAACCACCACTGGCTTTCTTCAATGAGTCAATCAACAACCCAAAATCTTCTTTCGCCGGAATATTCCGCAATACCTACGACCAGAGCGCAAACATGTACTTTTTTGTCCCGATAGATACCGTAGACAATAAAGGCGGGCAAATTAGAGTACTGATGGTAGTAACAATTAACCCGCATACTTTTATCTTCCCGTATGTCCAGACCTGGCCGACAGTAAGCGATACCGCAGAGACCCTGTTATTCAAAAGGGATGGGGAGGATGTCCTTTTTATCAATGAATTGCGACACAGGAAGAACACATCCCTGAATCTCTGGATTGATATCAAGAGTAATCCTCAGCTTCCTGCAGCCATGGGCGCGCTTGGCAAACGCGGATTGGTCGAGGGGCTTGACTACCGGGGCGAACCGGTTCTTGCAGTAATCCTGAAGGTGGAAGGAACGCCGTGGCTGATGGTTTCAAAACTCGACGCTAGCGAAGCCTATCATAATGTCTGGGTTTATTTATGGATGGCGGTCGGGCTGATGTTATCTGTTGTGATAATTGTCGCCCTCTCCGGGCTGATGATCTGGAATCTCAAGAGGCAAAAATGGCTAATCGGCAAGCTTAATGTCGAACAGGAAAACCGGGAGCTGGCAAACCGCATACTCAGCCTCAACAAATACGCCAATGACATCATCATACTGGCAGACAGCGAGAAGAATATTATCGAGGTCAATAACCGCGCCTGCAAGCGCTACGGCTTTAGCGAAAACGAATTCACTAAAATGACGACCAGCACTCTGTTTGCCGATAGCAAATCAACCAGTATGTCGACAACAATGTGCTCAAAAACCACAAACAACAGGTTTGAGTCTGTGCACATGGCAAAATCCGGCGAAAAGTTTGAGGTTGAAATCAGTGTCTCAGAGGTAGAGAGCAATGCCAAGAAATATCAGCAATGGATTATCCGGGATATCTCCGAACGTATTCGGGCAGAGAAAGAGCTGCGCGAAACATCCGAGAAGATGAATGCTTTCTTCTCCTCAAACCTCATCGGCATACTCTTTGGCGATATTTACGGTAACATTTTCAGCACCAATGATGAGTTTCTGCGGATAATCGGTTATGACAGGGATGATCTGCAGGAGCACAGAATCGACTGGAAAAATATAACACCGGAACAGTACCTTGACCTTGATTATAAATATATCAGAATGGCTCAGGAAGAGGGAAGCTGCACTCCTTATGAAAAAGAATATACCAGAAAAGACGGCAGCAGAATCTGGGTTTATATAGGCTATGTCCTTATCGGCGAAAAACATGACAAGAGTGTCGCGTTTATTCTTGATATTTCCGGCCGTAAAGCGGCTGAAAATGAAATAATTTATCTCTGCGACAAACTCAAGGAAGCAAATTCGACTCTGGAAGCAAGGGTTGAAGAGCGAACCCAAGAACTGCAGATACGTTATGAAGAGGTAGAAAAACTGAACTTTGAGATCCTTGAAATGTCCGGCGACCTGCAGGATAAAAATGCAAAAATTGAGCATGCCCTGACCCAGTTGACGGCCGCAAACAAAGAACTCGAAGCGTTCTCCTACTCAGTCTCACATGATCTGCGCTCTCCCCTGCGGGCAATTTCCGGTTTCAGTGAGGCCTTGCTTGAGGATTACGCGAAACAGCTTGATGAAACGGGAAGGGACTACCTTAACCGGCTCATTAATGCCTCGCAACGCATGGGAGTGCTTATTGATGATATCCTCAAACTCTCAAGAATTTCGAGGGCCGAGATCAATCTCAACAGAATAGACCTTTCATATGACATAAAAAATATCATTAACACTCTGGCAGAAACCGAACCGGACAGAAAGTATGAACTTGTCTTTAACGGTTCTCTTGAGGTGCTGGCTGACCAGAGCCTGGTCAGGGTAGCGCTGGACAATATTCTCCGTAATAGCTGGAAGTTCTCAAAGAAAAGGGAAGAGACCGTTATCACCGTCGGCGAGATAACAAAAGTCACCACCGATAAATTTTGCGTTTATAATGATGACAGCCCAATACCGGATGAATTAGTGGGTGTTATTAACAACAATAAATACAAGACCATTTATATCAGAGACAACGGCGCAGGCTTTGATATGAAGTACGCCGACAAACTTTTCGGTGCATTTCAGCGCCTGCACAGTAACTCGGAATTCGAAGGCACAGGAATCGGTCTGGCCACCGTGAAACGGGTTATACTGAAACATGGCGGCCATGTCTGGGCTGATTCCGCGCCCGACAGAGGGACAACAATTTACCTGACATTCAACAACCAACCAGATACTGGGGATAATAATGAACGCAAAACCGATTTTATTAATTGAAGACAATCCCGATGATGAAGAGCTAACCATCAGGGCGCTTAAAAAGAACAATATAAGCAACCCAGTTGATGTCGTTCGTGATGGAGAACAGGCCCTAGATTACTTATTCAGGCGGGGTGCCTACGCAGGGCTGGAAAATAATCTGCCACCACAGTTAATACTCCTTGACCTGAAAATACCAAAATTTGACGGCTTGGAGGTTTTGAAACAAATCAGGCAGAACCCGGCAACAAAATTACTTCCGGTCGTTATCCTGACCTCCTCAAAAGAAGAGCAGGACATAATCAACGGCTATGACTCTGGCGCCAACAGCTACATAAGAAAACCTGTAAGTTTTGCGGATTTCACCGATGCGGTACACAACCTTGGGCTTTACTGGCTGATACTAAACGAATGCCCTCCAACACAAAAACAAGGAGTCGTATGATGGATAAGCTAAACGTACTCATGATTGAAGATGTTGAGAATGATGCCTTACTTATAAAACGCGAAATTGATAAATACGGCTTCAAGACCGACTCCCGAAGGGTAGAATCACGGGAAGGGATGCTCGCGGCTTTAAATGTTAGCGAATATGACATAATCCTTTCCGATTTCAGGCTTCCGAACTTCTCAGCCAAGGACGCCCTGCTGATTGCCAAGGAAAACACACCTGATACGCCGTTTATTGTCATATCAGGAAATATCGGTGAACAGACCGCCGTTGAAATAATGAAACTCGGAGCGCAGGACTATATAATGAAAGACAACCTGGCCAGGCTTGGCCCGGTTATCGACCGTGAACTCAAGGAAGCAGATCTGCGCAAAGAGAAACGCAGGGCCGAACGTGAGATTATCCTGTCTGCCAGACAGTGGCAGGAAACTTTCAACAATATCGGCGATATGATTCTGATAATAAGTACAGAACGAAAAATTATTCAGGCCAACCGCGCCGCAAAAATATTCTTTGACTGTGAAGCCCCGGAAGGTATGTACTGCTACCAGCTAATTAATCACAATAAAAACCGCCACGGCCTATGCAGCGATAATTGCATTCTGGAACTCCCGGAGGGAGAAGACTACTCATGCCAGGAACATCACTGGGATGATAAATGGCTTGAGATCCGGGCGTATCCGATCACTTGTGATAACGGAAATACAGAACGTTATATCATGACCATCAGGGACTTTACTGAAAAACACAACTCTGATATTGCCCTGAAAGAAACAGAGAGTCAGTTGCGCCAGTCTGAAAAACTTCAGGCTATTGGCCAGCTTGCCGGTGGCGTGGCACATGACTTCAATAACCAGCTTACCGGAATAATGGGCTACGCAGAAATAATCTCAAACACGACAAATGAGAGTAAAATCCGTGAATACAGTATTGAAATACTTAAATCCGCCTCGCACGCAGCCGATCTGACCTCACAACTTCTCGCCTTCTCAAGAAAAGGCAAGTATCTCTCCGAGCCATGCAATATTCATAACACTATCGAGGATGTAATCAAGCTTCTAAGCCACAGCGTCGATAAACGTATCACCCTGCGCACAGAACTCAAAGCGTTAAGTCCATATATTCTAGGCGACCACAGCCAGCTCCAGAGTGCCTTGCTGAATCTAGGAATAAATGCCTGCGACGCAATGCCTGAGGGTGGTCTTTTAACAATTGCCACCAGCCAGCTCACTCTGGTAAATGACAATGATTTTAACCTTCCGGAAGGTCCGTACCTCCAACTCAATATTTCAGATACCGGCACCGGTATACCCGAAGAGAATTTCGACAAGATTTTTGATCCTTTCTTCACAACCAAACCAATCGGAAAGGGTACAGGGCTCGGACTATCCGCTGTTTACGGAACAATCGAACTTCACAAAGGATCAATAACCTTTACCAGCGAACAGTATCAAGGGACCTGCTTTACAATTCTGCTGCCTCTAATTACCCAAAATGAAAATCTCAACACAAATTCAAATCTGGCACTACATGAAGACCTTGCAACCGTACTTGTAATTGACGATGAAATGGTCGTCTGTCAGGTAGCGCAAAATTCACTGCAGAATTACGGGTATCGAACGATGTTCTCCACCAGCGGGTCACAAGCATTAAAACTTTACCGGGAAAACTACAAAAAAATTGATGCCATCATACTCGACATGGTAATGCCCGGAATGACCGGGAAAGAAGTTTTCTATGAACTTAAACGTATCAATCCCAATGCAAAGATAATTGTAAGTTCTGGTTACACACCAGGCAATGACACCAGCCTGCTGATTAATGATGGCGCTATTGATTTTCTGCAGAAACCCTTCAGAAGCACGCAACTGATAAAAACTATTGAGTCAATTGTCAAGGCTAACAAAAGAGAAGGTGAAAATACCGTAAATTATACACGCTGATAAATATAAAAATTTCAACAGCGCTCCATGCCCGGGATTATCTCCGGGCATTTTTCTTATAAAAAAAGGATTGACATTTCACAAGGTCTAGTTATTATTCTTACTTAGGAATTTTTACTATTCAATGAAAGTATAAATGATCGCTGATAAATTGACCAATTTCAGAAACAGCTGCCATGACTGCAACCTCAAGGTAACGCCGCAACGACTTGCAATTTATTCGGTTCTTGCGGCAACTACGGCACACCCTGACGTTGAAACCATCTATCAGGAAGTTGCAAAGACAATGCCAACAATATCAGTAGACACCGTTTACCGTACTCTGGAGCAATTCAGCGATCACAACATAATCATGAAAATTGAGGTGATCCATAATCGCGCGCGTTATGACGCCAACGTTATGCGGCACGCACATTTTACCTGCACCCGGTGCGGTCGCATTATTGATGTTCAGGTCAGGGAATTCGAGAAGATGAAGTTACCGAGGATCGGTTGCGGACATGAAGTTGAATCAGCACACATGCAGCTTCGCGGCATATGTAAGGATTGCAAAAATAGTAATAACCTCTAAGTTAATTGTGAAGCGATATATTTTATCAGAATCGTAAAAAAGGAGAACAAATGTCAACCAAAGAAAACCTTCAGGAAGCTTTTGCCGGAGAGAGCCAGGCCAACCGCAAATATCTTGCTTTTGCCAAGAAAGCCGAGAAAGACGGCTACCCGCAAATTGCAAAGCTTTTCAAGGCAGCCGCGGAAGCCGAGACCGTCCACGCACATGCCCACTTCAAGGTTATGGGTGAAATCAATGACACTGCGGCAAATCTTGAATCAGCGATTGAAGGTGAGGGTTTTGAATTTCAGGATATGTATCCAAAGTTTGTTGAAGAAGCCGAAGCGGAAGGCAACAAGCCGGCTCTCATCAATTTCAGAAACGCCATGGCGGTTGAGGAAATCCATCACGGTCTTTATTCAAAAGCTCTTGAGTCTGTCAAATCAGGTTCGGATCTTCCGGCAACCAGTATCTTTGTCTGCGAAATCTGTGGCAACACTGTTGAAGGGGATTGCCCTGACAAGTGTAGTGTATGTAATGCCCCAAAGGCAAAATTCTTTGAAGTAAAGTAATTCATTTCCCCCATAAATAGCACAACGCCCCTGCCCTAACCGGTGGGGGTTATTCATTGCAGTTGCTCAGACCATAGTATTATCCTGATTCTTTTTATCAATTGAACTGAGGTAGACCCCGTTACGTCCCCTGCGCAGAGTAATCCCGCTCATAAACGTCAATCCCAGATGGATCGCGTTACCGATAATAAAATTAACCTTGGGAACCATATGCCGTTCAATAGTCAAAACAACATTATCCATATTTTGTGCATAGGTCTTACTCTCAAGCTCCTGAGCGACTCTGGTCAATGACTCATGTCTGGCAAGCAGTTCTTTGATCTCCTTGAGTTTCTGTATGACCTGTAACCGCTGCCCCTCGGGCATGCGCTTAAGGTTCTCGGAAAATCGCGGTGACTTGAGATCAATGCCGGAAGTTTTCTGAATATTAATAACCTTGGTCTCAAGCGATGACAACACCGCCCTGCTCTGTTTTAACTGTTTTAAAAGATCAGGATCATAACCGCAGCCAAGCTTAGTAACCATTGATTTCGTTCCGACCGAGTGCAACTTCATCGACTCAAGCGCATAAACCTCCCCGCCCATAACCGCCCCACGTTCAAACCCTTTTACCCCCTGTCCCAAAACCCTGACCGATCCGCGACACTTGACGCAAGAATCACTGATATACTTATAGACATCAAGATTCCGGCCAACCTGAATACGTCCTTCATGGATATATCCGACATTCGCCTCACCCTTAACCAGTATCTGGCTCTCCTTGCCAAATACACCTTTAAAGACAATCAGGTTTCCACCGCAGGTAACGCGCGCCCCGGCTTCAATGCTTCCGCGAACAGTAAGATCCTCTCCACATTCAACAAGATACCCGCCCTTGATATCGCCTGTAACGATAATACTCTTGTCAAAACGGACATTACCGGTTGACGCGTTAATATCGCCGCTGATAACCAGTGCCTCAAGAACATCAACCGAGGTCGGCGTTGTCTTGAGAATGCCGCTGGTTTTTGCCAGAATCGCGTCCTTGTTCTCACCGGATTGAAGAGTCACATTTCCGCCAAGATTAATTTCCCGCCCCACTTCTTCTCTGGGAATCACCTCCGCCCCCAGAACATCAAGCCCGGGTCTGGAGCGGGTAGCATGATGAATATAACCAAGAACATCCCCCTCGCCAACCAGATTCAGCGTTGAGAACTCGGCAAAATCAATTTTTTCATCAGTCTCATTCTTGGGGGCAACATGAGCTTCCGCGGTAATCTCAAGCCACGCCGCCTTGCCGGGGATTGGCGACCGTCCCTTACAGATAAGCACTTCGCTATGGGAATTATTATTATAGATATCCAGAATTTTTTGTTTGGTATCCTGCAGCGGTTGCACCTTTAGCCCCAAAGAAGCTTTTTCAACAAGACAGCGCTGACATAACCTGAAAAGTTCGCCAAGCTTATCCGGCAATACCGGCAATACCGAAAAATTAAGGATTAAATTATTTTCCCGAGCAATAAACGGCTCAAGCACACAAAGGCGCATTTCATCATCAACCCCAAGATAACCACCGACCTGAGCCAGATATGACAGAGTGCCGTCATCAGACTCTTCACCGACATTATTTCCCCGATGCAGATTAACCGGTAGCGGCCTGTCATTGATGGACTTTCCGAAAATATTCTCGGAATCCTGCATATTGATTTTATAAAGAAGCTCACCCTTGTTCACAAAAATAACACCGGAAGTATCAGGAGTGTCACTGTCGCCAATATACAGTTTGTACGCCTGCCTGGCCTTCGCAACATGCACCGAAAGTTCCGCCGGACTGACCGCCCCCTCCACACCGTAAAAGAAAACCTCCTTCTCAATAAGGGCTTTGGCAACCAGAATTCCGCTGACCGGCTGATTGGTTTCATTAACTCTTTTAATAGCCTCTTCAATTTCAAAGGTGTAGATACCATTGACGACATTATGCTTAGTTAATTCAAGCATAACGTCGTCATAGTTGACAGGATAGCCGTTTATGTTTTCAGGGTAGAGAATATCAATTGTCGCAGAACTGCCATCAGGACGTGTGGATATCACTACCCCCACACCGGTAGTCATTCGAATTCCCCTAAAATATCATTTATACTGTCGATCACTTGCGGTGCTTCAGAGAATAATTCCCCCTGCTTTAACACTAACGCCAGTATCACCCCGTACCCGGACAGGATGCGTTCGATATCAGCTTTGTTGGCTATTGATTTTCCGACGACCAGTATCCCGTAGCCATCCCCCTCACAGACCAGCGGGTAATATAAATCATTCTCTGGGCTGATGTAAGGTTTATAGTCCTTATAAACAATCTTCCGGTACTCGCAACAACGTACATTATAAGCGCATTCATCACAATTTTTGCGGGAAAAAAGCAGCTTGTCGTTTTTATCAAATACCGCTAATTCATTATTGTCAAGTGTTTCCGCAAGGCAGGCCAGCGCATGTTCGACAATGACATCAATTTTCTCGCCATCAACAAGCATCTTCAGTAACGCGTTGCGATCCTGAATTTCCTTGGTCTGCGCACGCACCCTGTCCTCGAGAACCCGATTCATGTCTTCAAGTTCTTTGTTCTTGAGCTGAAGCTCGTTAAAGAGCACTTTCCTCTCGCAGCCAAGCTCATAAAACGCAACCGCGTTATTGAGCGTGACAAGCAGATCTTCCTTCTTCCACGGCTTGGTCAGATAACGCCAGACATGCCCCCGGTTAATTGCTTCCATCACATCATTCATGTCAGAGTGACCGGAAAGAATGAGCTTAACCGAGTCAGGATTCATCTCATGCGCCTTCTCCAGAAACTGCGTCCCAGACATAACCGGCATACGCATATCAGAGACAATGACCGAAATTTCCTCCTTCGTGAGAATATCAATCGCGTCCTGAACGGTCTCTGCCGTATAGGCCATAAATGGCTCTTTACGCAATTCACGCTTCATTGAATTGAGAACACTTGGTTCATCATCAACAAATAAAATATTATGTCGCATATCAGCTCCTAGCTTACTGGCTAAATGATTTAATTTGTTTTTTCACATCTTCACATTTGAAGAGGTAAGGAATAACCGGCAAGCCGATATCGGCCATATGGGTCTCGCTCGAGGATTCGGAGATACAGACATTGATTCCCTCACTCGACAGCTTTCTCGCCAGAAGCAGCATCGGTTCCCCACTGAGCGCCGCTGCGTCAAGTATAACCAGACTTATATCCTGCTCGTGGGCAATAATCGGCTTGAATGAACTGACCAGCACCGGTGTCATCCCCCAGGACTCGATAATAGCCCCAACCCACTCAGAACGCTTGGTGTCCGAAGAAATAAATGAAACTCTCAGATCATCACTTCTTGATACTGTTTCTTCGGAATTGAAGCTCAGCCCGAAAAAGTCCTTGGTCATTTTAACGTGCTCGGCAACATCCTTGAAAACACCAGAATACTGTGTGCTTGACAGTGATATCGCCGACAACGCCCCCGACAGCATCTCAGAACAGAAGGGGTCGTAATAGGACGCGTCATTAATGTATGAATAAGCATTTGCCATAACCAGAACCGGCAACTGGATGTCTTCGGCTTTCTCAATCATTGACGGGGTGTGATGATGACGGACAACCCGGCAGATATCTTCAGGGAAACGCCAATGCTCCATCAGCATCCGACCGACTTCAGGATGACTTATCCCAAAAAACTCTTTTTCCTCGACAATGGAGGTATAATACCCCTTGTCGATAAACTCCTCAAATTCTTTGGGATGCGTTGCACAGATAATAGCATACCCTACATCATGCAACAAGCCAATCACAAACGCCTTCTCCGGGACGGGGTCTTTCAGCGCCTGGCACAGAAATTTTCCCGCACTGGCACAGGTAATCCCATGCTCCCAGTAACGCTCCCAGTCAACCGGACCCTTTAATTTCTTGATCGCCTCAACCGTGCAGAAGGAAATCGCCATATTTTTTATTGCGGCAAAACCGATGATAACCACCGCCTTTGACAGCGTTGAAATTTTACGTGAAAAGCCATAGAAAGAGGAATTAACCAGTCTCAAGACCTTGGCAGTCAGAGCCTGATCGGTCAGAATAATCTCAGTCAGGTCATTGGCTGAGGACCGGTCATCATCAACCACCTCAAGCAGACGCTGAGCGATAATCGGCAACGGCGGCAATTCTCGGATTTTTTTGACAATTTTTTCAGGATTTATTGCCAATGTGAACCTCCTCTATGAGAACCAGCACACCACGCGAGGGCGACCTCGGAAGCGGACAGAGCAGGCAGGAAAAATCAATGTCAGAGCCATTAAAGGAATGTTCCTTATGGACACTGCGTTCCTCACACTCAAGACATGAGCGAAGGGCATTCTGCATGTTTTCGGAAAAGAAATCAGCACAGTTTTCCCCCGGCATAAAACCACCGTCAAGATGCAATGCCTGAATCGCGGTTTTATTACAGATCATAATATCAAGATTATCATCAACACATAAGACCGAGACCGGGAGCATGTCAACAATTTCCTGAGAGAGAGTAAGGCTATGCGTCCGCGAGGCGACAAGTTCCTCAAGCTGTTCGTTCATGTCAACCAGCGTCGCATTCTGTTCTTTGATCTGGGACAGAAGGCGCTTATTCTCAGACTGAAGTTGATAATGCTCAACACACTGCCGGATACCGGCCTTCAGGGTTTCATCGTCCCAAGGCTTGGCAAAAAACCGGTAAATCTCACCTTGGTTGATTGACTCCACCACCATCGCCGGATCAACATAGCCGCTTAAAATAACGCGGATAGTATCCGGTGACGTTTCCTTGAATTTCTGCAGGAATTCGCCGCCTTCCATTCCCTGCATCTTCTGATCGGCAACAACAAGTGCAAAAGAAAAATCGTTGACCAGCTCAAGCGCTTCCTCACCACTCTGGGACGTGACGATACTGTAGCCTTCCTTGCGGAGCAGGCGCTTGAGTGAGCTTAAGATTGCCTCCTCATCATCAACCAGCAGTATTATCGGTTTTTCGCTCATTGTCACTCCTTGACGGAAGCGATATAGTGAAAGTCGTCCCCTCGCCAACTTTACTTTTCACACTCAGGGTACCACCATGTTTCTCGATGATGCCGTGTGATATGGACAGACCAAGACCGGTTCCGACGCCAACCTCTTTTGTCGTGAAGAACGGGTCAAAGATCTTATTAAGATTCTCTTCAGATATTCCGCAACCAGTATCAGCAATTGACACACACACCGAACCTGATTTATCCCACCAGACCTTGATAGTTATTGTACCATTTTTTTCAATCGCATGTGAAGCATTTACAAGAATATTCATAAAAACCTGAGCGATTTCACCGGTTGCGGCCAATACGGGAGGAACCTGCTCATAATCCTTGACAACTTCACATTTATACTTTAGCTGATTATGGACAATATTTAAGGTATTATCGAGGATATCACAGATATCGCAGACAGACATCTCGCCTTTGTCAGTTCTGGCAAAGCTCTTGAGGTTTTTGACAATATTGATGACTCTTTCCATCCCGTCCTTGGACTCATGAATCAGGTTATAACAATCCTCAAGGACAAATTTGATATCCTCCTCCTGCCCGATAACCATGAATTTTTCGAGTAATTTACCGTAATTGTCCTTACTTGCAGGCTGCGAGACAGAATACTCCATGACATCATATATATTTCTGAAGACATCCATATACTCTTCAAGGGTGTTGAGATTACTGGTGACAAAACCAACGGGATTATTGATCTCATGCGCCACACCGGCAGCAAGCTGCCCGACCGATGCCAGCTTCTCCTGCTGCACCAGTTTCTTCTGCTGCTGCTGAAGGGCATAATTCAGCTCCTCAAGCTGTTTATTATGCTCGGCAAGCTGTGATTCAAGTTTCTTGCTCTCGGTTATGTCAAAACTGAAGCCGTTAATACAGACTATTCCGTCGTCATTGATATTGCCCGCCGCCGCGGTACGCATCCAGATAACCTTACCGTCAGCACAAATAACCTTGTATTCGAAAGTATTCTTCTCCGAGGCAAGCCCTCCCGCCTGCACCTCACGGTTAATCTCGTCAAACCGTTTATTGAGTCGCTCCTGGTCTTCGGGGTGTATCATGTCAATAACGTCCTTGCGGCAACATTTTTCCTGCGGCGCAAATCCGGTGACACTCATAAGATGATTGGAGAAGACGAAATTATCCGCAAGCGGGTAGTACTCCCAGCTCAGGGCATTAGCCACGTTCATCGCCATATCATAATGTTTCTCACGGCGGGCATAGTTATCAGAAATTTCTTTCTGCTCAGTGACATCAACCAGACTCTCAACAACACACCTGTCCCCGCCAAGCACCAGTTCCGTTGAACTGCGCATAACATAACAGGTCTCTGAATTAAAGACAATCAGTTCGCCAAAAGTAGCAGATACATCCTGCTCGAAATTAGAAGGGTTATTCGCGTCAAAGCTAAATCGGCAGAAATCATCAAAAACATGGCCAACAATTTCCTGCTTGTGGTTTACCCCAAGCAGCCTCATCGCCTGCTGGTTCACACTCCTGATGATACGGTTGCCAGAAGCGATAACCACAATCGCACTAGGACAGGCCTCTATTATTTCGATCATCTCATGCTGGGAGGTTATGTCGGTGAAGATCTCAAAACGCCCCCCCGCCTTACCCTCAATATCATGCAGGAAATTTACCTCGGACTCATAAACCCGGTCACCATACTCAAAGGTTGGCTCACACTTGGAAACCCCGTCAAGGCCGATACTCCCGATAGCCCACGGACAATTCTCCGTCCCGCAGATTGAAGTGCGGAAAACCTCCGCACACGCCCTGCCCAGAAATGCTTCTGCTCCAAACTTCTTGTCAGGGTCAATCATATCAGTTGCTGCCCGGTTCATATAACGAACCCGCATCTTCATGTCGGAGATAATTATCGGGGAGTGAACAGTGTCAAGCACCTGCTGATACCACAGATCGCGCGAATCAATAGCGTGGATGACATATCTGGCTAAAATAGCAGAAAGAATAATGGCAATAAGCAGGCTGATGAGTGCGGCAGTCCACACACTCTGCATGAAACCGGAGATACTGTCACTGAGTTTGTCCTCGGGAACCGAAACACTAAGCACCCAATGCCGGATATTCCCGCCAAAATCAATCTTTGTCAGTATACGGAAATTATTTGTCCCAGACAATGAATTGTATTCATTAAAACTGAACTGCTTGCGCTCATCAAGAAGCTTCAGGCCGTGACCGAGCATAATTTCGCCAGAGATAGTCCGGTCAGAAAAACGGATATTATCACTCTGCGCAATGACGATATCACCATCAATAAGGCTTACATTTGCCCCGGCTATATCAATATGACCAACCAGCTGCTGAAAACGCTCAAAACCCATATCAAGCCCGGCAACCCCAATAACCTTGCCTTCAACTTTCACTGGGGCGGTCAGACTGATGATTCTTTTTTTTGAAAACCGGTCTTTATACGGGGAAATGATTGCTGTCCGACCACTGCGAAATGAGGTATTGAAAAACGGCTCAAACGAGAAATTGTCTTTTACCCGCAAAAATTGTATCCCGCCACTGGGAAGAAAATATGCATAAAAGGAAAGCCCATTCTGCATCGGATGTTCAACTGTTTTTTTACCATCCTCCGCACCAGCCTGCACCACACTCCCGCTCCCTCCCTCTACAGGAGGATAAATAATCCAGGCGCTGTAATATTTTTCCGTATTACCCAGAACAGACCGCAACAACTCCGAGATCAGAATTTCCCGACCTTCGTTATTTTCAACCTTGGCAAGCCCGGAAGCCCCGCGGGAGATCAATGAAACAATCCTCTCAGCAGTCGAAATATCACAACTCATATGGTCAGCAAAATTCTCAGCCTGTAGCAAGATATTTTTCTTGCTATATTCAAGCGCAGCCTTACCGCTGATATAGCGAATAAGCCCCCCCATAATAAAAATGCACATTACACACAGGCCAAGACATAGTGTAATGATGACAAACTTTAAATTCTTCTTCAAAATATCCATGAATCCTTCCCGACACCATGATATATCCGACACTGAGCGCGAAGAGATAAAGACCAATATTTTTCTTAAAAAAAACCACACCCGCCCATATTCAGTTGACCATTGTCTGCATTTTTTGTCAAGGTTATTTGAGTTGATGTATAAAAATATTCTAGTCAACTCCACCATATCCCTCCTTAAAAAAATTTACAAATAATATGAAAAATATTGCACACCAGCAAAAAATGGTGATATACTGTAAATAGAG
>QKCJ01000026.1 GCA_003245715.1 bacterium
GCAATCTTTGACCGCGCCCATCATGAACGCGGCATGAATAACGGCCTGGCTTATCATTTTGTTATTGATAACGGGCATGGCGCGAAAGACGGGCTGGTTGAGGTCAGCCCCCGCTGGGTCAAGCAGCTTGACGGAGGGCATCTGCGCGGTGATGAAAGCAATTATGACTCAATTGGCATCTGTCTGGTTGGCGATTTCACAAAACTTCCGCCGACAAAAAAACAGGTCGCCAGCCTCAAAGCGCTGCTCCTGAAAATCATGCAGATTACCAACCTCAAAACCGCAGATATTAACTGCCATAAAAAAATGCCGGGACAAGCCACAGCCTGCCCCGGATTATTACCTGTTGAAGCTATCAGCAAGAACCTTAACCCGCAAACTCCTCAAGCTGAATAAAGCCCTCAAATCCCGCCGCCTTGAGAATGCTCAGAACCGAACCCTTGGCGATAACCTTCAGACTCTTGCCTGATGCCTGCGCCTGAAAATAGGTCGCGGCAATCATACCGATATAGGTGCTGTTAATATACGTTACACTACCAAGATTAATTATCAGGGTTTTACTATCACTCTCCAGAAGCTCATTACAGGCTTCATCAAAAGAAAGGTCAAAATCCTGCCGCAGATCCTTTGTTACATTGAGGCAACCACCTGCGATTTCTAAACCGGTACCTAGCATGTTTGTTCCTTGATTAATAAGCTTGCTGCTTTTCGGCGGCGGCAGCGATGTAAAATATTAACGCCGTCAGCGAAATAAAAAGTGTATTATAACAATACGTGTAAAGACCTCTATCCACAAATATATTTTATTTGAAAAATATTTATTCGTCAAAGGTAAAAAACGCTCAGAAAATATTTATTTTTCAGTTACCTGCGAATACCTTATTTTGAGATCGGCAATCGCACTGCTGAGGTATTTATCTTCCTCATCGGTCAGATTACCGGCTGTTTTCTGCCGCAGAATCTCAAGTAAGTCTATAGAATACCTGGCGTTAGGAAGATCAACCGTACTGCTGCGGGTGATGGGGTTTTCCATCATTCCAAGGTGCATCAGGCACTGCGCCGACATCCCTGACAGAAACTGCATAAAACTCGGCTTGATCTCTTTTTTGCTAACCATTAACTTATATCTCCGAAATAATTTCTCTAGATGATATTTCCCGGCCGGTTTTGTGCAAGATGTTGCCTGCAAAAATCTACTCTCAGGCGATTATTTCATCTCCCCCTCAAGTTTCTGCGCCAGCTTGTTTTTAGGATTTATTTTCATCGCGGTCTTGATGGCCTTGGAGGCTTCCTTTTTATCGCCGTCTTTATGGTAGCCAAGGGCGATCACATAATAAACGTCCGGGTGGTAGAAATCCGAACTGCTTAGCAGACCTTCAACAAGCTGCGCTGATTCCCGCGGATTCTTGCCCTCAATAATCGAGAGCCACGCTTCATAGAATTTCATCTCATTGCTCTTTGGAAATTCTTTTTTCATATCGGCAAGGAGCAGCTTGGCTTTTTCGTTTTCCCCGGCATTAAGCGTAGCCCTGATATTACGACCGAATTTCACGCAGGGCAGCAGCACTTCTGTTATATGCTCCTTGACCATCTCCGCAATAGCTTCCTGATCTTTTTCGCTTATTGATCCTTTAGCCGCCTCAACGCCACCCTTGCGGGTAGAAGTCATGAACTTGCCGACAAACTTGCGCCCTTTTTTGGTGGTAAAAATAAAATTACACGAAGCCCAGGCGCTGCTGTAATTAGCCTGCGCCCCGGCATCATCAGCCTCATTCCAGCTTCTCAGGCTCATATTAAACAGACGGGTAAAGGGAACGAGTGTCCCCTTTTCAAGACATTGCACCGCCCCGTCAGCGCGGGTATTAAAGTACATCGCGTTATAAAGATTGGCCTTCATTGAAAGATTGGTATCATAGGTCTCAAGGTTTGTGGCAATGCCTTCATTAAACCAGACCGGAACCCGCTCATTGATATGGTAGAAAACCAGCTGATGGGTACATTCGTGAAGCATGGTGGAAACCAGCTCAGCCTTTTCGCGGTAATTGTACCCCATCAGCGCTGCTTTTTTACCGTAAGGAATAAACATCCCCACCGACCAGCCAGCCGTCACCATTCCGTTGGTGAAACTCGAAAGGGCTTTCTCGTAGGAATCCTTATCACCCAGCACATAAACCTGCAGCTTGCCCTTGCGCACCGGAGTTTTAGGGAAAATCCCCTCATCAAGTGCCTCGTCGGTATAGGAATCAAGCAAGAGTCCCCACCAGTAAGAATCGACCGCACCAGTATCGCTGTAAATATTATATCGTCCAACCTTGCAGACGTAGTAAGCCCCATCCTGCTTGGCTTTTTTCTTGGCCAGTTTCTCCTGGGCCGCCTTGTCCATTTCATTGAATTCTTTGAACTTGTCTCCTGCAGCGTAGACCGGCAAAGCCAGCAAAACAAAGAGCAACCCTGCTATAATTTTTTTCACATCCCCTCCTTTGTATCCAATTATCCCAACAATATCATTCTATTTTAAGCCTTTGCCGGTTAATCTCAAGTTAAATTTATCCATAAAGATTTCCTGTTGCCAAAGCGCCTGTTTCGGTTATCATTGATACGGCTGAGATTGACGGGAAAACTCAGCGATACTCTGAATCATTCAACCAGTTACGCATACGCGACAATCAGAATTGCCAGACAAGCCAAGCTTGAGGGAGATAACAGTATCATGGATAACCGGGAATACGTCCACCTGCACCTGCATACGCACTACTCAGTCCTTGACGGTGTCTGTCAGGTTCCGCCGCTGATTGCCCGCGGCAAGGAGCTTGGTTACAAATCAATGGCCATCACCGACCACGGCTCGATGTATGGCTGTATCGACTTTTACAAAACGGCAGAAAAAGGCGGCATCAAGCCGATCATCGGATTTGAGGCTTACGTCGCCCCCGGTTCACGCTTTGACAAAAACGCCTCCGGCATCAAGGACGCCTCTTACCACCTTGTACTTCTGGCGATGAACAAGACCGGTTACCTCAATCTCTCACAGCTCTGCACCGCCGGCTATCTTGAAGGTTTCTACTACCGTCCGCGTATTGACAAGGAAATTCTGCGCGAGCATAAAGAAGGCATTATTGCGCTCTCTGGCTGTCTCTCCGGCGAGGTCAGCCGCAATCTGCTGCTGGGCAAGAATGAAGAAGCGGAAGCAGCTGCGCTTGAGTACCTTGACATTTTCGGCCCCGACCATTTCTACCTTGAGATCCAGAACAACGGCCTTGAAGATCAGCGCAAGATTATCGCCCCCATGGCAGAGCTTTCAAAGAAGCTCGGTATCCCGATGGTTGCGACCTCGGATGTGCATTACATCCTGCCTGAGCACGCGAAAGTTCAGGAGGTGATGATCTGCATCAACACCGGCAAGAAGCTCGCTGACGAGAACCGTATGCAGATGGACAGCGACCAGTTCTACCTCAAAAGCCCTGAGGAGATGTATGAAACCTTCAAGGGTTACGAGGACGCCTGCGCGCGTACTGTCGAGATTGCCGAGCGCTGCAACTTTGATCTTGAAGAGATCCACCTTGATGATAAAGGCCACCGTCTCAAGTTCCACCTGCCGACAATTGAATCGGAAGACGGGCGCGACACCAATGAGATCTTTGATGAACTGTGCTGGAAGGGTCTGAAGTTCCGCTACGGCGACCCGCTGCCGCAGGAAGTTATCGACCGTTACGAGAAAGAGAAAAAGGTTATCCTGCAGATGGGATTCCCGGCGTACTTTCTGATGGTGGCGGAGATTGTGAACTTCGCCAAAGATAATGGCATCCCCGTAGGGCCTGGCCGTGGTTCGGCGGCAGGGTCAATCGTCGCCTACGCCATGCGCATCACCGACCTCGACCCGATCAAGTACGACCTGCTCTTTGAACGATTCCTCAATGAAGGCCGTAACGAGATGCCTGATATTGATATTGACTTTGACGTGGAGCGCCGCGGCGAGGTTGTGCAATTCATCAAGGACCGTTTCGGGCATGACCACTGCTCGCAGATTGTCACCTACGGTAAGATTTCAGCCAAGAGCGCGATTCGTGACGTTGGCCGTGTTATGGATATCCCGCTGCATGAAGTTGACACAATCGCCAAGATGATCCCTGACGGCGTCAAGGCCAAGAACGGCCTCACCTCTATCCAGATGGCGATGAAGGAAAATCCAGACCTTAAAGAAGTCTACGAGAAAGACCCGCAGATTCAGGAACTGCTTGATATGTCCGGCGAGCTTGACGGGGTGATCCGCCAGACCGGTATCCACGCTGCCGGTGTTTTGGTTGCCGACCGACCGCTGGCTGAGTTCTACGGCCCGCTAGCCAAGCGCGGCGAGGATATCACCTTCCAGTACGATATGAAAAAGGTTGAAGTCCTTGGACTGTGTAAGGTCGACGTACTCGGTCTTGAAACACTGACCCTGATCCGTAAAGCCCTCGACATCGTCAAGCTCTCCACCGGCGACGAAGTTGATATCGCCAACATCCCGATTGATGACAAGCCGACCTTTGACATGCTCTCACGCGGTGACGCGAAGGGGGTATTCCAGTTTGAGTCTGACGGCTTCCGCAGCCTGCTGATGAAGATGAAGCCTGACCGTTTTGAAGACCTTGTGGCGGGCGTGGCGATGTACCGACCGGGGCCGCTTGGCTGTGGCATGGTTGACCGCTACATCGACTGCAAACACAAAAGAGCCGAGCCTAATTACCTCCACCCGCTGCTTGAAAGCATTCTCGGCGAGACCCACGGCGAAGTTCTGTATCAGGAACAGGTGCAGGCGCTGGCGTTGCAGCTTGCACACTTCACGCTCTCTGAGGGTGACCTGATGCGTCGTGCGATGGGTAAGAAGATCAAAGAAATCATGGACGAATATAAAGAAAAATTCGTCAAGCAGGCACACGATACCGTTGGTGAAAAAATCGCCGCGCAGATCTTTGATCAGGTCGAGCAGTTTGCCGCGTACGGTTTCAACAAGTCCCACTCTGCCTGTTACGCCTACGTCGCCTACCAGACAGCCTGGCTCAAGGCGCACTACCCGGTTGAGTACATGGCCGCGCTTCTGACTACCAACCGCGGCAACAGCGACAAGATCGTCCAGTACACAGAAGACGCAAAAAATATCGGCATCGAAGTCTTGCCGCCAGACATCAACCAGTCCGGCGCATACTTCACCGTTACCCCGGACAAGAATATCCGCTACGGTCTTTCCGCAATCAAGGGCGTCGGCGACAAAGCTGTTGAAGGCATGGAAGTTGAACGCGCCGAGAACGGCAAATTTTCCTCACTGCATGATTTCTGTGAACGCGTTGATCTGCGCCTTCTTAATAAAGGCTCGATTGAAGCGCTGATTAAAGCCGGCGCCTTTGACAGCCTCGGCGGGTTCCGTTCACAGTACTCCGCCGCGCTTGAGTCAGCAATCTCCGCCGGACAGGGCGCGCAGAAAGCCAAGAACTCCGGACAGATGAGCTTATTTGGTGGCGGCAGCGTTGAAGAGGAAATCGCTCCATCGTTGCCAAACATTCCCGAATGGGACGATCGCGTTAAGCTGCAACTTGAGAAAGACGTCCTTGGTTTGTACGTCTCAAGCCACCCGCTGGCAAGCTGCGAGAAACAATTGCGCGTCTACAGTAATAACCGCGTCTCTATGCTTAACGAAACGCCCGACGGCTCAATTGTCACCCTCGGCGGGATGCTCAACGGCGTGCGCGTCAAAACCGACCGCAAGGAACGCCGCTACGCCCAGGTCATGCTTACCGACCTCGACGGACAGGTGCGCGTGATGGTCTTCTCCAAGCAGTATGAAGAATACAAAGAGATGCTCACCGAGGACGCGATTGTGTTTTTGACCGGCAAACTCGACCGCAGCCGCGATGAACCGACGATTATCTGTAACGAGATCATCACCCTTGAACAGGCCGTCGGCAAGCTTACCAACAAGGCCATCATCACCCTGCAGCCGCATGAGATGACCGAGGACTACATCACCGGCCTGCGGGAGATCGTCCGCGCGCATAACGGCAACGTCCCGCTGATCTTCAGTGTCAGCACCGCCAGCCATCACAAAGTCACCATCAATGCCGGACTGGAATTCAAAGTTGAACCGTCTGAGGAGTTCGCGGCTAAAGTACGCGGCTTGCTTGGCGAGGGACATCTGCATTACGCAAGCTGATTGTCTTTTCAAAAATATGCGCACGCCTGAACGATATCAAAAAAGCACTGCCGGTTAATTTTCGGCGGTGCTTTTTTATTTTAAACTGCTTGGAGCTACCCGCCCCAAAACCCGGCAAACATAGCATGTTTAATCGTACTTTCGCGTATCATGTTCAAACTTGTTTCAAGCTTGAAGACCGCGGATTTTGAGTTTGCTAAATTTCTGGATAAGAATAAGAATTTACGGCTACGCCGAAATACTCAACTTGTCTTTGCCTGTGCCGTAGAACTGCGCACAACCAGACTTGTCGCCAATATCTCGCGCGGCGGCTGCCACTGCGCCATATCCGTAAACGCTGAATGAATCGACTCAATAGCGATAAATCCCGCCTGCTCCAGCGGATGATTTACCGTTGTCAACGCCGGTTGCCAGTATTTGGTCTCGGCATAATTATCAAAACCAACCACCGAAATATCCTCAGGAATCCGCAGCCCGGCCTGATGAAGCGCCGACATCGCCCCGAGCGCCATCGAATCATCAACCGCCATAACCGCCGTAATATCAGGCCGCCGCGCCAGCAACTCCGTCATGGCCTTAAAACCGTTATCACCCCTTACAGAAAAATTCCTTGCCGCTCTCCCGCTTTCGGTTTTACCCCCCAGCAAGTTCGCCGCAGACTCCGCCGGCCCCGAACCAAGAGCCACCACCAGATCCTCACAAAAGGCCATACCTTCCGCCTGCAGGGCATTCTTATATCCCCGAAAACGCTGCAGCTGATTGAGTGACATATTTGAATAGGTAAGATAACCGATTTTTTTATGCCCCAAAGACAGCAGATGCCTGGCCGCGTCATACGAACCCATACACGAATCATTGTCAACAAACCCCACCCGCGGATTACTCACCGGCGAATCAATCACCACTACCGGCAGGTCGGCATTGACCAGCTCCTCAAGCTCATTATGATAATGCTCTGAAAGCAGCGCCACAACCCCCGTACACTGCTGCTCACGGATAGCCGCCAGCAGTGATTCTTTCTTGTTGAATCCGGCAATTATCGTGTTGACCACCAGCTCATTATCCATCGCGTAAGAATATATCCCGTCCATGACCTTGCGGAAATATTCCGTCAGATTTATCCAGGGATAAATCACCGCGATCTTGGTCGTGCGCATCATCGGGTACTTCGGCCTGAAACCATGACGCAGGAGAATATCGGTTATTTCTTTTCTGGTCTTCTCGCCAACGCCCGCCCGGCGGTTGATAACCCGCGAAACCGTCGACGGAGAAACCCCCGCCTCTCTGGCAATATCCGGAATATTTAATTTATCTCGCCTCTTTGCCATAACTATCCCTTCACATCAAAGCGCTCTGAATTAAGAGAAATACCAGCAAATCCTTGACTTAGCGCAAATGTGCCAACCGCCGAATGACAGCGCAACCTGACCGCAGCACAGACCAATCAGACCACCCGGCATAATTAACCTTCAGCACGAAATAATAAGCCATATACTGACATTATATTGCATTAACGGCAAATTGCCAGAACTTATACTTACCGCCGGTTAAAATATTTTCAAAAAAAATATATTTCCATTTTACTAACCGGCCGATTATAGTATTCTGTTTTAGAGCGCTTCGATTTACTTAAATCAGAAAGAGAAAAATATGACCCGATACAACACCATATTAAAACGCAACCCCGCCAATCCGATTATCGGACCGGCCGATTTTCCCTACGGTCCGGCTGACCAGGTGTTCAACCCCGGGCAGTGCATGTTTGAGGGCAAGACCCTGCTGCTGATTTCAGTCAAGATGGCCAATGAGAAATACTGCCGCGCGCATGTGGCGACGAGTACTGACGGGGTGAACTTTGAGATTGAGGAGAAACCGCTCTTTGAGGTCGATCATGACAAAGAATTCGGCAAGCTCGACAACCACCCGATTGATTTCCGCATTACTCAGATGGGGGACACTTATTATATCATGCGCCCCGGCAACTCCGAGTGGGGCTGTATTGCGTTTTTATACAAGACCAAAGATTTCAAGACGGTCGAACCCGTTGAGATTATCGCGCTGCCGAATAACCGCGTCCCCTGTCTTTTCCCTGAAAAAATCAATGGCGAGTATGTCCGCCTTGACCGCCCTTACAGCGTTGGTGCGCCTTACGAAAAATCTTTCGCAAATATCTGGATCTCCTACTCCCCCGACCTCATCCACTGGGGCAGGCACAGGCCGCTTTTAAAGCGTGATGAATTCCCGTGGGCCGGGCTGAAGATCGGGCCGACCACACCGATCAAAACCGAAAAAGGCTGGCTTGAGATTATTCACGGCGTACAGAATTCCTTCTGGTCGGTGCGTTATTCACTGGGCGCAGTCCTGCTCGACCTTGAAGACCCCTCAAAGATAATCGGCAAGATGAACCGCTACCTGCTCACCCCGGAAACCGAGTACGAGCATATGGGAGTAGTGCCGGATGTTGTCTTCACAACGGGTGCGATTGCTGATCTTGACAAGCGCAGGCTGCGGGTTTATTACGGCGGGGCTGACACCTGCATCGGTCTTGCCGAGGGCGATCTTGATGAAATCATTGACGGCTGCCTCAAAGGGATATAGATTAAAATGCAAAACATTATTATCGACGAAGCAAACAAGCTCTTTCTGATTAACACCTCCGACTGGTCGTACGGGATGGGGGTCAACGAAAACGGGCATCTGTGCAACCTGCACTGGGGCGGCAGTATCAGAGACACCAGCGACCTCCCCTCTATTGAAAACTGTCTTTTCTACAAGCACCGCAAACCTGAGCGCAGCATACTCAAACGTCAGGAGTATCCCGGCTGGGGCGATGCGTTTTATGATGAACCGGCGCTGAAAGCTTCATTTGCAGACGGCACGCGCTGTTGTGTGCTTGTCTATAAAAGCTGCGAGAAGATCGCCGGGAAAAATGCCGAGACACTAAAGATCACCCTTGAAGATAAATTCTACCCACTGCAGGTTGATCTCTTTTACCGTGTCTTTACCGACTGCGCAATCCTTGAGCGCTGGAGCCAGATATCAAACAATGGCGTTCTTGAGATCGAGCTTGAAAGTGTAATGTCAGCCGCCTTCAACCTACCGCGCAACACTGATGATTACCGACTCACGCACCTCTCAGGCCGCTGGGGCAAAGAAGCGACTATCAACCAGATACCTGTCACCCAGTCACGGACGATCCTCGAAAGCCGCACCGGTCTCTCCGGGCCGCACGCCGTGCCGTATTTTGCGCTTGACCGTTTTGACGCCGACGAGAAAAAGGGGCGCGTCTGGTTCGGCTCCGTAGAATGGAGCGGCAACTGGAAGATCGCTGTCTACCGCGACGCGTATGAAGAGGTCAGCGTCGTTGGCGGCGTCAATGATTTTGATTTCAGCTATCCGCTGGCACCGGAAAATTCATTCACGACCCCGGTCTTCTGCTGCGGGCTGAGCAGCGAAGGCTTTGGCGGGGCAAGCCGGATGCTGCATGACTATCAGCGCCTGCACCTGCTGCCACCGGCCGCGGCAAAACCACTGCCGCTGATCGTCAACACCTGGGCCAGCCTCCACGCTGATGTCGATGAGAAGTCAGTCATGGGCGTTATCGAAAAATCCGGCGAACTGGGAGCAGAGTTATTTGTAATTGATGACGGCTGGCAGAAAGCGCTTGGCGACTGGGTGACAGACCTTGAAAAATTTCCGCGCGGCCTTGAGCCGTTAATCAACCGCGCCAAAGAACTGGGCATGGACTTCGGGCTCTGGGTGGAGATCGAATCCATCGAAGAGCGCAGCGAGATCTTCAGACAGCACCCGGAATGGGTCATGCAGTACAAGAACCGTCCACGGCACAGCAAATACCGTGAAGACGTTGACCGCACGACCTACCTGATTAATTTCGCGCACGAAGATGTCTGCGAATATTTCTACCGGCAGCTTCACAGACTGGTTGAAGAAACCGGAATTACCTATCTCAAGCTTGACATGAACTACTTCTTCACCGATCCCGGCTGGAACGAGATGCCGAAGAACCAGCGCCGCACAATCTGGTATCACTACGCCGCAAACATCCACAAACTTTTCAGGAAACTTTCTTCAGACTTCCCAACCCTGCGCATCGAGAACTGCGCCAGCGGCTGCAGCCGCAGCGACCTCGGCATGAGCCGTTACTTCTCACGCATCAACCGCAGCGACAATCAGGATCCGCTTGATATTTTAAAACTGCATGAAGGCTTTAGCAAAATCCACCTGCCCGGACTCGCCGGCGGCGCCTGCCATATCAGCGATGACATGCACCACATCAATGGCCGCCACATCCCGCTGACCTTTCAGGCAATTGCCGGAATGCTCGGCTCACTGGCTATCGGCAAAAACCTGCCAGAATGCCCGCAGGAGGAAATTGACGCGATCACTTACTGGGCCAAGCTCTACAAGAAATTCCGCGCGATTGTTTACTGCGGCGATTTTTACATTCTCTACTCGCACTACAATAACGCCTACGCCGCCTACCAGTATGTCAGTAAAGACAAAACAAAATCGCTGATCTTCACCTTCGCACAAGCCTGCCAGTTCAGCGTACGTCTGCCGGTGTTTGAATTACAGGGACTGACTGATGATGCGACATACACCATTGAGGCTTTTGGCAACGACTCGCCCTATCAACCCGATTACCACCAAAGAAGTGGCAGCAGCCTGATGGAGATCGGCCTGCAGTCTGACCTGCTCGGCGATTATCAGGCAAGGCTTTTTTACCTTGAAAAGCAACAATAATCTTACATTGCAATAAACACCGCCCGCACCTGCCGGAAATTTTCGGCAGGTGTTCTTTTATTGCATGATAAGCCACACACTTCTCTTGACGAGTGTGAAATTGGTACTATACTCTTTTTAAATGAGTTCAGAAACTCAAAATATTTTTCATGAAAGCGCGCTATAACGATGCACAAAATCGAAACTGAAAACTGGCTTGCCGAGATCGCAGTCAAAGAAGGCGGAAACCTCTGCCGGCTCAAACACAAACCAAGCGGTTGCGAAGTTCTACGCGCCCCCGCTCAAATGTGTGACCTTGAAGAATCACCCGAGACTTACGGTATCCCGACGTTATTTCCGCCAAACCGCATCGACGCCGCCCGATTTATTTTTCAGGGCAGGGAATACAACTTCCCCCTCAATGAACCTGACCGCAACAATCATCTGCACGGACTGCTTCTGGGCAAGCCCTGGCAGCTGACCGACGCAACAGATTCGCAGATAACCATTACTTTCGCTTACACCGCAAGCAAAGTATACCCGCATGATTTCACCCTGAGCCTTACCTACAAATTTCACCCCGAGCATGTTCAGCAGCAGATACAGCTTATCAATAACAGCGAACTGACCATGCCCTTTGGTATCGGCTTTCACACCTGTTTTAATTGCGGCGACCATGACCCGGTCTTCTTTACCTCTGACGGCAGGTGGGATGTAAACCCGCCACGCTATCTGCCGACCGGCCAGTTTTTTCCTTACGAGAATATCCTGAACAGAATTGATAATTCCAGACTTGTCAGCCAGCACTGCCAGATGGCTACATATAAATCCGGTGAACTCACCCTGCGCGGCGCGACAATTGAACGTGAGCAATACAAGCTCAAAATCGTCTATGAAGCTGCCGATGATTTCAAGCACTGGTGCCTCTGGAACAATGAAGGCTGCAAAGGTTTTTTCTGCCCCGAACCGATGACCTGGATGGTCAACGCCCCCAACATGGATCTGCCTGTTGAGAGAACCGGTCTGCTCGCTTTGGAACCGGGACAGAACTGGGAGAGCTGGACAAAAATAACCGCCGCCAAACTCTAATAATAAAAGCGCCGAATGACCTCAACAATCATCCGGCGCTTTATTTTAATTTTTTCTCGCTGGCTTTACAAAATCACTCAACCGGCTCAAGCACTATCGAGATCAGGCCAAGTCCGCCCCAGGCTTTTTCCGGGATTTTTATGGCACGCAGAACCACATGAATATCACCCGGCTCTGTCAGTTTCACCGTACCGATCTCCGATTCATACTCCCCGCAATGACGCGCTTCAACATTAGTCCGCCGGCGGTCAAGCTTGAGCGTAGCCGACATTTTTTGGCTGCCAAACCCGATTTCAATTTCCTGTCCCGCCTTCGCCTCTGTCAGGTCAAGCTCAAGGTTAGGCCCTCTTGTCACAAGCCACACCTTATACTCGCCGGGTTCAAACAAACGGAAATCCCACTCCGCCCAACTCTCGGTATCTGTCCAGTCCTCAAAATAACCCGCCGAGTTGGTCTTGATCTTTTCGTTCTTCGCCGATTTATGCAGCGTTCCCTCAATAGCAAAAAACTCAACCTTGCCACCGGGCTGCTGCATCGGGAAGTTGTCGACATCCGCCTCACCATCAAGCTCCAGAACCAGCACCGGCACATACTTCTCATCACTCTTCTCTGGCAGAGACAGCTCAAGCATGTTATAACCGCGCGCCCCGTCATTCTCCTGCACGAACTCAATCTTCTTCTCAGGCTTGTCCAGATAGTACGCACCGAGGACTTTATTGCGCAGCCCCATCATCGGCAACTTCTGCGCCCACTCTGAAACAAAGAGATACAACTTATTACCTCTGGTCGTGATGCTGCCCCACGCCGGGTCAACCATAAACGGGCTTGATTTTGATTCATAAACCGCCTCGCCGTATTTCTCCATCCACGCGCCTATCTCCTGCAGAACCTTCACGCTCGCCTCAGGCACATCACCCTTGCCGTCGGGACCGATATTAAGAAGGTAATTCGCCCCCTTACCCATCAGCTTCGAGAGCAGAAAAATCAGCGAGTCCGCCTCCTTCCAGTTATTGTCATTCACCTTGAAGCCCCAGGTGTCATTGAGCGTCGCCGGAGTCTCCCAGTCGCCGGTAAGCACACACTTGGGAATCTGGTTATCACCAAGGCTATTGTAATCACCCTTGCCGTTTCCGACCCGGCCACTGATCAGGCAGTCAGGCTGCAATTCATGCACAAGGTCAGCCAGCGACTGGCTCTGCTCGGCATTGATAACCACCGGCGTGTCAAACCAGATAATCGAGATCGGGCCATAATTTGTCAACAACTCTCGCAGTTGCGGCTCGACGATCTTCTTGAGATAAACCGCAAAAGCTTCCGGCGACACCTGAGGATCACCCCAATTGTGATAACCGTCTTCCTCCCAGTGACCCGCGCCGCCCTCGGCATACCAGTCCTGTGACTGCGAGTAATAAAGGCAGAATTTCAGACCATGCTTCGCGCACGCCGCAGCAAGCTCACCAATCACATCGCGGCCAAACGGAGTAGCATCAACCACATTATACTTATGACACGCCGTCTTAAATAAACAGAAGCCGTCATGGTGCTTTGCGGTGATGGCAAGGTACTTCATACCCGCCTGCTTGGCCAGCATCACCCAACCCTCAGGATCAAAGTTAACCGGATTGAATTCCTCCGCAAGCCTGGTGTATTCAGGAATCGGAATCTTGCCGTTACGCATTATCCACTCACCATGCCCCGGAACTTCCTCCCCCCGCCAGAAACCCGCCGGTATCGAGTACAGCCCCCAGTGAATGAACATTCCAAACTTCGCATCACGCCACCACTTCATCCGCGCATCTTTATTATCCATGATTACCTTTCTCTATCTTCTGCTTCAAAATTTACTTACAGCTTATATTTTTTTAGCCTTTAAAGTCAGCTACCACATAACGGGAAAACCAATAACCGGCTTTTTCAGAATTTTTATAAGAGACTCCACATACTCAGGCCGTCTGCCGGACCACCAGCTCCGAACTTATCCGCAGGCAACTTTTCTCACCCCTGTTTCTTTCATTGGCCGCGTCAACAATCAGATCCGCCAAGCGCCTGCCAATCCGCTCCAGTGCCGGCGCAACCGTCGTGAGATCATAATTCCGGAAATTTGGATCATTATCAAAGGAAACAAGCCCCGCATCATCCGGAAAAGTCAGACCCGCGTCCCTGCAGTCATCAATTATTCTCGCCGCCAGAATATCATTACAGGCAACCAACCCGATACGCGCAGAGCCACCATCATTTTTCAGTGCCGAGATAAGTTCCAGATTCGTTTCACCGTAGTTATATTCGTACTTACCAACCTCAACCTGACCGCCCGTATCGCGCAGCACCCCATAGTGCAGACCTCGCCAGCGCTCATTGAGCCAGTTTGATTTTTTCACATTCTCCGGCGCACAGAAATAAATCTTCTCATACCCCCTCTGCACCAGAAACTCGCCCGCCATCACCCCCTCGCCAAACACATCAATCGCCACCATCGAGTACGGCCAGTTCTGCCACGGACAATTGCCCCGCTCAAAAACAAAGACATTATCATGAAATCGAAAGAGCAGCTCCGGATCGCTGAAATAATTCCCCTCATCCAGCCCCTCCCAGATCAGCAGAATCGCGTTCACCCCGTCAGTCACCAACTCTTCAAGCAGCCTCCTGCAACTGTCAATGTCATCCATCCCGCTGATATTGCGGTAAACCAGCTCAATTGCATTCTCCTTGAGCGCCCTCTCAAGCGGGTTAATAATCAGGTCATTCCAGTGAAGATGCCTAATCCCCTCGCGGCAATGATTCAACACACAAATGCGCCGACTGGCAGCCTGCTGCAATGTGCCAAGCTGATAAATCGAAGGAATACGCTGGACGGTCTTGCCCTTGCTGCGCCCAAACCCGCCCATCAAAATCCCGCACTTCTCCAGACTCTTGATGGCATGGTGCGCATTGAGACGGTTAGTATGAAATTTTTCGCCAAGTTCATTCTCGGTAGGAATACGCTCATTAAGCTGTATCCTCCCCGAATTGATCTCCTCAAGAAGATATGAATATATCTGTTTCTGGATCTCATTCATGCTTTGTTCTCTTGTTTTACATATAAACGAACATAGCCATATATTAACACAGATTTATTCTTAAGCAATATTTTTTTTGGTGATCTAGAGGTTAAAAAACAGCCATCAAATTGCATAAAGTATTGTCAGATAAGCAATAACAATATAAGATAAAAATTACACCTGCATAATAAATCGAACGCAAACTGGTTTGATTTTTAATCTGCTGTTTGTTTGGGAGGGAACTGAATGAGATCGAATAGTATAACAAAAAAAACAAACTTACTCTTAAAGCACAAACAAAAAAGCCTGTAACTCTTGAGATATCAAGGATTACAGGCTTAAATATATTGGCGCGCCCGAGAGGATTCGAACCTCTGACCGCAGGATTAGAAATCCTGTGCTCTATCCAGCTGAGCTACGGGCGCTTGTGTCTTTTTTATATTGCCGGTTTATTATTTATTATCTGCCGCAGCCACGGAATTTATACTGCCGCGGCCGTCTTACGCGGTCTAATATAATACCTATTCCCCTTACCTCTGGCAAGAGACAATTGTCAGTATTTTAACGCGGCATGATATTGCAGATGAGTTTTAATTCAGCGGTGACAGATCTCGGGAATGATTATAAGCTCATGCCCCTGCGAGCCTTTTACCACATTTATCGTCAGCGACACATCCATCCCGCCGATGACATAAACCCCGATACCACTTGAGGTACTTTTTTTCCAGAATTCAATCCCGCCGAGCTGCATGAAAAACTCGCAGATACGTTCGTCCACCCCGCGCGGCAGACGGTCAAAGCAGATCATGTCAAAACCGTTGAGGAAAAATATCGTCGCGCCTTCGCTGTCTCTGGCAACGTGGATTTTCTTGGCTTTCTGGGCAATGGCAGCAAGAATTATCACCCCAGCCGCGTCCTGCGCGCAGAGCTTATTCCAGTCGTTAGCCATCAACCCTTCTCCCCGGTTTTATTTAACATCTACAATATTATTATACTTAAAAAGGCTTATCAGTGACCGCAGCACATCCCCGAACCGCACGCGCCGCTGTTAAAACCGCCGCAGCCGCCCGCACACGGCGGAGCCTTCGCCCCGCCCTCATGCGCGGCAAAGGTGCTGAGGATTTTCTCGACATTCTTGCTGCCGCAATGCTCGCACTCAGGCTTAGTATCAGAGCGGACAATAATCTCCGAGACCTCCCCGCATTTCTTGCATTGATATTCATATATAGGCATGTTATTTTTCCTTATATTTAATGTTTATTTTTCGTTTTATTTTTTATTTTTTCACCAGCTCAGAAGACGTATTCTCAACCTTCTCCAGCACATAATATTTCGGCTTCATCTTAAAGTAGACATAATCACCGCTCTTCCACTCAAAGAACATGAATTTCCGGCCATTAATTTCTTTTATTGTATATCTGGCAGCGGTATGGTCATTTTTATGTATCACAAAATCTTTTGTCCAACGCCACCACGAGCCTTCCATTTTACCATCTTCTTTAAATTCTAAAGACTCCAGATAGAGCCACACCTTGCCAGCTCGCTTATCCGGTTTAAAATCCTCCGGCTCATCGACAAAATCAACCGACCTCCAAGTTCCGATTACCGCCGGGTCATTGACAAACGGCAGATTTATATCATCAACCCTGCGCGTAACATACAGAAACACCGCCGCAATAATCACCACCCAGGCAATAATGCCCGAGACCATGAAGAACTTCCCCATTATCTTCTTCATCAATATGTCCCTTTTTATACGTTCCTGCTCACCCTTAAGGGTAATCCTATAACCTCTGATTGTCAATAACATTAGCCCCTGCAATCGGTAAAAACAATAACCGCTTACAGATTCACTTCTCACCAAAGACCGCCTTTTTACGGAGGATATGGTGATAATGCTGGGCAAAGCGGTGCGCCTCGTCACGCACGTGCATCAACAGCCGCAGCCCTTCATTACGCCGCGACATTCTTATCGGCTCGCTGACGCCTTCCTTGAATACCAGTTCCTCTTTTTTCGCCAGCGAAATCAGAACCCCCGGGCGCGCGCCAATCTCATCAAGCGCCGCCGCCGCCGCCGAGAGCTGACCCTTACCGCCGTCAATCATGATAATATCCGGCATCTTCCCGCCTTCACGGACAATCCGCCCGTAACGCCTGCCGACCACCTCATTGATACAGGCAAAGTCGTCCTGACCATCTATTGTCTTGATGCGAAAGCGCCTGTAACCATCTTTAAACGGCAGCCCGTCGATAAAGTTCACCAGCGAGCCGACCGTCTCCTTGCCGGACAAATTCGCGATATCAATCCCTTCAATACTCTTAGGAGTAAAGTCCAGCCCCAGCGCCTCACGCAGCTTGGTCAACCCCTTGTCATAATCAATCACCGGCGCCATCGGAGCCAGCGATTCATCAAGAACCGGATTCTGGTTGATATTCTCAAGCGCCTGGATTATGTCACGCAGCGCCGCCGCTTCCTCAAACTGTAAATCACTGGCCGCCTTCTGCATATCGCCGCGCAACTCGTCAATGAGGTCTTTCTTCTGGCCAGACAAAAACCGGCACAGCCCCGAAATCCGCTTGCGGTACTGCTCCTTGCTGATCCCGCCACGGCAGCAACCCGCGCAGCGTTTGATATGATAATTCAGACAACCCCGCTGGTTACGCATCTTCTTGTCGCCGTCTTTGATCTCACGCTTGCAGGCACGAAAGAGAAATATCCGCTGCAGCTGATTGAGCGCCGCCTTGAGATCACCCGCCCCGACAAAGGGGCCGAAATACCGGCTCTTGGGGTTATCCTTGCGCCGGGTGATAAAGACCCGCGGAAAATCCTCCTGCACCGTGACCTCGATAAACGGGTACATATCATTATGCTTGAGCATGATATTATATCGCGGCTGGAGGTCTTTTATCATCCGGCTCTCAAGGAGAAACGCTTCAAGCTCCGTCCCGGTGACGACATAATCAAAATCGTCAATATTCTCAACGAGCGCGATAGTTTTGATCGTATGATCAGATTTGCGAAAATATGAGCTTACCCGTTTTTTGAGACTCTTGGCCTTGCCAACATAAATCTCAAGACCGGTCGAGTCTTTCATTATATAAACCCCCGGCTCATCCGGCAGGGACCTGGCTTTCTCAAGTAGTTTAACGTTCTGACTCATTCTCGTGTCCGCTAACCGATCGCTCGGGAAAAAAACTCCGGCAAAATTTAAACCCATAAGACATAACCATCGTATATAATATATTATATGGGCGAAAACCGAATATGATAAGCTAAATATGTATAAATATCTGCTTTCTTGCATTACAATAAGATCGCCGGGTTATATTTTGTGAATTTTTTGTTAATTTTCGGTGCATAAACCGTGTCAAAAGCCCAAAAAAAGCGGACATATGTAATTATTGTCTTTACTTTTGGTTATTATCGAAGTTTAACCACTTGCAAATAAACAGAAATGTAGTAAAATCTTTTCCCTCTTGAGATTTGCTATATTTTTTTATCCTCAGAATATAAAACAGTACATTGCCGAAAAATGCAATTGCACATAAAAGGTAATTTTTTTTTATCACTCTTTTTGGATGTGTTTTAAACACCCGGGATTCAGAGAAAATGCAGTCACCAAAAGCTATTGTTATCCGTACCGCCGGTACTAACTGTGATGAAGAAACCAAGTTTGCCCTTGAGCATGCCGGAGCCAAGGCGGAGTTGATCCACATCAACCATCTGGCTAAAGAGAGCAACCCCTTTGGTGACACAAAAATAATTGCCATCCCCGGTGGCTTTACCTACGGCGACGATGTCGCTTCAGGCAAGGTTCTGGCGGTTGAGCTGGCGCACGTTATCGGTGACAAACTCAATGAATTTGTCGCTAAAGGCGGGCTGATTATCGGTATCTGCAACGGCTTTCAGGTGCTGGTAAAGACCGGTCTTCTGCCTGATGCGCGTTTTTCTGCGGCATTGGAGCGCAAGACCACATTGACCTTTAATGACTCACACAAATTCGAGTGCCGCTGGGTACGCCTCAAGGCTGACTCAGACACAGTCTGCGTCTTTGCAGAAGGCGGTGAGGAATTTGATATGCCGGTAGCGCACGGCGAAGGAAAATTCGTCTGCCGTGACCAGTCGGTTCTTGATGAACTCAAGGCCAACGGACAGATTGTATATCGTTATGTCGGGGCTGACGGGAGTGCCGATATTGATTATCCTGAAGATCCTAACGGCTCGGTTGAGCATATTGCGGGAATCTGTGACAAGAGCGGCCGGATATTCGGCATGATGCCGCATCCGGAGCGTCACATTTTCGCACATCAGCACCCACGGGCACGTCGGGACGAAAACGCAGGAAAGGTTGAGGGCGAGGGGATTCGCCTCTTCAAGAGGGCAGTGAGGTACTGCAAGGAGAGTTAAAACAATGGCAGTTGCATCGGTTGAGGACCTGACAGGCAAGCAGCTAGGGAAGTACAGGCTTGTTTCGAGGGTGGCCCAGGGCGGGGCCGGGATGGTTTATAAAGCAAGAACAGCAGCACTGAAATTTCCGCTGGCAGTGAAAATCCTGCACGCTGAGTTGGCAAACGAGAAAAAAAATATTATTTCAATGGAGAAAGAGTTCGCGCTCTGCAAGACTTTGCGCAATACTCGCCTGCTGAAATACTTCGATCTGGGCAAACACGAAAACCGCCCCTATATCGTCATGGAGTATTTTGACAGTTTCCCACTCTCCAAGGTTATCCGCGACAGGGAAAAAGCCCGCCAGCTTCAGGCGCGCGCGCACACAATCGTCCAGCACATGGCAGAAGCGGTAATTTATATGCACCTGCAGGGGGTTATCCACCGTGATATCAAGGCGGACAATTTCCTGTATAATGAAGAAACCAACGATATCAAACTTATTGACTTCTCAACAGCAGTCAACGCCAAACGCGGTATAATCTCGCTTCTTGACTTCCGCAAACCGTCTGTTGTAGGAACACCAAGCTACATGGCTCCAGAGCAGATCAAGTGTCGCCGTCCGGCCATCACCTCTGATATATACTCTTTCGGAGCAATGCTTTTTGAGATTTTCGCAGGGCGTCCGCCTTTTGTCGGCGAGAGCCAGAATGAGGTTATGACCAAAATCCTCAAATCTGTGCCGCCAAAACTCAGCAAGTTCAACCCTGACGTATCACCGGCGTTTGAGGGTTTGGTCAAGAACATGCTTGCCAAAAACCCCGAGCAGCGTCCACACAGCATGGAGCATTTTTTAAGCTCCTTCTCACGCATGCCGATTTTCAAAGGCTGAAAAAGGGGTTGATTTTCAACCGGTTTTCCGCATTATTACAGAGTATATCGGTTGGCTATGCAGGAGATAGAAATATCTCCTGCAACAATATAGGGTAATCTTTCAATGCAAGACAACAGCACCTTACCATTTGAGCGTCCGCTCTTCGAGCTGCGGGCAAGAATTGAAGATATGCTGAGCAATTCCGAGCAGACGGAAGGGCTTGAGAATCAGGTGCGGGTCATGCGCCAGCAGGCTGATTCCATGGAGAAGGAACTTTACGAAAACCTCTCACCGTGGAACACCGTGCAGATTGCACGGCACCAGTCACGCCCGACCACCCGCGATTATATAGAACACTCACTCGACCGCTTTGAAGAACTCCACGGCGACCGGGCTTTCCGTGATGACATGGCGATTGTCACGGGTCTGGCCAGCATCGAAGATGAACGCTTCATGCTCATCGGTCAGCACCGCGGCCGTAATGTTGAAGAACGCCACCAGAGCCATGCCGGCTGTTCACACCCCGAAGGTTACCGCAAGGCACTCCTTAAAATGAAACTCGCTGAGCGTTTTAATATTCCGATCGTCTGCCTGATTGACACCAAAGGCGCCTACCCCGGTATCGGTGCGGAAGAGCGTGGTCAGGGTATTGCGCTGGCTGAGAATATCCGCGACATGAGCCTGCTCAATGTCCCGGTTATCTGCTGCATTATCGGCGAAGGCGGCTCAGGCGGAGCGCTGGCCCTTGGTATCGGCAACAAAATCCTCATGCTGCAGCACGCTTATTATTCTGTTATCACACCTGAAGGTTGCGCGTCAATTCTCTGGCGTGATGGCGAGCTGAAGGCTGAAGCGGCGGAAGTGCTGAAGCTTACCAGTAAAGACCTCAAGGAACGCGGCTTTATTGATGACATCGTTCCAGAACCTCTTGGCGGGGCGCACCGTAACAGTGCATCAGCGGCGAAATTCCTCCGGGAGAGTATTCTTGCAGCGATCAAGGAAGTCAAGCAGATCCCGCAGGAAGAACTGGCTCAGCACCGTTATGACAAATACCGCAAGTTTGGCGAATTTCTGAGCAATCAGACACTGCCTGACTTTGATGAAGAAGAAAAGTCTGCCGAAGAAGCGCTCGAAGCAGAGAGCGGCGCAGCGCAGGAATAACACCTCCGGCTGGCGGTGCTTGCCTTGCTGCAGCGAATATTAATAATCAACAACCGCAAAGTTTTCGCGCTTTGCGGTTTTTTTATTTTCACGCAGCCCTATAACTGTATACTTAGCAAAAAGACTTTCTAAATCAATAGTTATCAATTAAGGATATTTACATGGATAATTTTGGCGACAGGCTCAGCGCAGCTATCGAAGAGAAAAAAAGTGTAGCCGTTATCGGTATTGACCCGACTCTGGACAGACTCCCCCCCGCCCTGCAGGAAATGGTGGACGACCCCGTAAACAAACAGGACGCCCTTGAAATTTTCGGCAAAGGTATTATCGACGCAGTCAAAGACATTGTCCCGGCCGTAAAGCCAAACATCGCTTTCTTTGAAGCACATGGCATCGCCGGACTTATGGCCTACATCACCGTCTGCGCCCATGCCCACAGCAATGGCCTGATCGTTGTCGGCGACGTCAAACGAGGAGATATCGGCAGCACCGCCGCCGCTTACGCCGCCGGACTGATGCGCGCACCCGCCAAGGCCGGAAAGCTCGCCAACCCCTTCCAGATCGGCCCGCACGACTGCGTAACTCTCAATCCATATTTGGGTTATGACAGCATCGGCCCCTTTATCGACGAAGCCCAGGAGAACGGCCAGGGCATGTACATACTCGTCAAGACTTCCAACCCCAGTAGTGAAGAGCTGCAGGATCTCAAACTTGAAAACGGGCAGACTGTCGCACAATCTACCGCAAGGCTGGTCAATATCTGGGGCAAGGCAATGAAGGGCAAATCCGGCCTTTCTTCAGTCGGCGCGGTTGTCGGCGCGACACATCCGGAAGAGCTTGCCATGTACCGCGAACTGATGCCGGATACTCCTTTCCTGATACCGGGTTACGGTGCGCAGGGCGGAACTGCCGAGGGCATTAAAGGCGCGTACCGCAAGGACGGAACCGGCGTTCTGGTCAATGCCAGCCGCTCGGTTATCTTCGCCTGGCAGAAGGAAAACAGCCCGCAGGACTGGCAGGGCGCCGCACGCCGCGCGGCTGAAGTTATGAATCAGGACCTCAACTCGGCTCGTCCGTAATTTCTCCGCATCCACCACACCGCCAAGAGAACAAAATGCGGGTGACTCCAAAGTATTTTAACTGCGCAGGCATATTGCTTGCGCAGTTTTGTATAATCAAATATGATTATTAAATAATCAATTTTGATTACTTTCCCCCTGAGGTATTAATTATGGATGAGAAATATAGCCAGTTGCGGAAATTTCTTGGCCGTTACAAAAAAATCGCCATCGCCTTCTCCGGCGGGGTGGACAGTTCATTGCTTTTGTATGCGGCAGCAAAACTTGACGGTCTTGAGGTCGTGGCGGTGACGGCGGTCTCAGAGCTTGTGCCGGAGTGGGAGATCAGGGCGGCGAAAAATCTGGCGGCGCAGTTAAATGTCACCCATATTCTGGTCGAACCTGATCCGCTTGCCGAGAACCTGGTCAGGTCAAACCCGCCTGAACGCTGCTATTACTGCAAAAAGATCATTATCGCCGCTATCAATCAAGCTCTCCTGAATGAAAACGTTGACGCAATTATCGAAGGTTCAAACCTTGATGACGGCAGCGATTACCGCCCCGGTTCAAAGGCCGTCAAGGAAGCGGGACTGGTCTCACCGTTTATTGAATGCGGCTTCAGTAAAGACGATATCCGCCGGGTCTCTGAGGAGCTGGGAGTAACCGGCTGGGAGCGGCCATCGTGCGCGTGCCTTGCCAGCCGGATACCTTACGGTACGGAGCTTGACGCGCATTTACTAAAGAAAATCGAGAAAGCCGAGGAAGCGCTGGCGGCGGTTGGTTACGCCGGGGCGCGGCTGCGCGCGCATGGTGACATCGGCAGGCTGGAAGTCGCGCCGCAGATGATCGAGCAGGCCGCGCAGGACCATTACAGCCTGTCAGCCATCATCAAGGCCGCGGGCTTCAAGTATGCCGCGCTTGATCTGCAGGGATACCGCACCGGCAGTCTCAATGAAGCCCTGAATAAATAAAAGCACTGAATACGATAAACATTTATCAGGAAGAAAAAATCCGAATCCACTAAAACGGGGAGAGACAATGTTGAAAGTCGTAATCACGGAACTTGAGTATGAAAAAGCGCTGGATATTTTTTCCCGCAGTGCTGGGTTTGAATTTATCCCGACAGCGGCTGATGAAGATTCAGTTGCACAGGCGCTGAAAAAATCGGGCGCAGCGGCGGTGATCCTCGGGGTGCGAAAATATACTGATAAACTTTATGAGGCACTGCCTGAGGGTGGACTGATTGCACGCTTTGGCGTTGGGCATGACGGTGTGGACAAAGCAAAAGCGCAGGCTAAAAACATTTACTGCATCAACACGCCGGGGGCGCTTGACGACTCGGTTGCCGAGTGCGCGGTCGGTTTGATGCTGGCGGTGGTGCGCAAACTTGTCACCCACGGCGCGGACCTGAAAAATGGCCACTGGCATAACTGCGGCGGGGCCGAGCTTTCAGGTAAAACGCTGGCGATTATCGGTTGCGGACATATCGGCCTCCGGGTTGCGAAAATATGCCGGGACGGTTTTGGCATGAAAGTAATCGGCAATGACCTCAACAAACCCGCGCAGATTGATTATTACGATTCCTTCTGCGAGTCATTTGCGCAGGCGGTAGAGAATGCCGATTTTGTCTCGCTGCATATCCCGCACATCAAGGAAACGGAGAATTTCATCAACGCAGAGCGCCTTGCAATGATGAACAGAAAAGCAGCACTGATTAACACTTCACGCGGCGCGGTTCTTGATGAGGACGCGCTTTATGACGCGCTCAGCAGCGGTGTGATCGCGGCGGCGGGGCTTGATGTTTTCAAGTTTGAGCCATATGACCCGCAGTCACCGGAGCGTGATCTGAGAAAACTCCGCCAGGTTGTTCTAACCCCTCATATCGGCAGCAGCACTGCAGATGCGTGCCGGCGCATGGCTGAATCCTTAATCACTGATCTTCGCCTCTACACAAATGGCCAATACGGGAAAATGCACCTGCTTCAATCTTGAGTTACCGGTTAAAATTCTACCTTTTGAAATTTTTTCGCCAGAATATCTCTGCGCGCTCTGTATTTTCATTCCATAATGTATAAAATCTATAACACAAATTCAATTGCTTACAGGGAGCTTGTAATGAGTGAAGATAAAGTTTCGGTGTTGCTTGTGGGTATCAACGGCTATGCCGCAGGTTACCTTAACCATATGCTTGACAATGGCGCAGAACATGGGGCGTACATCGTTGGCATCGCTGACCCTACAGCCAAAATCAGCCCGCGTTATGATGAAGTTGTTACTGCCGGTATTCCGGTTTACGCGACGATGGATGAGTTCTACGCAGAACATAGCGCTGATCTGGCAATCATCTCAACACCAATCCAGCTCCACTGCCCGCACCTGCAGACCGCACTCAAAAACAACTCCAACGTTTTGTGTGAAAAACCGCTCTGTGCTACGGTTGACGAGATCAGCCTGATGCTTGACGCAGCTAAAAACGCGCCCGGCAAGTTTGTCGCTATCGGCTTTAACTGGTCATTCAGCACAACCATCCAGCAGATCAAGAAAGATATCCTTTCCGGCCTGTACGGCGCACCGGTACGCATGAAGTCGGTGGTCTTCTGGCCACGCAACCATGCCTACTACAACCGTAACAACTGGGCCGGAAAACAGAAGAATGCCAACGGCGACTGGATTCTTGACAGCCCGCTGAGCAATGCGACCTCACATTTCCTGCATAACATGCTCTATCTCTGCGGCAAGGATGTGGCGTCTGCGGATATGCCCGCGAGTGTCTGCGCCGAGCTTTACCGCGCTAATGACATTGATAATTTTGACACTGCGGCTGTGCGGCTTAAAACCGTCTCAGGCGTTGAAATAAATTATTATACCACCCACGCAGTGGAAGCGCACATCAACCCGGTCGGCTATTATGAATTTGAGAAAGGCTCTATCGCCAACTGCGGTTCCGTAAGCGGCTTTACCGGCATGCTTAATGACGGCACGACCAAGAGCTATGAGCTTGACCCCTGCATCAACAGCCACGAGAATAAACTCTGGCAATGTATCGAACACTGCCGCGGCAAAGGCTCACCGGTCTGCACACTTGAAACAGCTACAGCCCTGACCAAGGTCGTAAACGCGGCGCAGCTTTCAAGGCCACAGATTGTTGAATTCCCCAAGAACATGGTCAGGCTTTCAGAGAACGGCGAGAATAAACTGACCTGGGTTGACGGACTGGCGGAAGCGTTCCTTGGCTGCTATGACCGCGCCCTGCTGCCAGCGGAGACTGGTCTCTTCAGCTGGGCAAAGCCGGGTAACGCAATCAACGCGACCACACTTGAGACTTTCAGCCTGTAAATCCCGAAACAACTATTCATTTAAAAACGCCGCCCCCCTAAAAAGGTCGGCGTTTTTTGTATTCATCTCAAAGCTGTTTCAGTTGCTGTGTTTCAGAACAAAGTCTCTGATCGGTGAGGCGTCTTCAAGGCAGTGCGGATGGTGTTTGCCGCCGGGCTTGCAGATAAGTTCGATCTCACCGCCCAGTTCTTTATAGCGCTCGGCGATAATCAAAGTATTCTCGTAATAAGGAACCGTTTCATCGGCGTCGCCATAAACGTGCAGAAGCGGAATACCGGCTTTAGCTATCGGGGCAAGGTTGTCAATCGGATTGAGCTTGTACGCTTTAGCTTCCTCTTCAGTCATACCGTAAGCCTTGAGGCATTTCTCCCAATTCTCGGGACTGCCCGGTCCGTCGCCAAACCCTCCCGGCCAGCTCTTGAAATCACAGACCGGATTGTCGGCGTAGATGCAGAAAACCTTCTCGGTATTTCTCGCACCCCAGTTATAAATCGGCAAACCTCCACGGCTGTAACCTTCAAGGACGGTCTTTTTATTGAGACCGAGATTTTCCGTCATGTAACTGTAAAGCAGGTCAAACCGGCGCAGCGCTTCAGGACCGCCAAAGAGGTCGGCCACGTTGATATGCGCCAGCACCCAACCCGCTTCAAGCATCGCCAGATCCGCATTCGGGAAGGCATTAAAAAAACGCGCCCGCCAGAACCAGCGCTTCTTCTCATCAAAAGTTTTGGGCAGAACGATAATCGCGCCAATACCCTCAATTTCAAAATCATTACGCTCAAAACCGTTCCAGTCACTCTTCTCTCCGGGAATCTTCATACTCTCTCCTGTTGTAATTATGGCAATTTATACTTTTAACCATTAAGGTTTATTCTCATCGGCAATTTTCCGGAACTGCCCCGGCGGCAATCCGGTAATCTTTTTAAATATCCGGCTGAAATGATACTCGTCACCGAAGCCGACTTTAGCGGCAATTATCGCGACTGTATCATCACCGCCAATCAGCAACGCTTTGGCGCGGTTAATCCGGACTTCATTGAGCATTGACTGAAAGTTTTTGCCGAAGTATTTTTTCAGCAGATAACTTATCCGCGAACGGGAAAGCCCAAGACTCTCGCACAGGTCACTCATCATTACAGGCTTTAGCGCACTCTTCTGGAAAAATTTCCTGATCTGGCCAACCCGTGAATCTTCCGGCAGGCTTAAGGCACATGAGTCGTGAAGTTCATCAACCAGACCTCGGGCAAAGACCCGGATTACACTCTTTATTGCATCAATCTCGGCCTGATTATAAAGCGGCAGCTTTCTGAACTCAGCTTTGAATTTGCGGCTCAGCTCTTTTAACGGCTTGACCTCGGGCTTACGCCAGGCTCCGGCGTAAAGCATGCCAAGATGCACCCCGCCACTGTTCAGCGGCGCGACAATTTCCGTTATCCCCTTCCAGCAGGTCTCGATAAAGACTTCAGGATTTGCCTCCGCGCGCGCGTTCATCGCATGACGGCAGTGCTGAATACATTTGTCACAGAAATCAGCCTTGCAGGCCAGACTTTTGCGGTGGGACTTGCGTGAAAGACTGAAGATTAACCGGCCGGCCGGCGACATGAAAGCCCCCTGATTGTCAACAATTGTAATGCTGACACCCAGATATTTTTCAAGTGCGCTGATTGATTCCTCTACCGCCTGCAAAAACATTTTCAATGCCAGTCCATAAAAGTGAAAGCCAGACAGGACAATTATACAAGATTACTAGACTTTTATCCATTTTTCCGGCAACTTTTCAAGTGTATACTAAAATATATCACATATAGTTGAAAAATATCCGGAGAAGAACATGACCATCCAATCCTGCGACTATCTTGCACCCCTGCAGCAATGGCTCAAACCGGCGCTGAAATCAGTCTTTGCGCCTGCAGACAACCCCGATCTTGCCTGTTACGGCCCGGGCAATCACGGTCACTGGGCGCAGCAATCCAATACCACCGCGTTCACCGCTTTTGCCGTAATGGCCGCAGACCCTGATTATGCTGAAACAGAAGGCGGAATCAGCCGTGCGGCTCTGCTCAAGCTGGCGCTTAAAATGTTGCGCTTTACTCTACGCAGCCACAAGGCCGGTGGCGGCGTGACCTTTGACGGCAAACCGTGGGGGCGCTCATGGATCAGCCCGCTCTGCCTTGAGCGTATGATGGCCGGCGTGGACGCAATTGACAAACACCTCACAACCGCCGACTGGAAGACCATGCAGGACGTCTTTGAATCCGAGTGCGATTATCTGATTGATGAGTATGAGGTCGTTGCCGATATTGATGCAAACACGGGCAGGAATCATCCTGAGTCCAACATCTGGAACGGCGCCATCCTGCAGCGTACGGTGCTGCTGTTTCCGGAGACCAGACGCGCCAGCGAGTATCAGGAGTGGGCAACGCGTTATCTGCTTAACGGGATTTCAATTCCGGCAGACAAGAACAGTGCTAGGCTATATGCCGGCAAGCCCCTTTCACACTGGCATGAAGGAGCGAACTTTACTGAAAACTTTGGCCTGCACCACCACGGCTATCTCAATGTCGGCTACATGGTCATCTGTCTTTCGAATATCGCGATGCTGCATTTTTCCTACAGGAGGAAAAACCTGCGCGCGCCGGAGGAACTTTATCATCACGCGCGTGAACTGTGGAAGCTGATAAAAATGTTCACCTTCTCTGACGGGCGGCTCTGGCGTATCGGCGGTGACAGCCGGGTGCGTTACTGCTACTGTCAGGATTATGCGATACCAATGTGGCTTCTGGCGCTTGATGAGTTTGGCGATTCAGATGCGGAGCTTTTCGAGAACGGGTGGCTTGATATTGTACAAACGGAGCAGGCGAATAATGGTGACGGAAGCTTTATGAGTGAGCGCCTTGCTGAGCTTGAAGAGGTTTCACCGCTCTATTTTGCCCGCCTAGAAGGGGACAAGGCCGCGACACTGGCGATGGGTGCGTACTGGCGCAGGATCTGCAATGAATTTAACAATTGCCGGCATGAAAATATTTCAGCGCCTTCTGACTGGTCGGATAAATTTCATGGTGCGCTGGCGGTTAAAAGTGAAAAGCGGCTGGCGTCGTTTTCCTGGCAGGCTTCGCAGCGGCCGATGGCAATGTGCGTGCCGGCTAATGACTCGAGTCTGGCGGAGTGGCGCTGGAATATGGTCGGAGAAATCCGCGGAACGTCTGCCTATGTCTGGACCAATCCTCTCTCCCACCATGACACCAAATTCACGGGTGGCTTTAATACCTGCGGAAAATTTGAATGGTGGGCGGGACATCATGTAGCGGAAGGACAGGCCGATGAATTGACGGCACTGGAACACATCGCCTTTGCGGCGCTGCCTGACGATGCGACAGTTATTGTCCTCCAGCAGGCGGCGACTGCTGAGAGAGTGTATCTTAAAGAGGTAAAGGGACTGCTGCTGAATGTACCGAATGATATTTTTAACGGCAAAACCCGGACGTACACATCCGGCAGTAATATAAATATTATTGAAGGATGCAGCAGCAGGCAGGAGGTGCTGACCTTCCCGAAAAATACTGTCCTTGTTGATGACAGATTAAAAATTGAACTGGTTAATCCTGAGGAAAAGCTCTCTCTGCACCGCCCCGGCAGAAGACAGGCCGAACTTTACAACGCAGACCGCCATACGCAGGGACGCTCCGGCGGTAATCTCTACAGTGATGAAATCTGTTCGCCGTGCCTGATAACCCGCAACGTTTATCCGGCGAATACATTGTTATTTGATACGGCTGCGGTTATCACTGTCGAGACCCAACTGAACACGCAGGCAAAATTAATTGATACCGGCAGTAGGTCTCTGAAGGCTTTGGCACTTACCGGTGCTGACGGGCGGGAATATCTTTTTATCGCCAACTTTGCCGAGGCAAAAAAAATCAAAATAACCAATCCCTTCGATAAAGAGCTGAGATGCCCCGGCAATAATGCTAAAACAAGCGGCACGCAGAAAACACTTGAGATGACACTTGATGCGTGCGAATCTGTTCTGTTAGTCGCGGAGTAAATGGTTTTTTTGCTCGCGAAAAACCGAGGGGCTGAGGCCGGTATGCTTTTTAAAGATCCGCGAAAAATGACTGGTATCATAAAAGCCGCACTCGGTTGCGATTTCATTGATCGTACTGACGCTGTGACAAAGCATCTGCGAAGCCTTCTCAACCCGCAGCTTCAAAAGATGCTCGCCCGGGCTTGAATTAAGAAGCTTTCTGAAAAACCGGTTGAGCGTACTCTCAGACACGCACCCGATCTCTGCAAGAGTGGCTACCTGTATGGCACTTGCGAGATTTGCTTCCATGTACTCCAGTATCAGCGACAGACTGTTCAATTTACTTTCCGCAACACTCTGCCGCTCAAGACATGAACGGGCGACAATTGACATGATCTGCATCAGATAACCGGCGGCGGTAAAAATATAACCCGGCGTCCTGTTATCAAGCTCCTCTTCAATGCGCCGCGTGAGATAATCGACATTTTTCAACGATTCCCAACCAATACCCGGCGTACCGCCGAAATAACGCACATCACCCGAGCGCGGGTCATAAGTGTTGAGCGCGTGATACCCCGGAACAACGCCAAGATCAAGCTGCGGGAGATTCAATTTCTCTGAGTCATAGAGAATGTTAATCAGCTCAACGTCTCTGGTCCGTGCATAACCATGCCCGACATTTTCCGGCACGATAAACACATCGCCCTTGCTTATTTCAGTGCTGCCAAAAACCGTTGTATGCTGGCACTTTCCCGACAGCACAACCACCAGCTCCTTGAACTGGCCATGCGTATGCAGCTTCATCGAATGCTGGCTCTTCATCCGCATTACGCCAATATAGGCTATCTTGCCGACAAATTCATCTACAGGAATTTCACTCATTTTTCCCTCACATGCCATGCCTGAATCCGGCAAGTTAAAATTAATCACCTAGGGCCTGCCCTCGCTCCCCTGTTCGCGGAATGCCTTGGGACTTAAGCCCGTCACTTTCCGAAACTGCCGCGTAAAATAATTACTGTCAGAAAAACCGCAACGCACCGCGATCTCAGAAATATTATAATCAGTGGTAAGCAGGAGATTACGTCCGTGGTTTATGCGCAAATCCAACTGGTAGGCTATCGGGCTGGTATTGAAAATCTTACTAAAGGCCCTGAGAAATGAATTCTGCGACATGTGCGCAAGTGCGGCGAGTTCATCAAGGGTTATTTTATCGGTGAAATTCTCCTCAATATGGGAAATCGCCTCAGCTATCTGCAGAAGCGGGCGGGCGTTTTTGTCGGAATAATTGCCATAGCAACGCGAAACAAACCCCAGTAGCTGCATGAAATAGGCCGTGGCCATGAAAACATAACCGGCCTCTTTTCCTTTCGCTTCATTCTCAATCATCAAGGCAAGCGCAAGCGCCTGCTGCATCTGCTCCTGCTCAAGGCGCAGGCGGCTGGAGAAATTATGCTGCTGGCGATACAGCGGCTCAAGCTTCAGAAGCGCGTGGTATCCTGCTACTGAGCGCAGGCGCGTGTCATTGAAACCAAGCCGGTTCTGGTCGTAAAGCAAGTTCACCAGCCGGAGATTATTGAGTTTGCGGTAGCCGTGAATCAGCCCTGGCGTAACGATAAAAACATCCCCCGCCCCAACTTCATACGAACCTTCTGCGGTATAATGCTCACCCTTTCCGCCGTAGATAATCACCAGTTCGGTAAAATCATGGCCGTGCAGCGGATAGGGAACCTGCGGATCACGGCGCAACACCGAAAAAGGCAGATCGGCATCAGCAAAGGTGCTCTCTCGCGAAATATGCAGTGACATTATTAATCCTCAAAAGAAAGTATGGTGATATTGTGCTAACTTTTGGGGTTATTGTCAAGGCATTAACCATAAGTTGAGAGTAAACTGGTTAATGTTGGCGCTTAATGTTAAAGGAAGAAAAAAAATGGAATTACTGCAACGAATTGTCAAACTCTCACATGAATTCGGTTCTGAAGTCTACGTCAAGGGCGGTGGCGGAAACACTTCAGTTAAAAACGATCAGACCCTCTGGATCAAGCCGTCAGGGACAACCCTCAAGACTCTGACTGAGGAATCTTTTGTCCCGATGAAGCGCGCCACCCTCTCTGGTGTGCGCGAGCAGAACCTCTCAACTGAAGTGGCTGAGCGTGAGTCTCAGGTCAAGGATATTCTGATGTCGGCTGTTGAACCGGGCGCGACAGGGCGTCCGTCTGTCGAGACGATGCTGCACAATGCTTTTTCGGCGCAGTTTGTTGTGCATACCCACCCGGCGCTGGTTAACGGCCTTACCTGTGCGGTTAATGGCGAGAAAAAGTCTGCTGAATTATTTCCTGAAAGTATCTGGATTGAGTATACTGACCCTGGTTATGTGCTTTTTCTCAAGGTCGATGACGAGATAAAGAAATACAAAAAAGTTAACGGCAAAGAGCCGCAGGTGATCTTCCTTGAGAATCACGGGGTCTTTGTTGCCGGTGACACGGAAGAGGAAATCCGCGAAATTTATTCTTCTATCCTCAAGAAGCTGGGCGAGGAATACAGCAAAGCCGGCATTGATTTTGATATCAAGGTTAATGCAAAAAGCAAAAACGCCCCGGCAAATGCGCAGAAACTCGCCAATCTGCTTGCGACGACGGTCTCTACCAGCGGTAACTTTGAGGTTGTCAATGGCCCGCTTACCCCGGACCACATAGTCTACGCAAAGAGTTTTCCGTTTATCGGCGAATTTGACCGTGAGAAGCTTGATTCATTCAAGGCGACGCGTGGTTATTATCCGATCATCTGTGTCTGCGGCGGTGATGTTTTTGCCTGCGGCGCGAGTGAGAACAGGGCGGAACTGGCGATGGAGCTGGCCATGGACGGCGCACAGGTCGCGCAGCTCTGCAAGGCTTTTGGCGGGGTCCGTTTTATGTCTGATGCGGCGCGCGAATTTATTGAAAACTGGGAAGCCGAGTCTTACCGTTCGGCAATGATGAAATAGAAAGGTAGTATAATGGGATATGACATAAAAGCGGCTTTTGAGCTGTCTAAAGAACGTTACGCTGAACTTGGAGTTGATGCCGAGAAGGCTCTCTCAACGCTTGACAAGATTCCCGTCAGCCTGCACTGCTGGCAGGGTGATGATGTCGGCGGCTTTGAGCTGACTGAAGCCGGCGGCACCGGCGGCGGCATCCAGGCGACCGGTAACCATCCGGGCAAGGCACGTACAATTGCTGAACTGCGCCAGGACCTTGAGGAGACCATGAAGTATATCCCCGGCCCTCTCAAGGTAAATCTCCATGCGATTTATCTTGAATGCGACAAGCCTGTTGGCCGCGACGAAATCAAGCCTGAGCATTTTGCCGGCTGGGTTGACTGGGCAAAGCAGAACTCCCTCGGGCTGGACTTTAACGGTTCATTTTTCGCGCACCCGAAATCTGACCTGACTCTCTCAAGCCCTGATGAGAACATACGCAAGTTCTGGATTGATCATGCTATTGCCAGCCGTAATATCGCAGAATACTTCGGCAAGGAACTGGGCAAGCGCTGTGCGATTAACCTCTGGATTCCTGACGGCAGCAAGGACGTTCCGGCAGACCTGCTCGCTCCGCGCCAGCGCCTGCTTGAATCACTCGACACAATTTTTGCGAAGAAGCTGGATGAGAGCAAAGTCTTTGAAGCGATGGAATGCAAGCTCTTTGGTATCGGCTCCGAGAGCTATGTTGTCGGCTCACACGAATTCTACATGGGCTACGCCGTGAAGAACAATAAGGGACTCTGTCTCGACACCGGCCACTTCCACCCGACCGAATCAGTCGCTGACAAGATCAGCTCATGTTTGCTCTTCGTTGATGAAATCCTCCTACACCTGAGCCGTGGCGTACGCTGGGACAGCGACCACGTTCTGACCCTGACTGAAGAAGTAATGGCTATCGGCAGAGAGATCGCCCTGCATCACGAACGCATGCACGTCGGCCTTGACTTCTTTGACGCAAGTATCAACCGACCGACCGCCTGGGCTGTTGGCGCACGCAACGCCAGAAAGGCGATCCTATATGGCCTGCTGATGCCAAAGGAAAAACTTGCCGCGGCAGAAAACAGCGGCAACTTCGGCGCACGTCTGGCTCTGCTTGAAGAGTCAAAGACACTGCCCCTTGGCGCAATCTGGGACTACTACTGCCTCAAAAACAACATCCCGGCAAGCAACGAGTGGCTTGACAAGGCAATGAAATATGAGCAGGATGTACTCTTCAAAAGAAGCTAGTACCACACATCAAAAAACGAGCCGCAATTATTTATTATCATCAGGCAGATCCGGTAAAACCGGGTCTGCTTTTTTATTCTCACTAGCACTAAGCAGCGGATACAAAACTCTGCGAGAGAGAGAACGACTTAATTTTTCCATCCCGCCAAAGCCCAGACCTTTTGGCGGATATTGCGGCGTATCAGGAAAATATGCCGTTGCAAAAATCCAGTCCCACAATGAAAAGACAACCGCGAAGTTGCAGCCGCATTTATAACGCTTCTGATAATCGTGATGCCAGATGTGCATCCGCGGCGAATTAAAAACATAACGCAATTTTCCCCACGACAAATCAAGGTTGGAGTGGTTCAGGTGACCGACCAGAGTCGAGAAGACTGCTATGGCAAGATAAACCCGGTAATCAGCCTGCAGGAATAAAAGCGGCAACCATTTGGCAGCGTCATAAATTATAATCTCCATCCAGTGAAAACGAAAATTACCGATCCAGTCCATTATCGTGATGCTGTGATGCACGCGGTGAAAACGCCATAGATACTTACGGTAATGAAGCTGATAATGCACCAGATACTCGAAAAAATCTTTTATTATCAGGATGATCACAAACTGCGCCCAGAACGGCAGGCCACCGACAAGGTTCGGCAGAAAAGCGAAATTGTCGCGGCTGGTCAGGCGACAGAAAGGCTCAAAGACAAAGCAGACAACACCATAAAAGATGGCAGAAAAAAACAGCCCGTTAAAAATCAGAAAGAAGATGTCCTGAAAAAATTCGCGGCGCAATGCAGGCTGCTGTGCACGCCAGGGAATGATCCGTTCAAGTATCAGGCAAAATGCCGAGACTATTAGCAGCCAGAAAAAATAACTGCTGAGGCTAAACTGATTTGTCAGAAAGTACATTGGCGTTATCCGGTCATCAACTGATTAATTTTATTCTACCCGAAATGATAATATCATATCTTCGGATTTTCACAAAGCATAATCAAATAAGAAAGCGCCTGAACACCGCTACCTGCACGGCCTTCAGACGCTTTTTGGGCATATTATATTTTCGCAAAACACGGCGCAAAGATAACGCTTAATTGTAGTTGTAATACACCTCTAGCATCATGCAGCAGAAAGCCGTCGCCCCTGCCTGCCCCATATCCTCAAACGGCCCGCAACCATTAGCCAGAAAAACCCCCGGCCATGACCCGTCAATGTCACCCGTCTCAAGCCTTGCGGCGATCTTGTTGTCAACAGTAAGCAGTGAAGGCCACTTGCCGTTTTTCGCCTGAGTGTAAATCAGATATGGTTTGAAATTATTGTTCCAGCCCTGCCAGTAAGGGGTGTCGCGGCCAAGACGCGAGAAGGAGTTGCCCTGCCAGAACCAGTAGGTCGCGGAATACCAGTTAAATCTGGTCTTGAGGCCCGCACCTGAAACCAGTTGGTCAAAGCTCTCCATATACTCGGGCTTGCCCCACTTTCCGGTTGGGAAACCTTTTATCGAACGCATGAAATAACTCTGATACTTGCCGCCGTCATTTTTCTTCTCGGCGTCATCGGCTTCAAAAAATTCAGGAAGAAACTTGACCTTGCCCTTATAGGTAAGACCGAGATTACCCCCCGGCCAGTCCCAGACACCGTTACGGTTGGTGCCGGCAAGAACCATCAGCTCACACATCGCTCTGATCTTCTCATCCTCAAGCCCCACGCCCTTGATTGAGTTCATCAGGTAAACCGCCATACTAGAGACCATCTTGGAAATCGGTGCGCCTTCCGCGCGCGGATAACCCGGCTTTCCCTGAATGTTGGCATAACGGTTGCTCTCGCCCTCAAAGGTTACACACTCCATTATGCTGGCCAGCCCCTTGTCAAAAACCCTGTCCGGCACGTTGAGTCCGGCGATACGGGCCGACTTCAGCGCGCAGAGCCACCAGGTGGTATTATGCCAGCTTCCCTGCTTGTCATTGGCAACGTTCTCAGGCCAGCCGCCATTCTTGAGCTGATACTTTACCCCCATGTCAATAAGCCTCTGAACCTTTACTTTGATCTTCGGGTCTGCGTCCATGCCGTAAAGTTCCGAGAGCGCCATAATCATAATCGGGGCTTCATAAGCAATAGGCGCGGGGAGGGCGGTGCCGAATTCTTCATAGGTGACATTCAGCAGGAAGTGCTGGGCCTTTCTGACATAATTTTTATAACGGCCAATCTTCGCGGTATTGCCGGCACCAAGAAATGCCAGCGTGCAAAGGGCGGTAAGCCCGGCTTCAGTCCTGAAATACGGAGCGCGGCGCATCGGTACCGGTGCGGGGAATTTGGCGTCATGATAACGGCCGATACACCAGATCTTGCCGACACTCGAGCTTGTAACCTTAACGCGGAATTTATCACCCTTCTTTACTTCAAATGTGCCCTTCCAGCTCTGGTTTTCACCGGAATTGCTATTTGGATAGGGGCCGTGTTTCCTGCCATTGATAAAAACACTGGCGTAATCATCAACGTGGTCAAGCTCCAGCGCAAGGGTCATGTCATAAGGCACAGTGACAGAACTCATACACCATTCATTGCGCTTGCCGCTTGAGTCATTTTGTTCCTTAAGATGCGGTTCCTTGATAAAACCAAAACGACCGCTGAAGTATTTGGGATTGTAAAAGAGCTTCCATGAGCCATCCGTATCCTGATGCCGGGCCAACCAGCGGAGTCCTCTTTCAAGCGCAGCCTCGGAACTTTTATCCCCGCCATACTGCTTGAGCATTTTCTTTTTTTCGCGCCGGTTACGGCTGCTGAAACCGCCGAAATCTCCCTTGTTTTTCATCTCCATAATGGATGATACGGGAATCGCGTCAGCCCCCTTGCCAAAGTCCGTGGCAAAATCCGAATTATCCTGCCGGGGCTCGTTGGTCGGCTCATCCTGAATGTCAAAAGCAAGATTCTGTGAAATGACCGGAGCGTCCATGGTAAAATTACCAAGATTATTCAGACTAAGGTTCTCGGTGTCATCGGTATCCATGCCCGTTTTGATATTAACCGGCTGCTCAATGGGATCTTCAAATTCCTGTGGCCCGATAAGTTCGGTTGTAACGTAAATACTACTGCTATTAATCGGCTTCGGCAGAGGCGTCAAAATCAGGAAAAGTATAAAGACCACCCCGTGAAACAGCACCGAACCGACATAGGAAGGAGCGTTGTTCCACTGCCGCTTAAGTGCATCAGCCAACCCATCGTCATTAAGATTATCATGCGACATATTTTCTACCGTAAAAAACCGTGATTAAAAAAGCTCTACAGGTTAAAACGGTATTCAGGCTCAAAGGTTCACTCTTAATGCGATAAAAAAAACAACCCGACACCTATCAGAGTTATTTCACACATTACTGGTATTGATAAGAACTTATCGCATCATCTTTATTTTCAAAGATATTAATCTGCTCGGTTACATGTATCCTATCCATTACTTTTTTTACCAACGGGTTGATATTGGTGAAACATAATCGCCCGCCTTTGCGCATGGAATCCCGGGTCAGGCTGCAGAACACGCCGTAGGCTATACTTGGCGGATTAGTCAGAGCGCCGCAATCAATTATTATATTAAATATGTTTTTATTAAAATAGTTACTCTCAAAGTATGAACGCATATCAAGGAAATCATTCTGGGACATCTCGCCGGGAAAAGAGATAATCACGGCATTTGTAGTTTCGTTTTCCAATAATTGGAGCATCTTATTGTCCTCCGCTGTTTTCTGGAAGATCACCCAGTGACTTTTCAACCGCCGAGACAATCCTGTCTTCATTGAATGGCTTTACGACAAAATCTGAGACCCCAAGACGCATGGCCTCCAGCATCGAATCACGCTGATCAATAGCGGTAATCATTATCACCTTCACATCCTTTGATTCCCGCCGGATTTCACTGAGCGCCTCAAGGCCGGTTTTCTCAGGCATGACAATATCCATTGTCATCAGATCAGGCCGGAACTCGTTGAACATGTCAACAGCCTCAAACCCGTTGGCAGCCTCGCCGACAATATCAAACCCCAGCGGCTCAAGCGCGGTCCGTATCATCTTGCGCATAAAAAGAGCGTCATCAACAATCAATACTTTACTCATAATGTACCCCTTGTGAATTATCAGATCCGACCTCAGCCGTCTCGTGTAGTATATTATTCTCAGCACCTTCCTCCCGCGCCACAACATAATCATGGAGGTTGGCAATACGCATCAGGGAGTTAAGCTTCCCCGTAGGCGTATGTAACTCAAGCCCGCCACCATTTTTTTTAAGGTGCTTTGCTGTTGTCAGCAAAAAACCCAGAAACTCCGCCGAGGTTATGGTGTAGCTCCCGTCCCAGTATATCTGGACATTGCTTATACCATTGCGGATCGCCGCCCGGATGCGGGTAGTCAGACCCTCGGCGTAATTACGGTCAACCTCACCTTTTATGTGCAGTACAAGAATATTTTTGCTGCTCATTTTTTCTCCTGCGTCTCCGACTGCGGAGCACTCCCCTCAGATAACCTGTCGCCTCTCAGCGAAATCTTCAACAACGTACTGCATATTTTCAATTGCAAAGCAAACCCGCCTGCCGACCGAGCCGCCGGTATCAGAGGAGACCACCGGAATATTATACTCACGCAACAGCGTCTGAACGGCGTTGATATTATTACTGCCGATATCACGCTGGAACGGATTTTTCATATCAGAAAACATCTTCGCCCCGCCAGCGTACTTTGCCTTGAGCCTTTTTTCATTACCGCCATGCTTGACCAGCGCCCTCTTCAGACACAGCACCGCATGGTCGGCATACTTGCCGGGAAGGTCTCCAGCACTTTTACCGCTTGAATCAGGAAGCAATATATGAGCCATCCCCGCCAGTGATATTACCGGGTCATAAATAACCAGACCGATACAACTGCCAAGCACAGACTCCAGCAGATTGGGCGTTCTGGTAATGCAAACCTGACCGATAAGCACCTTGACACTCTTGGCATTTTTTACCGCTTCTTTAATCGAGTCCATGTTCTACCGCTCCAATTGCTACCGGGCTGGGAAGGAAGAGCAGTGACATGTTCATCTGCTTGCCTTCACAGAAAAATTGAGATGAGAAAACAATCGCCTTATCCGAGTATTCAGCAGACTCCGTCAGAATCATCGACATGATCGAGCCGGTATAATCAAGCAGGAATATCGGCGCGCAAGGGACACTCTTCTTGCCGAGGTGCATGGTAAGGCTGTTCATAAACGAAGAGATTGTAATGTTAGCCGTCTCCTCAAGCATCGAACGCTCCATCTCGCCAAAGTCAAGAATACTTTCAGGTGACGAATCGCCGCTTAAAATCGAGACCAGCTTCTTAGCGTCATCATTATGAAAAAACAGTGCGGCATTACCCGAGATCTCACCCTCAATCCGGCAGACAAGCGCCGCCGCCATCTCATCCTCGCCGCCCATACTCGCACTCACCTGATCAATTGGCATAAGGTCTACACCGTTAATTTTAATATTAACCTTACTCGAGATAAAAACAGAAATCGCCTCGCTCGCATTCTCCGCACCACGGTGCGCAACAATCTCAAGCTCCGAGAGCATTGTATTATCAATCATCTGACTTTCTCCTTAGTTATTATCAAGAGCGTAAAATTTGTTATCAGGAACTTCCTTTGCCTTTTCACAGATCGACGGTACATCCAGTATCAGCGCAATGCGGCCATCCCCAAGAACAGAAGCACCCGAAACACCAACCACTCCCGCAAACTCCTCAGAAAGAGCCTTGACCACCACATCCTCCTCACCAATCACATAATCAACCACTACCGCCAATGTCTCACCGGTACCCTTGGTCACAACCGCACGCCTGGTGACACCGCGGGCTGATAATTTTTCCGCATCAATCACATTCTCAAGTTCAACCAGCGCAATCACCTTGTCACGCAGCTTTATCACCTTGCCCTGATCCTTGATGGTGTGGATATCCTCAACCCTAACATCAACAATCTCCCGCACAGACTCAAGCGGGAAAGCGTAACAGGTCTCACCGATCGACACCAGCAGCGCTTCGATCATGGCCAGCGTAAGCGGCAGGCGGATAGTAAACGCGCACCCCTTGCCCTCTTCCGACTCAATATCAATCTTGCCCTTAAGCTCGGTGATCTTGCTCTTGACAATATCCATACCAACTCCGCGCCCTGAAATATTTGTCACCTGCGCCGCAGTGGAAAAGCCCGGACTGAAGATCAGGTTAAACGCTTCTTCATTACTCATGCCTGCGGCAATCTGCTCGGTTATAATTCCGTTCTTGATTCCCTTGGCCTTGATCTTCTCAACCGCCAGACCGCGGCCATCGTCAGAGACCCGGATACAGATATGCCCACCCTCATGAAACGCGTCAAGATAAACCGTACCTGACTCATCCTTGCCGCCAAGCACCCGCTCCTCTGGCAACTCAAGACCATGGTCAACACTGTTTCTGATAAGATGTGTCAGCGGGTCGGAGAGTTCATCAATGAGTTTTTTGTCAAGCTCAGTCGTCTCACCACTGAGGACAAGTCTGGCCTTGCGACCATTACTCTTACTGACATCACGCACCAGCCTGTGGAAACGCTGGAAGAGCGGCCCCACCGGAACCATCCGCGCCTGCATTACACTGTTCTGCAGATTACTGGTGTGGCGATGCAATTCAAGCGAGGTCTCACGCAGCTTGCCGACAGTGTCCTGGGCTTTCTGCAACTCGGCGACCATGGCATGAAAACGTTTAATCTTGTCAGGGGTCATCCCCATCGGCCGCTTCTGGTCTGAGCTGCTGATGTGCAGTTCCGTCTGCGTGATAAATGCGTCCAGCCCGCGCACGTCAATACTCGCCAGAAGATGCGAGATATCCTCAGACAACTGATTTACTCTGGCCTTGGTGATAACCAGCTCGCCGGTAACATTCATCATCTGGTCAAGGCGGGCAGTATCAACCCGGACAGTATCAGCCGCAGGCGATGACGCGCCGACACTAGCAGATACCGCCGGGCCTGAAGCTTTCACGCCATTTTCAGCTTTGCGCTCCTGAGCTTTAAGCTGCTCGACCTTTACGCTTTCAACCTGATCCACCTGAATAATTTTTTTCACCGCATCAGCACCAATTGAGCAACCAAGCAGCAGTTGTAAAGGCGGCGGAGATTCAATGCCTTCATCAAGCTCGGTAATCGTCGGCACCGAGCAAATAATCTCGCCATGGTTTTCAATATTGCGCAAAATCATCGCATAACGCAAATCTGCAAGTGGCACATCATCCTGCAGGGCAATCTTTATTTTAAAGACATTTCCGCCTGACGCCAGCACCTCATCAGCCCGGGCATCACCCTGAATATCAAGAGTCCATTCCGCCTTATTTTCTGCGGGCGCTACCGACGTCTGCGAAATCAGCGCCTTCAGTTCCTCATCAAGTTCCTCAGTAACCGGCGACGCAGTATCATTATTACTTACCCGCTTGAGACATTCATTAAGGACGTCCTTCGCCTTAAAAAGAACTCTGAACACACTCTCGTCTGGTACATCACCAGACTGGCGGTAACGGTCAAGCAGTGATTCACAGTTATGCGAAATCCGCGCCATCTCGGAAAGGCCCATACTCGCAGCCGAACTCTTAAGGCGGTGCATCATCCGAAACATCTCGCCGATGTGCTTTGAACCCTGCTGGGGGTCCTGCTCAAACTCAAGAAGTGCCCGGTCAAGCTGATCAAGCTCTTCTGAAGTTTCCGAGAGCCATAACGGAAGATGTTTGAACATTTCTTCACGCACGGAAAGGATCACTACCGGCTCACCCGTATCCATAACCTGCGTCGGCAGAATCTCCACCGCTTCCTTTTCCTCTTTGGAATCAGCAAGCTTCCATAATTTCATTTCAGGCAGAAAATCATCCGACAACTTTTCCGCAAGGCTCTGGTCGCCCCAGCCAAAAATCCCTACATCATAATCATAATTAGACAGTGGCTGCCAGATGGATTCAGTTAGCTCCAGCGGAATAACCGTCTGGATGTTAAGCTTCTGCTCAAATGTATGGAAGGTCTCAACCGGATCGATACCGATAGCAAAAATATCCGAAAAGGAAAACCGCAGCGCATAAACTTCCTGCCCGGTATTTCTGGCAATAAGCGCCTCCATCACATCATCAATTCCCAATCGCCCGCGTAACCACTCCGGAACCCAGCCAAGCTCAAGCTCAGGGTTGGCCGCCGGGTCATTCTTCTCCGGCACCACCGCAGAAACATCCTCAAGCTCCTTGACAACTTCAGTGATATCAACTTCCTGACTGTCGCCAGTGGTAAGCTGGGCAAGCAGCGCGCTTACCGTATCAAAAGCCAGAAACAACGCACCGATCACATCTTCATTAAATGCAAGAATTTCTTTCCTGACCTGATCGAGTACGGTCTCAAGACTGTGGGTGACTTTCTGGATACTATTGAGTTTGAGAAAACCCGCCGACCCTTTCATTGAATGCGCCGCGCGAAACATTTCATCAATAAGCTCATGCGTACAATCACCTGATTCAGCCATCAGAAGTTTACTGTTAAGCGTTGCCAGACTCTGCCCGGCTTCATCAATAAAATTGGCAAGGACATCAATGTCAGGGACATCATTACTCATGACTTGTCTTCCTATAAATAGTCGGCCTTACATAAGAATATTGATTATGCAAGCTGGAAATAGTCTCCGCGCCGCCAAGAAACAGATACCCGCCAGGCTTGAGAACTCTGGTGATATTCTCCATCACCTTGTGCTTGCTCTTCTCATCAAAATAAATCATCACATTGCGCAGAAAAACAATGTCAAACTGTGAATTACTCAGCGGCTGCTGCAGGTTATGAATTTTAAAATCCACGATATGGCGTATCTTGTCAATTACCCGGAAACTGCCGGGCGTTGCCGAAGCCGCGAAATATTTCTTCAGACATAACTTGGTCAGCTTCTGTAGAGAATACTCGCCATACTCCCCGCGCTTGGCCTGAGCGATAACATCATGGTTGATATCCGTAGCCAGCACCTCGACTTTCTTTCCCGCGCTGTCACCGGCAATAAGATCATACAGTAGAATACCCAGCGAGTACGGTTCTTCACCCGTCGACGAAGCCGCACTCCAGGCGCGGAAGATCTGTCCCGGACGGTAATCCCTCTTCCATTCCGGAACAATTGTCTCGGCAAGATAATCCCAGTGGTTTTTATGGCGAAAGAAGAAGGTCTCGTTTGTTGTCAGGGCGTTAATGCAATTCTGAAATTCATCCTTATTGCGTTTATCATTGATAAATTCGTAATACTCGCCGTAACTGTTAAGTTTAAGCGTCTGCAGCCTCTTGCGCAGACGATTCTGCACCAGCGAATGCTTCTTCTCACTCAGGCGGATACCTGCGTGACTGTACATCAGATCCTGAAACAATTTGAATTCCCGCATTCGCAGTGTTGTGTCTGTTGCTGTCATATTAACTCCATTTGCGGGGCTGCCGACCTGACCAAACAACCCCGCCGGATATGAAGATAAATTACTCGTGATAAAGCGCGCCGTCAGCGATATCATCATCAGGCAGTTTTATATCCGCTTTTGAACTTGCCGGCGCATAAGCCTTTGCCTTAGCACTCTTTTTTGCCGGTGCGGTATTGCTTGTTGCGGAAGTATGAGAACGCAGCCTGAAGCGATCCACCAGGTTCTGCATCTTCTGTGCCTGCGCCGACAACTCCTCTGCACTCGCGGCCATTTCTTCTGCGCTTGATGAATTCTCCTCGGTAATTGCGCTGATACTGTCTATCGCCTTACTTACCTGGTTTGCCGTCTCTGACTGCTCTTCTGTTGCTGAAGCTATCTCGGTCATGCCAGTAGCAGTCTTGGTTATGCCTGCAAGAATATCTTGCAATGACTTTCCGACCTCTTCAGAGAGATGCGAACCCTGTTCAACGCGCTTGCTAGATTCTTCAATCAGTTGGGTGATTTCTTCAGCGGCCTGCGATGATCGTTCAGCCAGCTTCCGAACCTCATCAGCGACGACCGCAAATCCCAGACCATGCTCACCGGCACTCGCCGCTTCAATCGCCGCATTAAGGGCAAGCAGGTTTGTCTGGTTGGCAATCTGGCTGATTACGCTGATGATCTTGCTGATCTGGGTTGACGATTCATTAATAAGGCCCATGCCTTCAACCGACTGCTTGACAGTCTCAGAACCGTCTTCAGCGGTCTTGCTGGTTTTGAGTGACACTTCATTAGCCTGACTGGCGTTTTCCGCAGCCTGCTGGATCATCGCCGTAAGCTCTTCCATGCTGGCGCTTATTTCCTCAACGCTTGAAGCCTGATTCTGCGCACCACTTGAAATATTCTGGGCAGACGCAGAAAGCTCCTCACCACTGGCGGCAGTCTGATCGGCCGCTTCCCGTATCTCTGAAATAACACTGTTAAGTTGATCGGTCATCTGATTAAGCGCAGTAGCCATCTGACCAAACTCGTCTTTTGAATCAAGTTTGGCAGTGACCCGCAGATCGCCATCAGCAATAGCCTCAAGCGGCTCGATAATGCTGCGCGCACCGCGGCTGACATTCATCGCTAGGAAAATACTTACAATAACCGCACACAAGACCGCGATAATCGACATAGTTATAATCAGCGTATTGAGGAATTTCAGGTTTTCTTCTGACTTTTTCTTCACCTGATCAATATACTCATACACACCGTCACGCACCTTGCGGCACTGTTCCATCGCAGCGTTGGCAGCTACGCGCTGCTGCTCCTGTATATCACGCTGCTTAATCTGCAGTTTCCTGAAAATCATAACCTGGTTTGTGTATGCTTCCAGATTTTTCTCAATATTGTCAAGCTCCTCAAGTACCTCTTTGGCGGTAAAAAGCGACTTGCAGCTTTCAACCTGCTTGTGACACTTGGCAATCTCCGCCATCCATTCTTCAGCAATACTATTCTGAGCTTCTTCACTTATGGCAAGCTGATATTTCTGCGCCCATATACGTACTCGGTTATAGGAATTTCTTACTTCCTGCGCAGTCTCAAGATTTACCACTTTTTGATGGTCGACTTTACCTTCAACAATGCTGTCAGCTATAAATTTCTGTTCATGTACTATCATTGCCTTGATTGAAGCAAGCACCTTTGCTGAAGCCTGGGTACGTAACTTGCCGGCGGCATTTTTTTCTTTCTCGACATTCCACCAACTAGTTGACTCAGCCTGATACTTTCCAATCGCCTCGTCAATACCGGCTGCTTTTTCCTTGTTCTCTTTTGACTGCATCAAAGTCTGCGCCTTCTTTGCGCTGTTTTTGACATTATTGACTTCTTCTGCAATTCCGGCGTTATATTTTTCATCCTCATACAGCATCAAACGCAAAGTATTTGCCTGCACGTCTCCGGTATCAACCAGTGAACTGTTCACTGTCTCTGTAATTTCCATCTGATTTAAAATAGCATCCATGTCGCCTTTTGATTCGCCCATCCCGACATAACCTGAAACACCGACAGCTATCAAAAGCAAAATGACAATACCAAACCCCAAAGACAGTTTCATACCAATCTTCATGATAATTCCTTTATATTAAGTATATTAATTATTTTACGATAGTCTGTTCCACTTCCTGCTTTTCCTCACGGCTGAGAATCTTCTCAATATCAAGCATCATAATCATGCGTTCCTCAATTTTCCCGATACCGGTAAGGTACTCTCCGGCAATTGAGGCGATGGTATCCGGTGGCGGCTGGATATCAGTATTAGGCAACTTCATAACCTGCGAGACTGAATCAACAATCAGTCCGACAATCCTCTTGTCCATTCGCGAAACAACAATACGTGTTTCCTCAACAAGCTCAGCGTTCTTGAGGCCAAAGCGTTTACGCAGGTCAATAACCGGCACCACCTCGCCACGCAGATTAATAATACCCTCGATATATTCAGGCATCTGCGGCACACGGGTAATCCCCTCGACAAGAATGATCTCCTTTACCCTGGTAATCTCAATTGCATACTCTTCATCAGCGAGCTTGAAACTGACCACCTGGGTGAAGTCCTTCATCTTCAACTGCATACGCTTTTCTTCCTGTAGCGTCTCCTCCGGCATAATATGCTCCTTCCCTTTACGACTAACCCTTATTTTTTATGCTTATAACCAGCACTTCCCCGCACATCTCACTATCGATTAATATTTGTGTCTCAACCTCACCGCCGGCAACCGACCGGTCAAGACAGACTTGCACCGCTGATTGCGGCTTGCCCGTCCTGATTGTTTCAACTATCACTTTGCGCAGTTCACAGTCATCACAGAATGCCGACTTACCGCACCCACCCGCCTCAAAGGCATGACAACAGCCAACCGCATCGCCCGGAAGTTTGTTGAGCAAGTCTTTCTGATTCTTGTCAAGCAGACTACAGGCCTTGGCATTAGCGGCAACCACAAGCCCGTCATTATCCAGAACCACCAGCGGTTGATTGAAACCCTCCAGAATCAGCCCCAATCCTTCCTGACCCTGATTGAGCAATTCATTCCGGCACAAATGACATATCCCGTGCGTTATCGGATAAGTTTTATCAGAGACCTCATTACAATCATCAATTATGACTTTGCACCATGCGCAATGAATATTCATAAATCGCCCTTCAACAGCAGATCTGACCAAATTCCAGTTTAACTCTTAAACTAAACCACCTCCTGCTTGTTGAAATATTTTGTCAACACCGCAGAGTTGCCGCGTTCATTGTAAGCAATATGGTCGACCATACTCCTGACAATAGGCAATCCAAAACCGCCATCACGCTTGCCCAACCTCTGGCGCTCCATCTGCGAGGAAGCAACGTCCTCATTCTCTTCAAAAACCTGCCTTGCGTTGAACCCACCACCCTCATCCTGTATCCGCACCAATGCCCGGTCTTCAAGAAGCACGGTACTGATCCTGACTTTAAGACCGGGGTTATGATGATTACCCCATTCAATTGCATTGCCGGCAATTTCACGGATACAATAAATAAGATCATTAAGAATGTCTGCAGGTATCGGCTGCTTGTTTAAAATCATCAGGTAATTGGTCAGCATCTGCAGGCACTGCGGCGATGATGAGATAATGCAATCCAGCCAGTCACGGGAAATTGTATCAATCTGGATATCATCGCGCTGGGGCTTGTAATCAAGGGCGGCCTGCACCGTCTCCCTGAAAGCCTGCAATGAAAATGGTTTTGCCAGTAACCCGGCAGCTTTTTTACTTACCGCAACCGTGACATGTTCCTGCGGTTCCTGCCCGGTCATCAGCAACACCGGCAGCGACGGATAACGCGAATGAATAACACTCATGGCATCAAGCCCACTCACCCCGGGCATATAAATATCCATGATTACCATATCCGGCTTGAATTCATCCACTACCTCTAGAATGCTCGCCCCGTCAGCAAGACACTTCACCATCGCCCCATCCTGCTGCAGAAGATCCGTAACCAGATTAAGGATTGATTTATTGTCATCAACCACCAGCACCCGTTTGCCGCTTAGCCTTGACGCAGGTTTATTTACCGCCGTCATTTTCTGCGCTATCAGAAGTACCGCAATATCATCAGCAAACGCCCTGGCCGGATTCATCTGCGCAGCTTCATCAAAGATAAAAGTCAGCAGGTCTTCATTACTATGGGAATTTTTCCTGACCGTCTTCCACTGTGAATACTCTTTGCTTATCTGCATGGCCAGGTCTTCAGGCTGTTCGGTGAGGCCGTCGGTATAAATAAGCAGATAATCCCCGGACTCGAATTTGTATTGCCTGATCTCAAAGTCTTTTGGTATGTCAAGGCCCAGAGCCGGACCGTTGGCGTAAAGACATTCGCAGTTACCGCTGTTCTGGATAATCACCGGTTCAAGATGTCCCGCCAGCGAATAGGTCAGCACCTTGCTGCTCTCATTATAGATCCCGCAGAATGCTGTGACCAGATACTCCTCAGGCAAGACCTCACGCACGATATGATCCGCGCTTTTGAGAATCTCTGATGGGTCTTTTAGCGGCGCGATTGAATTAAACCAGATTTTGAATGCCGAAGCCGAGAAAGCTGCCGGCAGGCCGGAACCACTGACATCGGCAAGAAATATCAGCAGGTTTTCATCATCAAGGTAACGCAGGTCGATAAAATCCCCACCGATACCTGACATTGGAAGATAACGGATACAGACATCGGTGTGCTTGATCCAGTCAAAGTTTCGCGGAATCAGCCTGCCGTGCATCTTGCGCAGATACTGGCGGTCACGGATATTTGTCGACTCTTTTGCCTTGCCGTTCTGCAGGTCTTCGGAGATACTCTCAAGACGTCCCCGCGTTTTATGTTTATCTTCAAGCTGACTTACAACCAGCTCCAACTCCTGCAGACTTACAGGCTTGCGCTGCACAGAAACCGCCCCCAGTTCAATTGCCTGCCTGATACTCAGATCGTTGCCGTAACCACTGAGCAGAATGATATCAATATCAGGATAATCCTTTTTGATCGTCTCAATCAGATTTCTGCTCCCCTGCTGGCACAGGCGCAGATCGGCAATCACCGCGTCAATACCATTGCTGTTCTTATCGATAAGCTGCAAGGTCTCTGCCGCATTATGAGCCGAATAAACCTGATGCCCACATTTGCGGAAAAAATCCGAAAGGGTGCTTGCGATTAACGATTCATTATCCGCAACTAAAATCCGCATGAATAATATCCTTTATCCAACAGACACAGTATGAAGCAAACCCCGTTCCACCAGTAAACATCCCGATTAGCCCCATTTCTCCCATTTTTTCATACCATAACTTGGGATTACACCAATTTTATGGCACGCCAAACCATTTGTTTGGTGTATCAAAATGGCTAAAAAGAGTTTCAGAGCGTATGAAATATTTCTTGACGGTAATTTTTTCATGCGTTAACATTTGCTTGTTCATTTCAGGGTATTGGCAGATATATGTATAGAGCAGAAAATAAATTTCATATTCTGGTTGTGGATGATATTCAGGCAAGCCGGGATGTACTGGTTAAAGTATTGCGTACTGCCGGCTATATCGTCAGTTGTGCGGAATCCGGTAATTCGGCCTTTGCCCTGATCCGTAACCACGTGCCGGACCTGATCCTACTTGATGTAATCATGCCGGATATGGACGGGTATGAGGTCTGCCAAAATATTAAAAACAACCAGCGCACTGCCGGGATACCGATAATTTTCTTAAGCGCACATGATGACCCGGAGAATAAAAGGGAAGCTTTTGAGCAGGGAGGGGTCGATTTTATCGCAAAACCCTTTAATAATTCGGAGGTTATCAGCCGGGTAAAGACCCATCTCAGCCTCAACCTATTACAGCGCGAGCTTGAGTATATGAACCATGAACTTGAAGAACGGGTGACGGCGCGCACGGATGAGCTTATCAAGGTGCAGCAGCAACTGGCCCAGAGCCAGAAACTTGAAGCTATCGGGCATATTACCGCAGGTATCGCCCACGACTTCAAAAACCTCATCGGCATAATAATGAGCGGCGCTGAGTATATGCAGATAAACGGCCTATGCCCGGAAAACGCAAAACCTTATATGGAATCCATCCTTGATGCTGCCCACAAGGCAAAAGAGCTTACCGGCAACCTTCTTGCTTTCAGCCGCCAGCAGCAGCAGCAACAGAAAACGCTTGTCGATATCCATGAACTGGTTAATAATATTGTCAACCTTATCAAGCACAGCTTTGACCGCAAGATCGAGATCTCCATAACCTCTGAAGCCATAAGCGCTTTTGTCCAGGGAAACCCGGCCAGTATCCAGACGGCTCTGCTTAACCTTGCCCTCAACGCCCGCGATGCCATGCCTGAGGGAGGTCGGCTGAGTATCAAGACTGAGTTATGCGGCACTTTGCCCGAGCGGCTTTTGTTTACTCCGGAAAAAAATTCACCAAGCTGGCTGCTTCTGGAAATCAGTGACAACGGCTGCGGGATTTCACCAAAGGATATCTGCAGGGTCTTTGAGCCATATTTTACGACCAAGGACCGCGGCTGCGGGACAGGGCTTGGTTTGTCTACAGTTTACGCGATGCTGCGCGACCATAACGCCGCACTTAGCGTCAGCAGTTCTGAAGGGGAAGGCACAGCCTTCAGGCTGTATTTTCCGCACGCTGAAAGTTATAAGCCCAAAAAAATAGCCCGGCCTGAAATCTCGGTACGCGCCGGCACTGAAACCATCCTGATTGTCGATGACGAGCTATGGATACGCCGCAATTTCAAGGATCTTCTGAGCGGCCTTGGTTATAAGGTGTACACCGCAGAAAACGGCAAGAAAGCCCTTGAGCTATATATGAGTACTCCGGGTATAGACCTGGTTATTGTTGACATGATAATGCCTGTGATGAACGGCCTTGATACGGTTATCGCGCTGATGGAATACGACCCACAGGCAAAAATTATTATTTCAACCGGTTTCTCAGAGCGCCAGGCAATTTCTGACGCCAAGGATGCCGGAGCAAAGGGGGTTGTCTATAAACCGACCAGTGTCGGGGAACTTACGCAAAATATTGATCTGGCTTTGAGGAATTAGTTATGTCTGCATTAAAATTAGAGGCCGAAAATTTCTACGGCAACATTATCAATAATTGCGCAAGTGTGATTATGATAATCAATTCTTGCTTGCGCATCGAATACATCAACGATTTCGGCGTTAAGATTTTTGGCTACGGCAAGAACGAACTGATCGGCCAGCCGCTGCAGCCTTCGATTATACCCCATCAGGATTCCGAGGGCAATCTAATCGACATGGATAAAATTTTCAGTGAAAATTGTTCTGAAGCTTATCAGGAATGTGAGCACCAGACCAAACAGGGAACGCGGTTGTGGCTCTGCTGGAACTGCGGGCTATATAATAATCAGAGCAATAATGCCAAACAGATTATCTGTACCGGCATCAATATTACCGGCCACCATCTGCTGCACCAGACCATGCGCAAACAGCAACTTCTGGCTGTAAAGGCCGACCGCCTGCGTTCTCTTGGTGAAATGGCCAGCGGTATGGCGCATGAGTTCAACCAGCCCCTGACCATTATCCGCGGAGCAGCGGAGAACCTGCTGATTGGTGAGCAGCGCGGCTGGGATATCAGCTCTGAAGAAAGAATTGAACGCCTTGAAGTAGTTATCGACCAGACGGCAAGGCTTACTGAACTTATCGACCACGTACGCTCTCTCTCAAACAGCAACAGTAATTCCGAAAAAGTTCCGGTGGACTGCCGCGAACTTCTGGAGAGCGCCCTTGGCATGGTCAAGGCCCAGATCTACTCACGCGGCATCGAGATCGAGACTGATATCGCTTATCAGGGCCTGAAGGTCATCGCCAACCCCTTCTCGCTTGAGGAATCAATTTTGGCGCTTCTCTATAACGCCCGTGACGCGGTACAGGAAAGTCTGGCCAAACATGAAGGGAAAGAAGCGAAAATATATCTGAAGTTATCCCGACTCAATAACGGGCGCGAGATATGTATTGAACTGCGTGACACCGGAACGGGAATTGACGAGAGTATACGCGATCGGATTTTTGAGCCGTTCTTCACCAGTAAAGCACCCGACCGCGGCACCGGCCTTGGCCTGTCCTCGGCTAAAAATTCCATTGAAGAAATTGGCGGCAAACTTGAACTTGAGTCAAAGCTTGCAGAAGGCACCACCATCCGCGTAACCCTGCCGGCAATCGGAGAAAACTGAATATGCCTGAAGAAATTCTGATAATTGATGATGAGGAGCAGATCCGCAAACAGTTTTCCGATTTTCTCAGAAGGCTGGGCTATACTGTAACCTGTCTGAGTAACGCACAGGAAGGCATCAGCCATATTCAGATGAATAACCCGGCCGTTGTTATTGTCGACATACTACTCCCGGGCATGAGCGGCCTTGACATGCTCAAGGAAATCTCCCAGCACAGCGTGCTGCCGGAGGTAATTGTCATCAGCGGACATGGCACACTTGATGCCGCGATTTCCGCGCTCCGTTACGGTGCGGCGGACTTTATAAAAAAACCGGTAAACCTCAATCAGCTTGAAGGAGCCGTCGCTAGATGTATCCGCAAATCTTCCTCACGCAACAACCACAATGTCATCAGCCAGAATAACAGAAATATTTTCAGGGAAGTTGAATGTATCGGCAACAGCGCACAGATAATGCAATGCCGCAGAATGACTGAAGTCGCCGCGCAATCACCCTGCCACAGCATTCTGATAACCGGCGAGACCGGTACCGGCAAAGAAGTAATGGCGCGTCTTTTCCATCAGATCCGTTACGGCAACAAACGCCCCTTTATCGCTGAAAACTGCCCGGCCATCGCTGAGAGCCTGATTGAGAGCGAACTCTTCGGGCACGTTAAAGGCGCCTTTACCGGCGCACAGAGCGACCGGTCTGGCGCGTTTGAACAGGCCCACGGCGGGACGCTATTTCTTGATGAGATCGGCGACCTGAGTCTCAACGCTCAGGCCAAACTTTTGCGTGTTCTTGAGAACAGGACTGTGCGCCGGGTTGGCTCTTCTGAGGAGAAGCATATCGACGTTACCGTTGTCGCGGCAACCAACTGCAATCTCGCCAAGCAGGCATCACTGGGCAAGTTCCGGCAGGATTTATTCTTCCGCCTCAATTGCTTCGCGCTCCACCTGCCGCCGCTGCGCGACCGGATTGACGACATCATCCCCCTGGCCTCATTTTTTGCCGACAGGTTCATGCCGTCTTCCTCAATCGGCGGCAGAAAAATCACCTTCTCGGACAAAGCCAAGGCTGCGATGCTTGAATACAAGTATCCGGGCAATGCCAGAGAACTGCGTAATATTATCGAGCGCGCCTGCATAATTTCTCCCTCCAGCGAAATCGGCATCAATGACCTTGAATTCGCCTATCCGGAGTATATCAAACTTCCTGAAGTTGACGAGTATACACAGGAAGATGAAACAGCGGCGGCAATTCTGACTGGTGATGATTGCGCAATGGGAGAATACCTGCAGGATGAAATTGATGCGGTTTATCAGGCGCTACAGAAATCCGGCTGGAATAAAAGCAAAGCTGCACGCTTGCTTGGCATCAGTTATGATGCACTGCGCTGGCGGGTGAAAAAATACCAGCTTAAAGAACCGCAGAGCTTTATTCATTAAAAAAGCCGCAGAGAACTCTCCCGGCGGCTTTTGCAGTCAAACTTTTACATCTTATCAATTACCTCAATTAGGAATCTTCAGAACAAACGCCGTTCCAAGTCCCAACCTCGAGTCAATATCAACCTCGCCGCCAAGCTCCTGACGTATGGTATTCTGCACCGCGTCAAGCCCGACACCCCGTCCGCTGATATCACTTACTGTCTCGGCAGTTGAAAATCCTGGACGGAAAACCAGTTTCAGCTTTTCTTTCTCATCAAGACTGACGGCTTCCGAATCAGAGATGATCTGCTTTCTCAATGCGCTCGCCAGAAGCTTCGCTGAATCCATCCCCCGCCCGTCATCGCGGATTGTAATATTAAGCCCCGCGTCGTTATTTTCAACAGACAGGGTAACTGTCGCTTTCTCAGGCTTACCGGCATTCTGGCGCTCCTCTGCCGAATCCACACCATGGTCGCAGGCGTTACGCAAAAGATGCACAAGCGGCCCGTTGAGCGCGTGACCTGTCTCATAATCAATCAGCACATCACGCCCCTGGAAGACGAAATCAATCTCTTTATTAAGGCGCTTAATCAGATCAGGAATTATTTTAGTCGATCGCGTCAGTGCGCGGTGTGCCGGGATTGACTGCAGATCTTTTAATTTCTTCTGCAGCGCGCCAAGACCCTGACTGTCAGCAGCCATCGCTGAAAGCTCACGCAAAACCGTGAGCGGCAGACGCACAGACGGCCCGTCGGAACTTAGCTCCTCACCAATTATCGGCGCCGCAATTTCACAGGCTTTAGTTATGGTCTCGTCCAGCCTTTCAAGCGCCTCGCTTATGCCCTGAACAAATTCCTTCTCAAGAACCGTCGCATTACGCGCCTTGCTGAGATCATTTTCAAGCTCTGCCGATACCGCAGCAAGATCCTGCAAGCCGAAACTTCCGGCAGCACCTTTAATGGTATGCACACCCCGGAACATGTTATGAATAAGCTCAAGCCAGTTTTCAGCTTTCTCAAGACTTTCAAGACTGACATGAAGCTCTTTCTGAATCTTCATGGTCTCGCCTAAAAATTCCCTGAAGGTGTCCGGGTCTTCAGCTATCGCCTTGAGCTGCATATTCTCCTTCTGGCTTGCCGCAACCTCAGACTCAAGACGCTTGGCCTCGGTAACGTCCTCAAGTTCAACCAGAATATCGCCACTCGGCTCGCCGTTACGCTCTACCGGATAATAGCGCAGGCGCAACCAGCAGGACTTGTCACCTTCTTTAAGCTCAATCTCCGGAAAAGGATTCAGCGGCTCCAGATCATCAGAGGAGAGCAGCCCCATCCTGACAATCTCAAAGAAATCCTCCGCCTGTTTGCGCTCATCCTCATGCCGCCTCGTCAAACCGACAAGATCAAGAAAATCACGCCCGCGGATAACCTCCTGATTTAAGATACTTGTCGCGGACAAACTATGCTCAGGCTTGACCCGACCGTCTTTATCAATTGACAAAAGGCCAACCGGAACCGTGTTCATAATCTGCTTGATCTCTTCAGTACGTGCGGCAACCAGAGCGTCAAGATCGGTCATGGCTTTGTTGATGGTGTTAAGCATCAGATTAAAGGCCGTCGCCAGCTTGCCAAGCTGCTCATCATCATGCACCGGCATCTCAGTGGCATAATTGCCCTCGGTAACCGACTGGATGGTATTAACCACCTCGTCAATAAGCGTCCCCCTAAAGACATCCTGCTCACGCAAAGCTTCAAGCTCACTGCGCTCCTGCTCACTCAGCAAATCACCACACAGGGCAACCTCTTCAGATTTTTCCCCTGTGACCACCGGAGCCTTATCTTTGGCAAGCTCAGTCGCCTTGTCAATCAGAGAAGCAAGCGTCTTCATGCCATCAAATGACGAACCAAGGTCAACACCAGTACGGGCCGCAATAAGAATACGCCGCGCCTGGTTGACAAAGCAGGCATCATCATGCGCCTCCTCACACTTGCCGCAAAGTCCGTCCACCGCCACCAGCGCCTTGTCAAGAGACTCCTGCTCGTAATCAGCTTTCTCCGGCGGGAGGTCTACCGGCGCTGCATCATTGTTGATCTGCCGCTGGTTCTTGACAAAGTCCAACAGGATATCCGCGGCCAGTTTAGCCAGCACGCCGTTGGGCTGTTTCTTGATTAGCTTTTTTACAAGCTGATGGGCTTTGAATGTATCCTTATGACTGCCGACAGGCATTGTTCTTCTCCTATTTTTTTATTCCCCGTGCTGCAACTATAACGCCTCTCAAACTAAAGGTTCTGAAAGTTTTTTAAGCACGCTTGATAACTTTTATTTTAAAACTGCAACTCCGCCCGCATTTTCCTGACGCCGGCAAGACGTGTCAGCTGCTCGCGCATTCGTGCAACCTCATCAATACCGTCATCCACCGAAGCAAACGCAACCTCAAGTCCTCCAAGGTCAGCCTCCGGCATATCGCTGCCAATACGGCGCAGCATCTTGTGCAGACGCTCACCCGGCTCGGCGTTACCTGTATACCAGTCAACAACTTTCTCAATCGCGTCAGTCGCCCTGTCCTGCGGTATGCCCTCAGCAAGCTTGATCGCACGAAACGGCACCTGCGAACCGCGCCCGCCAATAACAATCGAATAGGTACCCTTATCAGCAATCAGGCCGATATCCGCGCAGTAACTCTCAGAGCAGTTGCGCATACAGTCACTGACTGCGATCTTGACATCAAAATTTGTACCCCGTCCATAGAGCCGGTCATCAATCGACTGCGAAAGCGAGATCGCATCCGTCCCCTGACAGAAACGGCAAAGCGAGCCGCAACAGGCGCGGACATTGCGAATACCGTGATGCAATACACCAACGCGAAGACCGACCGACTTCAGCTCCTCAGAAGCCTCATCAAGCTGATCGGCGTTTAAAAGCAGAACCACCCGCTGGGCATGGGTAAGCTTGACCAGCCCCGCACCCTTCTCTGCAATCTCACTTATCTTGGCAAGTTGCACCGCCGTCAGCACACCACCAGGGCTGTTAGCAAGAACGGCGTAAGTGTTATTCTGCTGCTTGAGACCAAGCGCCCACATCGGACCACCCTCGCCTGCAGTATCCTCAAACTTGCCGCTTAAGGCATCGGCAGCCGCCTTGAGCAAGGCCTCATCAGCCTGAATGGCCAGAACCGTAATCCTGTACTCATCATCACCAGCTTCTTCCACAGACCTGACCGTAGCCTTGATCTCCGCGATATCCCCGGTCGCTGTCGGCAGACCGAAATAAATCTCTTCGCCCTCCTGCGGCTCTTCATCAGAAATAATAACCGCTTCAATCGCTTCCGGTAAATCAGCAAAACTCTCCGCCAGATCCATCGCCTCAGTATCGAACATCACATCTTCAAATGTCTGCATATTTTCAGGCCCCCTGTCTTTAGAAAAAACAATTGATACTAATTAAGTCTTAAATACGAATGTCCGTATTATAATATAGTATTTTATCTTTACAAGTTAATATTTTATATTGAAGATTTATGTAGCAATAAATTTTTGTTTTAATCATAAGATGATAATTGGCCTATTTATCATCATAAAGTGTAAATAAATAGTGCATAGCTTATAATTTAGTAAAATTAATTTGCAAATATAGCCGTTTTTAACATATATCAATATATTAGTCACATTCCTCGAACCGCCCAAAAATTATCACGAAACAGTAGAAATTTTTTACGTTTCGAGCAATATTGACTTGGAGTGTTATCCACACAAACGAGACATATGGCATCAAGATACAACGATAATTTTGCCCGTCAAATACGAAAACTCCCCACAGCCGGAAGCTGAAGGGAGCAAATAAAGTACACGTATTATTTTTTCAGCGCATTAAGTAGCCAGTTATTCCCTGACGGTTTTGCGCCGCCGAGGTTTGGCTTGGTGTGTTGCTGGTTAGTGTTTCTAACGTTCTGGTTTCTTGCCGGGGCTGGCCGGTCTGCTTCATTTTTATTAACCGCCTTGCCTGCGTCACTCTTCATCGACAGAGAAATCCGGTTTCTTTTTTCATCGACCTCGATAACTGTAACATGAACCTTCTGCTGAACCTTCACGACAGTATTGGGATCACTGACATAATTATCCGAAAGCTGGCTGATATGAACAAGTCCGTCCTGATGCACGCCGATATCAACAAACGCACCAAAGGCTGTGACGTTTGTGACAATGCCCGGCAGCTTCATCCCCTCACGCAAATCGCTGACCTGGTTGACACCTTCTGCGAAATTAAAGGCCTCGAATTTTTCACGCGGGTCGCGCCCGGGTTTGGCAAGCTCTGCAATAATATCTTTAAGCGTTGGCAGGCCGATTCTATCGTTTACGTAATTCTCAAGTTTGATCGAGTCGCGCAGCTGCGGATTCTGCATCAGTTCTTTAACGCTGCAACCGCAGTCTTCGGCCATCTTCTTGACAACATCATAAGACTCGGGATGAACTGCGCTTGAATCAAGCGGATTAGCCGCGTCTTTAATCCGCAGAAATCCCGCGCACTGCTCAAAGGCTTTAGGCCCGAGACGCGGAACTTTCTTGATTGCCGCCCTGCTCTTGAACGCGCCGTTTTCATTACGGTAAGCGATGATATTACCCGCCAGAGTCGCCCCCAAACCGGAGACATAACCAAGCAGCTCTTTACTGGCGGTATTAACCTCAACCCCCACAGAGTTCACGCAGCTGAGTACCGTATCATCAAGCGTCCCCTTAAGCAGCGTCTGGTCAACATCATGCTGATACTGGCCAACGCCGATTGATTTTGGATCAATCTTGACCAGTTCCGCCAACGGGTCCATCAGCCGCCTGCCGATAGAGACCGCGCCGCGAACGGTCAAATCCTTATCCGGGAATTCATCACGCGCAACTTGTGAAGCCGAATAAACCGAAGCCCCGCTCTCATTGACACTGACGATGGTAATACTTGCGGGCAGACCAAGCGAACGGACAAAGCTCTCCGTCTCACGACCGTATGTACCGTTACCGATAGCAACCGCATCAATTTTATATTTTTCACAGAGCATCAGTACCGTCGCTTTTGACTCTTCAGCCTTGCGATCTGGGTAGATCACCGTGTCATGCAAGAGCGCTCCCTGCGCGTCGAGGACGACAACCTTGCAGCCGGTTCTGATACCCGGGTCAATACCAAGCGTACGCGCCTGCCCAAGCGGTGCCGCCATCAGAAGCTCACGTAAATTATCGGCAAAAATTTTGACCGCTTCCTGATCTGCCCGGGTCTTGAGCATTGCCCGCGTTTCATTCTCCATTGACGGAGCAAGCAGACGGTTATAGCAATCTTCAGCCGCGCCATTAATAACCGTGCGTGACGGTGACTGCCCCTCAAGGAAATTATCCCGCAGAAGCGCCAGAGCCGAATCATCTTCGGGACGGATCTTTAATTTTATCACGCCCTCATTCTCACCGCGCAGAAGCGCAAGTGTCCGGTGTGATGGCAACTCCTTCACCCCTGATGAGAACTCGAAATAATCGCGGAACTTCTCCCCTTCCTGCTCCTTGCCCTTCACCAGAGCCGAGGTTATCAGGCCGCTTGAGGAGAACAACTCACGCATCTCCTGCCGCGTTTGCGCGTCTTCGTTAATGATTTCCGCGATAATGTCTGACGCACCGGCGAGCGCCTCCTCGACACTGCCAACCTGCTTATCGACATCAATATAATTCTGCGCTTCCTTCTGCGGCTCAAAACCGGCAGACTGTTTAAGTATCGCAAGCGCCAACGGCTCGAGCCCTTTTTCCTTGGCAATGGTCGCACGGGTGCGCCGTTTGGGACGGTAGGGCAGATAGATATCCTCAAGCTCGTTAAGCTCTGCGGCATTATTAATGGCAAGGGCAAGCTCGTCAGTCAGAAGTTCGCGCTCCGTCAGAGACTTTATAATACTCTCACGACGCTTGTCAAGCTCAGCCAACTGCTGCAAGCGGTCACGGATCTGTCCCACAGCGACCTCGTCAAGCGAACCCGTAGCCTCCTTGCGGTAACGGGCAATAAACGGAATAGTCGCGTCCTCAGCCAGCAGCGCGGCAACCGCTTTCACCTGCTCCGGCCTGATCTTCAACTCCCCGGCGATAACCTGATTGTAGCCATTATTTACATCTGCACTCATAATTCCAACCTTATCTGTTTACTAAAATAATAACCGGAATTATACAGATTTCACCCTCAGTATAAAATGTTATAGTTCAAGTAAAATATAACCGGCCCTGCCGGATAATGGCAAGGCCGGTTGGATTAACCTTGAATTATTGCCCGCGTTACTCGGGTTTTTCCGGCTGATTTGACGGGCCGTACTCTTTATCATCATTTATCTTGTCAATAAAGCTCTGCATCTGTTTACAGGTCTTACCGGCCATACACTGAAGCTGCGTTATGCCGATCTTTCCCTTAATTTCTCCCTGCTGATAATAAATATAATCACTGTCTGCTTTATAGTAGCGGACACCACTCTTTGTGACACATACTCCGCCTGCGATATATTCAAGATCATCCAGATCAAGCCTGCTTCCCTCTTTCATTATTATTCCTCCCCATAAAAAAGTTATTTTATCAAATGTCACATCAACTGTACTTCTATTGACGCATTCAGGCAACGCTTGTTTCTGATTATCTGATTTTTTTTTACCCGTCAGAGGTAATTTTGCCGGATCACCTTTTTTTTATACCTCAGCACTGTTGCTTAACTCGTTATTTGCGGTACAATCTGACTATTCTAATATGCTTTAGTACTCTATATCTATTTTACCCCAGAAACGGAAAGTACTCAAAATGAAAATAACCGACATCAGAGAAGATATTGAATGGATTGGTATCCGCTGGCACGATCAGAAGGAAAGCGAAGGACTCCCCCGCGTGCTGCTTATTGGCGATTCGATTACCGCCGGACACGGCACCCAGCTTCGTGACGCGCTACGCGGCAAGTTCGGCGTGGATTATTTCGCCACCAGCAAGATTGTCAGCGATGTGGACTTTATGCCGGAACTGGAGTTCATGCTCGCCAAATATAAAAAGTATGACATGATTATCTTCAATAACGGGCTCCACGGCAGGGAAATTGAAGACGATGTTTATGCTGAGGCGCTTGAAGACGTTATGCTGAAGCTCAAGGAATGCACCCCGCATCTGGTCTGGCGCACCAGCACCCCCTGCTACACCTACCCAGACGGCCGGGAAAACCCCTGGATCGAGCGCGTGGTTATCCGTAATAAACTCGCCGCTGAGGTCACAGCCAGGCACAATATCCCAACTCTTAACCTCTACGCAAAACTTGAGGGAAAACCCGAACTTGTTTCCGATGGCATCCACTTCAAGCCTGAAGGTTATCAGATCATTGTCGACAGCGAAGTCGAATACATCAACAAACACCTCGGCTGAAAACATCGCCAGATCTGCTTTAAAAAACCGGCCCTGCATCTTCGCAAGGCCGGTTTTTATGTTGTCTGTTTTTATCTATAATAACGTGAAATTACTTGGCAGATGCCTGCGCGGTAGACTCTCTGGCCACCAGCCGCACCGGGAGTTTAAGCAATTTTCCGGGGGTATATTTTGTGCCCTCACTGATTGTCTCATCAAGGCAACGAAAAGCGGTCCGGCCAATCTCCTTAAAATCCTGAGCAATTGTAGTCAGCGACGGCGTACTGTAAGACGCAATCAGCATATCACTAAAACCAACCACCGAGATATCCTCGGGAACTCGTTTGCCGATAGCTTTGAGCGAACGCATCGCCAGAATCGCCAGCGCATCCGAGGAGCAGGCGATAGCGGTAGGCGCTGGTGCTTTTCCCTCAAAAAATGTCGACAAAACCCGGGTATAATCCGGAACCGTACCGTCGGCAACAATCTCACCAAGCTGGATATAATTAGCGCAAACCGGCAATTTCGCCTCACTCATCGCCGACTTGTAACCGGCAAGACGCCTGACCAGATAAGGGTTGTCCCCGGCAAAGGAAAGATAACCGATCCGTTCATGCCCAAATTCACGCAGATGACTCACCGCCAGCGCGCACCCCTGCTCGTCATCAGAGCTGATAGTAATCGACCAATCCATAAACCGCGCGCTACTGTCAAGGTTGACCACCGGAATCGGATTCTTTTTAACCGCCCTGGCAAGAATCTCAAGCATCTGGTCATTAATGCCATGCAGAAATATCCCCGCGCAACGGTATTCAAGACTGCTGGTCAGAGCCTCCGAAAAACCGTCCGGGTCAGAGCCGTCAAAGAGAAATATCTTAGTGAAATAATCCGCCTTGTGCGACTCCTGAACACAACCCTCAAGAATCTTGGCGGTATACTCATTACTGACCTCAGGCGTGATAAACGCGATAACCTTGGACTTCCCGGTTATCATCGCCCGGGCAATGGCATTGCGGTAATACCCCATCTTCTTGGCAACAGCCCTGATCTTCTCCTCGGCTTCCGTGGATATGTGATATTTCTCAGCACGGCCATTTAAGACCATACTGACAGTAGTTGGGCTGAAGCCAGATTCTCTGGCGATGTCCTGCATTGTTATTTTTGCCATGTTTTCTCCCAAATGCGCTATTAGAGTATGACACAAATGCACATAAGGCTGAATTTATTTTACAAAAAAGCTTGCGTAAAGCAATTACTAAAGTATATTAGCATTATAGTTCGGGTATTACCTGAAGTGTTCGGTTTCCATGAATCCGGTGTTGTTTTTGCTTTTTTCACCGCAGGCATGACCAGAACGGAAATCAATTTATTAGATTTATAACGTTAAAGGCGAAAAATGCTTACAGCAGAAAACAAAACATACCGCAGACATTTCAATGACGAGCGGGACTGGTTTTTCACCAGACGTTTTGGCCTGTTTATTCATTGGGGGCTGTATGCGATCAATGCCTGGCATGAACAGGAGTTGTGGCGCAGACGTCTCACGCGCGAGCAGTATGTACCGCTGGCCGGAAAATTTAATCCGAAAAAATTCAACCCTGAAGAGTGGCTTGATATTGCCGAAGATGCCGGTATGAAGTATCTGGTTTTCACCACCAAGCACCATGACGGCTTTGCCCTGTATGACACGGCTTACTCTGATTTCAAGGTGACAAATTCTCCTTATAGACATGATATCCTCGCGCAATTAGCCGAAGCCTGCCATAAGAGAAATTTCCCCCTCGGGCTTTATTACTCGGTTGTAGACTGGATGCACCCCAACTACCCGAATCTGGGCCGACATCACGAACTGCCGCCTCAGTCCTCAGATACGCCAGACGATAAACTTTATCTGGAGTTTCTCAAGAATCAGGTTCGTGAGCTTTGTACAAATTACGGAAAAATCCACGCCTTCTGGTGGGACATGAATGTCGCAAAGTGGCATGATACCAGTATTAATAATCTGATCCGAGAATTGCAACCTGCGTGTGTTATCAATAACCGTGGAATGGATGAGGGAGATTTCGGCACGCCTGAGCGCGACTGGAATACGCATGCTGCGGGCGAAGGCACACCGTTTGAAGCGTGTCAGTCGGTGGGGATTGAGAGCTGGGGACACCGCACCAACGAGAATTATTATTCAGACCGTTATCTTATGCGCAGTGTTGACAAGTATCTTACTGCCGGGGGAAATTACCTGCTCAATGTCGGACCGGATAAAGAGGGAGTAATCCCTGAACAAAGCGCAGGAATCATTAAACGTCTTGGAAAATGGTATAAGGCCGTTGAAGAATCCTTTGACGGGGCAAAGCCATTTACGGATATGCCCGCAGTCAGTGGTATCAACGGCAGCAGCATAACCTGCTGCGGCAACAATCTGTACATCCATCTGGCAGAGGATTTCAGCGGGCATGAGATTTATCTCAAACCAATAACGCAACTTCCGCTGCGGGCGGTGCTGCTTAATAATGGTCAGGAATTACTCTGCCGCAATGATATGACGCCGTCATTGCATGTCGAGCAGAAGGGATATCTGCGTGTTTGCGGTGTGCCGGTAAATGACCTCGCCAATACCTGCGCGGTGATTAAACTGGAATTTGCTCAACTGCCGGATGCAACAAATGGTTGTGAAGGCAGGAACGATAATATCAACATCCAATAAATGGCACTGCCACTTACATCCCATTACCCAATCTGATGAATGACCTGATTATCAAACCAGTGCTGCATAAACACGCCTGCACAATATACTTGAATATCTCTTCTGAGGAAATATAATTATTTCAGCATCCGGCATGGTGCGAATCCGCTTATCCTTAGAAAGATTCAAGTTTATGAGCCAGACTATTATTTTCATCCACCCTTATTTTCAGGGAGGAGGCGTTGAAAAATCAATCATCCGTCTCTCAAGGATATTTCGCAAGTACAATTACAAATGTGAAATACTGACTTTTTGTGCCAATGATTCATACCGGCAGGAGCTTGAAGAACTTGAGATAAAAGTTATAAATCTGCCATGCAAAAGAATGCTCTTCTCTATACCCCATATTGCAAAATATATTAATAACAAACTCAAAGAAAACGATAAAATATTTCTGGTCAGCAACCAGAGTTATGTAAATGTCATCGCGGTTATCAGCAGATTTTTTATCTCAAAAAAGGTGCGCCTGATTTTGTGCGAACGCCTGCACTACGCAGAATACGCGCTGAAATCCCCCATCAAAAGAGTCCTCATACCATTGATGATGCGAATAACCTACCCCTTTGCCGACGCACGAGTCGCCATCTCAACCGAACTGGCCGCAGACACGCAAAAACTTACCAATAGCAAATTTGAATGTATCTTCAATCCGGCTCTTGATGATGATATTCATAGCAAAGCGTCTGAACCGCTGGAGCTTCCATGGGATACTACCGGTATTAAAGTAATCACTTCAATTGGCCGGCTGGCAAGAGTAAAGGGTTTTGATATATTAATTGAGGCTTTTTATAAAATCCACAAAGAGATTCCGAACACAAAGCTTATTATCGTTGGGGAAGGAAGCGAGAAAGATTCGCTCGTTTCTTTAATTAGTAAATACAACCTTAACGATCATGTATGGCTGCCGGGATTTGATCCCAACCCTTACAAATACTTAAAACGATCCGATCTCTTTGCTCTAAGTTCGTATTATGAAGGCCTGGGAAATGTATTAATTGAAGCGATCGCGTGCAATATCCCCTGCATATCAACAAACTGCAAAGCCGGCCCATCAGATATTTTACTTAATGGAGAAGGAGGGGAACTTGTGCCTGTCGGAGATGCTGATGCTTTGGCTGATGCGACTATCAAGCTTCTTAATAATAAAAAAACAACCCGGCAACAGCTTGAAGCAGCTACTGCCGGGCTTGAAAGATTTAAACCTGAAACTGTCGGCTTACAATTCTTACAGGTGGTTGACCCTGATTTCAGATCTGCTGATGCTCAAGATCTGCAAAATCAAGTAAAAGATCAGCAAGATATTTCACTGCCCAGTTGAGTGCCTGAAATCGCCCATATTCACCTTCAATTGGCCAACTTCCCCAGACCGCGCCAATACCACCACGCTTATCATCAAGCATATTCTGTGTGCTTTTCACTGCCTCTTTAAGTTTAAGCGCAGCCTGAAGATAGCTTTCTTCATTTAATGATTTAAACAATTTCAAACAAGTTATTGCTGTCTGAGCCATACCTGTAAGGCATGCCCATTCAACCGAACCTTTCCACTTATCATCAAAACGCCCGGGAACAAAGCCTTTATCATTCAAAGAGCTAATCACGCCATCAACCGCCTTTTTCGCGGCATCTTTATAATCTTGCCGATTATAAAGCATTCCACAATCATATAACCCATCAAAAGTATAGGCAATGGTGTGCAACAGAGCTCCATTCTTACTATAAAAATCAGCACCGTCAAACCAACCGGCATTATTTTGTTTGCTAAGAGTATAATCAGCAACTCTTAAACCAAGATCCTTTAACTGTTGCGATTCCAATATAAAGGCAAGCTCTGCAAGCGGGGCAATAGCATATATATTATAAGTAGTTATCGAACTATCAACACATGATGCATTATTTTCGACCCAATAACCCTTCTGGTTCTGTTCACAAGATAACATCCACTTTGCAGATTTATGGGCAGCATCCAGATATTTCTTATCTTTTGTGCTATCATAAATAGCAAGCAAGCCCCGCAAAACCTGACCAGTATCAAAAATGGCCATATTTGGCTGCATTGAAATATTGCCGCCGTGTACAGCCCCATCCGGATACATTATAGCCAGCTCCCAGTCTGCCATTAATTTTGCACGGCGCAAGAGATCATCATTATTCATGAACTTGGCGGCACGTATCATTGTTGGAATAATATAACCTGTTGTTTCTGGATAAGAAGGCTGCCAACCATGGATGTTTGCCGTATTATGATTTGATATTGCAAATGCCCTGCTTACACCAGAATCAGGAGTAGCGTCCTGAGCCTTTTTAATCCATTTTATTGCGGCAAACATATGCTGCTGATCTGTACCAAGATAGCAATAATTTCTTGCCTGAAGAAGTTTTGAGTAAGCCATTGCACTGTGCTCTTTTTTGCGACGTTTTATGGTTTGCAATTTATAACACAACTTTTCCAATACCCCAAAATGCCGCACAGCCTGAATACTTCCAAGAAAACAGACTTTACCACGAATCTTTGCTAAACACCGCCTTACCCAACCGTATTCAGGGATATCAACCGGTATAGCAAAATTATCCGATGCCATTTTTTTAATATCACTATAACAGCAGTAACTACGAAAACCACGACCCAGTAATTTGGCCTTGACGCACCTAAAAGCTGTTTTTAAACTATTTGAAAAATCAAGATACATATGGCCGCTCGGTTTAACGACCCTCGTCATCTCAGAAATAACCTGTTCCGGCGCATAAGAACCATACAAAGAGCACATGCGGACCAAGAAATCTGCAACTGCATCTTTAAATGGCATATCCTCAGCCTGACCGCAAACCAACCACAAATCAGGCTCTTTCTCTTTTGTATAACACAAAGGCTCAAACGCATCGCCAATACCTATGCGACAACCAGCATCAGGAAAATTACCAAGCAAGCGACTATCCACACAACATGAATCAATGACCACTTTTTCTGCAAGATTAATATTTGCTGATATTTTTTTAATTACATCCAATGATGATATATTCCGACAATCTTTACAATCAGAATTTTCTATACTATTTTTAGTGCTAGCTTTATCACAGAAAGAAGCTTTGTTAAATTCTGGGGCAAAACTTACATTTGGAAACAAAACAGGAATACCCTTTACAATCGGATAAATATCCCTGCAATCACAACATTTAAGCGCATCTTCATTATTTTCGTTTATTAACTCAAGATCACCGCGGCATGTTCGCTTCGGACAGCATAAAACATCAATAAAACTTTTATCAATCATAATCTCACCTATAATAATTCTTTATACTCAATAGACAATTTTGTTCAGTGCCGCATTAATTAACAACGAAGTCTCCTTGCAAAAAGTACCATTCTTTGCTGCAGCAATTGCCCAATTATAAACACAACTTACGATATTACCACTATAGCGTTTTATACAGAAATTCATCACCCTTGATAATTCATTTTCATGCCATGCCTCAATTTGCTCGTCAACATAATTATCTGAAACAGCCCTATCACAATCCTTTTTTTCAGCTTCAGAGTAAAATGCCTGCAATAAATTATCAATACTTTGCGGAAACTTCGATACATCAAGTCGGGCAACTTTTGTTCTTACCGCTTTTTGGCAACAAGCCCCAAGAATCGCAACAGAATAATCACGATCAAACACGGACAATTTCTGCCAATATGGCAATAACAGATTAACTAGCATCCCATGCTTATGTGCATGGGTAAAACAGGTGCGAAAAATATCCTTATAAAATTGCTGATAATCGTGGAGTGCGTAAATATTATCATAGCGCTTTTTATGCAAGCCGTCTTTTTCAAGCAACTTCTTCAATACAACACCGGACTCAGGTCGATTTGATGTCCCCGCGGGCGGAATATATTCCAGTGCTTGCGAAAGATATTTTGACTGATAAACATAAGTTCCTGTTCTTGGCATACACAAAAACTTATCAAGAATATATGGATTAACAACCAGACATTCTTCATCCTGCTGCTGACAAAAAGACAAAAACGCCTTGAGTTTAGAAGGAGAAGGAAGAACGTCTGCATCAATAAAAAGCGTCCAGCGCTTTCCTGAATCCCGTCCCTCTTCATAACCGGCCTGCAACGCCTTCTCGAACGGCACCTCGCATATAACAGAGACATCCCCCTCATTAAAGACCTTGCAAAGAAGGCTTTTAACTGAATCAACCGTTCTCTCACCACATGAACGAATAACAGGCTTCACATCGAAATCATTCATCAGCCACATCCTGTCTTTGTAATTCAAATTTTGCCAATTGTATTTTAGTCCCTTCAGGAACATTCAATTCAAATGACAAACCCGAAAAACATGGGCCTTTTATTATTTTATGGATCGAATTATCACCGTTCTCCAACTGTGCAGAATATACCATTTCAGGAACATCAACACCGGCACAACGATAACAATTGATCCTTATCTCTCCTTTATTATCAGAGATTATATTCAGATCCATTGCCAATGCGTTTGCATATATCTGATAAGGGAAAGTCCAGCCGCCAATACACAATGGATAGCGCCATGTAGAAAATGAGATCTCCCCATCCTTATAACGCATGTCACTTAAATTATAAACATGGTTAAATCTGTTTTTATAGCCAAGATCAAACCTGATTTTCTTACTGTCATCCAGCACAATTATTGAATCACGAAGCGAACGAATAAGCCCTGAATAGGATGGATGAATGAAAATCTCCCGGAACCTGTTTTTAATTCCCGCAGCCGTTTTCATATAAGATTTCTGCTGTTCAGAAAGTACCCGCAAATTATTTTCGCGATTAATAACCAGTGCATTCACCGGCTTTTTATTCAGAATCAAATCATCAAGCATCAAGCGACTTATTAAAGGCGTATAATGAACACTATCAACCCAGAATTCCGCACCCATTGAATATTCATGAAAACCTGTATAATCCCATACTGTTGCCAGATCAGACAATTCTCTTTTGTAAGCAGTTGCAAGATCAAGGTCCTGCAAAAGAAATGACTTGTAATACTCAGGATTTATAACCACATCAACCTGTATGTTATTGTCTTTGCAAATCTGAATTATCTCGCGGTATATCGAAATTATCTCACGATAACGCCGCCCCTGCCCGTGAAATTTAAAACAGGTTTCGTAATGCAATTTACGCTTGGCAGCCGCATTCTTGGTCTGATGACCTTCAGGCTCAAGCCACCATGAATTATTCTCAAAATATAACCTTGCCGGCTTGCGCAATGTTGGAAATAAGCCTTTCACATCATAATCACGCCTAACAGGATCCATTACTTTTTCAACGTCAGCCCAACCAACTTTCATAAATAGGTATTTACTCAAAAATTCCGGCCACTGGGTATACAGCTCGGGATAATGCAGCCTGTTTATATATATCTGCTGCTTTTCATCGAAGCCAAAATGATCTACAACCAATATAATGCGTTTCAAACGCATATTATTTTTTAAAAGTAGCTTCAAAATATAAAGGTGGTCATCAGGAGCGGCATTTCCATTTGCCACCCTATACCAGTTTTCAGGAAGATTGGAAATATCCCATCCAATATAAACTTTCGATGATCCGAAGATCAGCGAATCAAATTTTTCTTTGTTCTGCAATAGATATGAAGTACGGGCATACCAAGCATTAAAGCCCTCACCGGCTTTACCATCATAAACCTGGGGATCATTCCAGTTCGTATTAAAAATCCTGTATTTATCAAGGCGTATATTTACCAATGAAAGTCCGCCAAACAACAATAATGCCGGCAACAAAATAACAACGACACTTCTTTTATATGAGAAACGGATTTTCATCTTTACCTTTAGAAATTAAAATACAAAAATGGCGAGTCATCCGAAATCAATGCATAATACACCGCCACAATTAAAATGACAGCAAACAACAATGATTTCAATAACCCGTGACGAAATTTCAGAACTACCTGCTGCGAGTTAGGCAAAATAAATGCCACCACCATTATCAATGGGATAACCAGCAAATTCTGCCAACCATATATCTGATTCCAGTCAGAGACAGCATAGGTCCAATCAGCTAGATCAACACCAGTGAAGGATTTTATACCTTTGATATAATTATCCGGTAGCATAAAGCCATTAAGGCCCAACATTGAACGATAAATTTTAATTGCCTGGTTGCACGACTCAGCCCGAAACAACACCCACAGTAAATGGACAACTGAAAAAGTAACCGCAATTTTAAGAGGATGAGGGATTTTTACTTTCTTTTCATGCCAGAACCGATGCAATCCCACACCAATGCCATGAAAAAGCCCCCACAACACAAAGGTCCACCCCGCGCCATGCCAAATACCGCCAATCAGAAACGTAACGACAAGATTAACGAACTCTCTGGTTTTACTGCAGCGATTCCCCCCCAGAGGAATGTATATATAATCCCTCAACCACCTAGATAAAGTAATATGCCAGCGCCGCCAGAAATCTTGAATATTATGCGCTTTATATGGAGAACTGAAATTGATTGGCAAATGGATGTTTAACATTCTGGCCGAACCAATTGCCATGTCGCAATAACCTGAAAAATCAAAGTAAAGCTGAAAGGTGTAGGAAAGCGTGCAAACCCACCCATCAATAAGCGTTAATTGATCATAGCCGGAAAAGCCCCGGTCCGCAGCGACAGCCAGATGATCTGCAATAACAACCTTCTTAAACAAACCAATAGCAAAAAAACACAGGCCATAATTAAAATTACGCCATGAAAACAACTTTGTGCGCAAACGAAATAACTGAGGCATTATTTCATTATGGTGAACGATCGGTCCTGCGATCAATTGAGGAAAAAAGCATACAAATAAAATATAGTCAACAAGCGAATACCTTTTTGATTTTCCTTTATATGTATCCACCAAAAAGGCAATCTGCTGGAATGTAAAAAAGCTTATAGCCAGCGGCAGAATTATTTCTGGGACTGTAAAACTTTTGTCGCTTAAGCCGGTATCAGTTATTACCGAATTAAGATTCTCTATTATAAAGCCGGCATATTTATAATAACCAAGCAGCAGGATATTAAATAATAGGCCCGCATAAAAGCAGATTCTCCTCATACCCACTGCGAAAAAATCTATCGCCCTTGCGGCAATAAAATTCACCAGCATCGACGCCAGAATAATCCATAAGTACCCCGGTTTCCACCAGCCATAAAACAGCAATGAAGAAATGGAAAGAAACGGCAATGATAAACGAAAAAAACGGATCCGCCCCAGCAAAAAGAATACCGCCAGCACAAACGGCAAGAAAAGAACAAAATATAGTGGCGAGTTAAAAAGCATATTCCCCTACTTTATAAATTTAGTCAGCTCAGCATTAAAATGCAGACTCAATTCTTTTAACAAATCTTTATTCTTAATCGCATCAACAACACTATTAAACATCAGCGGCAATCTAGGTCTGCGCCACCAGTCACGCCTGAAATCAAGTACCCTTGAATACGCAGTAGGCTTCCATCCAGAAATTATCTGTTCAATTTTTTCAGCCATCCCAGTGCTGTCAGTGATTGTGCTTTTTTCTGAAATACCAATTACCGGCTCCAGAATATTACTTATATCTTTGGGGAAAGCATTAATATCTATCTTGGCAATACCAGGAACCGCCCGTTTACTGTAAATACCTAATAACGCAACTACAAAGTCCGCATCTGCTCCAGACATGGATTTCCAATAATTTGACAGAATCCAGGAAAATGCGCTGTGCTTGCCGCCATGCACAAATGCTGTCCGGAAAATGTCACGGTAATACTGTTCATAATCATGAACAGCATAAACCTCATTGCATCTAGCCAACGCCAATGAGTACTTATCCCGCACATATTGAATTGCCGTTGATTCAGGCTTTGGGGTTGTTGAATCCGCCGGTATCCCTTCATACAACTTTTCAATATGTTTTACCCGGTAAAAATGCGTGCCATCCCGTGGCATGCCAAAAAATTTATCCAATATTGTCGGCAATACAAAAAAAACACCCTCATCTGCAGACATGCAAAAATCAAGCACTTTCCGCAAACGCTCAGGAGAAGGCAAAACATCCGCATCAAGAAAGAAAACCCATTCTTTGCCGCAATCCATCGCAAGGGCAAACCCCTTGCGCAAGGCATTCTCAAATGGAGCTTCATTTATTGTAACAATTGTTTCCGGAGCAAAAACTTTTTCAAGCAATAAGCGAGCAAGATCCGTAGTTCTCTCACCGCTTGAACGGATCACAGGAAAAAAGTTACCAGCTACTATCCCCATATAACACCATTAACCCTTAAAGCAAAATTCATCGCAAACTTCACCAGCCAGACTAGCAGCTATTCTCTCAGCAGCCCTGCCATCGCCATATGGATTAACACTGCGGCTCATTGAAAGGTAATATTTTTTATCTGAAAGCAGCTTTCTGGCCTCCGTCACGATCTTACCTTTATCAGTACCAACAAGCTTAACCACGCCAGCCTTCACCGCCTCCGGCCGTTCAGTAATTTCACGCATCACCAGAACCGGCTTGCCAAGAGCAGGAGCCTCTTCCTGAACACCGCCTGAATCTGTGATAATCAAATCAGCGCTATTCATCAGATAGATAAACGGGAGATAATCCTGCGGCGGGATCAGATGCACATTATCCAGGCTGCCAAGAATGGAATTTACTGGCTTCTGCACATTCGGATTAAGATGCACTGGATATATTATCTGCAGTTGACAGTCATTTGCCAATTCAGCCAAACCTTCACAAATATTTAAAAACCCAGAACCGAAATTCTCGCGCCTGTGACCTGTCACCAAAATCGTTTTTTTATTCTTATCAATCCATGAAAACGTCCCAGCCAGATCATCTCTAATCGATTCATCACCTGAAATCATTGCTGACACTTCCAACAACGCATCAATTACAGTGTTACCAGTAACCAGTATTTTATCAGAATTAATTTTCTCATTGAGCAGATTCTCTTTTGCCCAGATAGTCGGAGCAAAATGATTTTCTGTAATCACTGATGCCACGCGACGGTTAAACTCCTCCGGCCACGGCGCATAAATATCCCCCGTACGCAGACCCGCCTCAACATGAGCAATTGCAATATTATTATAAAAGGCTGCCATTGCAGACGCCATTACAGTTGTAGTGTCACCCTGCACAATCACCTTATCAGGCTTGATTTCCGCGAAGACTTCTTGCATTTTATTAAGCACACGAGCAGTAAGTTCAGAAAGATTCTGCCCCGGCTTCATCAGATTAAGGTCAATGTCAGGAACAATGCCAAACAGTTTCAGCACCTGGTCAAGCATCTCCCGGTGCTGTCCTGTGACACAGACAATCACCTCAAGATTATTCTTTTTCTTCAGCTCCCTGTACACCGGTGCAAGTTTAATCGCCTCCGGCCTGGTTCCAAAAACCAGCATTATTTTTTTCATAACATCACCTAACTAGATTAATTCTAAAAAAATTTCTTTATACCGCTTTGTCTGCTCTGCAACCGCAAATGATTCTGCATACTCAATGTTTTTATAAGGCATCTTGCAATTATCAGCCAAAGCCAGCAACGCTTCAGAAATTTCTTCTGTCTGCCGATAGCTAAAAGATAACTGGCCAAGTTTCTCTGCTAGTTGAGCCGTAGGACTTCCCTCCGGTGAAATAACCATAAATGGCTTGCCACTTCCGACGTAATCAACAATCTTTGAAGTAAGAAACGGACTGTCTGCATAATCAGCATCTATATTCAAAAGAATATCTGAGTCAGCCATTTCCGCCAAGCTCTGCTGATAACTAACCGGCGCCTTAAGATCAAGGATATCGGACAAGCCATACTGATCAGCTAGCGCCAGAATTTCATTTTTCGGAAAATCTGTATATTCGCTGTCACCACCAATAACCCTAATAATAAATTTATCCAGCAACGCAGGATCTTTCTGAACAGCCATAGAAAAAGCACTGAAGAAAATTTCTGGATTGCGCTGGCGATAAAAAGCGCCAATATGGCTAATAACAATTTTACCCTTATTACCGCCACAAGAGTCAGGATAAAGCTGTTTATCATAACAATGAGCAACCACCCGGCTTTTATCCAGAAACTCTTCCGGGTACTTCTTCATAATAAGCTCACGCATCCCGTCTGTAACAAAAACAACCCTGTCACTCTCGGTGATTATCTCATTCTCTAGTGCAAGAATATTAACGCTGTCTTTATCGCTGAAACCCTTATAAGGATTATCATAATAAGGGTCGCTAAAATGCGAGACAAACGGCAAGCCTGTTTTGCGCTTTATATAGGCCCCCAGCAAATTACTCTCCTGGGGATTAGCAAACGAAAATATTATATCAGGTGATACGGACTTGATAATTTTCTTTAATTGCGAATAATAATTACGCGTGCGCATCTTGCGCCAGATTTGACGCAGATCTGTATAACGGCAGAGGTCAAAGGGAAATGGCTTATACTCCTCAAGCTCATATTTCTCAATGTCCAAATCCCAGTCACCACGTGACAAGCTGACAACAGAGACATCTATCCCCTGTCGCAACCACTCGGGCATCATTTTCCCCAATAACAATGCCTGTGGCCGTAAAGTCGGCGGCGCATGAAAACTTAAACAAAGAACTTTCATATTCAGTCCAGACTTGCAATCCCTTCATTGAAAAGAAACTCTATCCACTTCAAATCTAATTCAGAATCAACATCAACAATGAAATCGTCAATAACCAGCATTGCCGTATCCTTGCCATAAATTGTTCCCTGCTCCAAAATACACTCACGCCTGAAAGCATAAGCAACGCCATTCCTGTGATACGTCTGCGGAGTAAGTTGTTGACGGGCTACTATTTGCTTGCCCCGCTCATCATAATAAAGCAACTTGTCATTCTCATCTTTTACATACTGCGTAAGAGGATGGCCTTTTGAATCAGTTTCACTGAATGTCCAGACCGCGTCATGCCCGCCTTCAAGCAATTTAAGCAGAGTTGCCTCAACCTGCGAAGGCTTACGCATAGGAGATGTCGGCTGCAACATAAGTACCAAATCGTATTGTTTCTGATCAATCTCTTCAATTTTCCTTATGGCTTCATTGAGTACTTGCCAGTCACTTATGCGGTCACCTGATAATTCTTCAGAACGATAAAACGGAGCATCAAGCCCATATTCTTTTGCGACTTCAGCAATTTTAGGATGATCCGTTGAAACAATTGCGCGATCAATCCATGGCAACTTTTTCACAACATTACCGGCCATACCTACAATCGGAATAGAATTAATCTCTCTGATATTCTTGAGTTTTACACTCTTGCTGCCACCTCTTGCAGGCACTACTGCCAAAACCGAATATTCTTTATTATCAAACTTATACATTTTTTCTACCCACCCAAATTACGCTATCAGTAAATCCAGACTTTTCAAGCGACTCTTTATAACTCTCTTCACTACCAGCAAATATTTCTGCAAACTGGGCATTGCCACCAGGGTTTCCAGATGAAAGCCATGCCAAATGGTTACTTATACCATAACGCTGAAACGGAATCACCTCAACTGTATTATAACCACAAAATTCAAACATTCTTTTTACAGAAGCCGCAGAATAAACAAAAGGATGCTGCGACTGAAAATAAAATTTCGAATACGCGTCACTCTTATACAATGAAAGCAAAGGATCCGTCAATGCCGGCACTTCAACAATCAGCAATCCATCATTCTTCAAAATATCAGACATGGATAGAATAAATTTTTCCGGCTCAAGGATATGCTCCAAAACATGAAACAAAACCACACGATCTACTTTTTTATTCGTCTTATTAAATTCATCAATTGAATCAAAGTCAGATATATCTGCAATTTTTCGGCGTTCATCCAAGGTGTTTTTATCCGGCTCAATAGCAATAAGCTCCATACTTTCAAACTCATCACGCACAACCTTCAAAAATGCACCCTCCGCCGCGCCAACCTCCAAAACACTGATATCATTTTTATCAAAATAATGCTTTATCTTGGTATAACGATTTTCGGCCTGTTTATGCAAATTCGTTAGTTTCACCAGATAATTCTGATCTCCCCTTGGGATGTAATTGCTATAATCGACTTCTGTAATTTCTGACAACACAGCAAAATCGTTCGCTTCATTGACCCATACATCAATGCCTGAATTATCAGAAATACCGCTCTGATAACATATGAATTTTTCCGCTGAAAAAAAACCCGGAATATGGTCAAACATCACGCCCCCTACTATTAATACTTAATTGATTCAAATATCTACCCGCAATATATTTGAATCCACCAACGTAAACTTTGTCAAACAGTTCTCTGCAGAGACCCGGTCAGAGTCCCTGTCCCCAACAACCATCACCTCTTCAGGTAAAAGCTCATTTTCTTTTATTATCATATTTAAAGTCTCAGTTTTATCCCTTGGGGAACCATATACTCCCCGGAAAAACTTGTCCCAGCCCCTAGACTTAACTATTTCATTCAAAACGTCTTCAGGAGTACCAGAACTCAGAAACAAAATATGTTCTCTTCGTAAACGCTCTAAAGTATTTTCAGCATTTTGTATTTCAGGACAAGTCTTGGCATAATTTGTAGTCAACTCGCCATACAACTCTGCCAGAACATCCACAGCCAGGACATCAGCTTTTATTCCATATTTATCGATCTGTTTTACAATCTGATCAATTATAAAATACCGGCTTTTCTCCAAATACTGCAGGAGTACCTCATCAATAATTTCTTTAACCTGTGGTATTGCAGGAAAAAGGTCATAATAAGCATCTATTTTTTTTTGATTTGAGTCAACCAGAGTTCCGTCAAAATCAAAAACAACCGCTTTTATTCTCATTAATGAAGCCCCTTAGATATTTCACGCTCCCAATTTTCTATTACCGTTTTCCTGAAACTTCTGCTAACTGACGCAATACCTTCATCCTCATAAAAGGAATCGTCATTATAATGGGTTGTTGAAACTTCTTCAAAAACGACTCCGTCAAGCGTGTGGAACTTATGCCATGCTTCACGCTCTACAAGCAAGGTATCGCCTGGTTTAAGGCTGTATTTACGCCCCTCCAGCTCAACCTCCATACTTCCCCACAACACCTGAAAAGTTTCTTCTTTCTTCTTGTGGAAATGATATGGATGCTTCTGACGCGGCAACATTACTATCAGTTTCTTGCAATAACTGCGGTTAATACAATCAATTATTATCGCCCCAAATTCTCGCATCCGGCGTAAGCCATAATGATGCGATAATTCTACAGAGCTGTTTTTACCGATATAGATTTTAGCCTGATTAAGAATACTTTTCACCTGCAGCATCAGCCTGAAAATATAATCCTCATCTGAACTTTTATAATCTGCCAAATCAGCTCCAAGAGGACTATTAACCGCATAATTTTCAGCAGCAATCATGCCTTTACGCCACTGCCCGCTTTTAAGCTGTTTTTCCTGAAGCGGCATTGCAAAGAAAACATCATCGCGTTTAATTTCCTGCCCTTTTTCTATTTTCGTTTTAACATACACGCCTCGCATCAATGACTCAAGCGAAGAAAGTTCTTCAATCGCCGGCGGCGGACTTCCCTCACCACCGCAACGGGTATCAGCATCTTTCTGAGCCAACATCCATTTTTTCAATTGTTCCGGATTAGAGGAATATGCGTTAAGCTTATGCCCATTAGCTTCCAGCCCCACGTGACGCTCAAAGATTCTGGCGCCATTGGCGTATGCAATCAGAATATTAAGCATATCATCCGGCTCTTCATGTGTTGAATAACCTATGGTTATCCCAGGATAACGGTCACACATCAATTTAATCTGATTCAAATTAAGTTTTTCTGACGGTGTGGGATAGAGCGCAACACAATGCATCAGCGCGTAAGAACATGAATTCTTCTCAAACAGGCTAACGACCTGATCAATTACATTAGCGTTAACACCTGCAGTAGAAATCACAACAGGCTTATTAACTTTCACAACTTCTTCAAGAAGTGGCCAGTCACAAACAGAGCAACTGGCAATTTTTATAATATCAATTTCAAGCTTAGTAATAAGTTCTATCGACTCTTCATCAAAAGGGGTCGCCATTGTCAGCATACCGCCTTTTCGGACCTCATCTGCCAAGGTTTTATAATCGTCAAAAGACAACGCCGTACTTACAAACCTGGGAATATGCTTAACATCATCCCTCTGCATATAATCAGGATGAATAAATGTCGGAATATTCCGAAATTGAAATTTGAATGCAGCACGGCAACCAGTTTCAGCCACAACACCGGCAACTTTGCGGATAATCTCTAAAGCATGATTAACATCGCCTTGATGATTATTTGCCAAATCAAATACAAATAATCCGTTAAAATCAAACTCCTTCATAGTTCATTCTCCGTGATTTATGTTTATTCCCTGAATTTTATTAACAAATGTATCATAGTCAGTATTAATGACCTTACCTCCGTTTACCTCTAGAAAAATATCTGCATTCTTTACAGTATTCAATCTATGCGCAATTACAATAATAGTCATGCAATGACCTAATTCTTCAATTGCCTGCTGTACTATTTTTTCCGCATTAACATCAAGAGCGCTTGTTGCCTCATCCAGAATCAATATTTGCGGTTCCCGCAACAAAGCCCGGGCCAGAGCCAAGCGTTGCTTTTGCCCGCCACTCAAACGCAAGCCACCATCTCCGACCAAAGTCTCCAGCCCTGCTTCAGATTTCTCAATAAATTCCCGGGCATGGGCCTGGTCCAAAGCCCGCCAGATATCCTGTTCTGATTTCACATCATTACCAAGTAACAGATTATGGCGGATTGTACCATTAATAATATATGAATCCTGTGGCACATAGCCTATTTTCAACCTGAAGTTATCTAAATTCAATTCATCAATTGAAAATCCATTGACGAGAATTTTTCCCATGGTAATTTTATTGAGTCCAAGCAGCAAATCAACGATCGTTGTTTTGCCACTACCGGAAGCGCCCAAAAGAGCTGTGGTCTTTCCTAGCGCAAATTCAAAAGTACACTCATCAAGAACCTTAACCCCGGAAGGATAAGAAAAAGAAACATTCTCAAATAATACTGAATTCTCCAGAACACCAAAATTAATGCTACCTGTTTTTTCAAAATTAGACGCTGAATCCCAGGTTATTTTTCCGCACAGCTCTGCAGCAGATATACATGTCGCCAATTCCTGCATGGTCGCAACATTCGCAGACACCAGCATATAACAACGCTGAAGCAATAAACCAAGAGCAACCATTGAGGCTAATCCCAATTCTGGATTCAAATGCCTCAACAACAAAATCACACCCAGCACGCCTACCATCTTGGCAGGTTCTTCCAGAAAGACGATAAATTGCCTTATCACGATTGATTTAAGCTGTGCCTGACCAAAGCGAAAAACTTTGTCATGGAAATTCTTTAAAAACCCATTTGATAATGCTGATGCCTTAATGAATTTCAATCCGCTCAAACTATCAAGTATAATCTGATGCATATGCGAACTGATTTCAACCATAGACTTTCCAAGCCGTTTACTTACCCGGATTACAAACAGCAAGACAACACACGGAATCATCAAAAACAATACAACAAGAGCAAATGTAGTAAAACCTGAGATGGAAATAATCAAATACAGATAAAACGCAATATTCAATACGGCCGCAAAAAAACCGGAAATTATTTTTATGCTTTTCCCAATTTTTGAAATCTGCTCTAGAAGAGCGTTCTGAATCTGATTATTATTGGTTGAAAGAAGATAAGACCAATTTGTTTTCAGGAAAATGGAAAATAAATTGGTCTGCAATTCCACCGAAATATCAATTAATAATTTCTCAAGAATTACTTTTCTGAAATACTCAAAAATAGCTGCAATTATTACTAAAACAAAAAAAACAACCGCCGTATTCATCAGATCAATTTTCAGATCGACAACTGAAAATATCCATTTAATATAACTCGGCAATTGCTTTTCAACATCACTATCCTGCGTAAAAGAACTGACCAAAGGAATAATTGAGCCGATACTAAGCATATTAGTAAATGCGCCGCAGATGATGCATATTACCATTAATAAAAACTTACCTATCTGACTCCTGATTATGGAGAACAAATACCGGTAACCGTCACCAACCCCCAAATGCCCTAATATATTCATTTACAACTCGCAAATTTATTAACAACTTTCAATATTTCATTCTCAGCCCTGATGCTCGCATTTCCGTCTGTATTGAAAGTATAGTCTTCCAATATTTGGTTAACTTTTTCCTTATTACTCTCGCTTGATTTAGAAAGTAATTTTGGTATAATATCGTTCAGATTACTCCTTTTGGTAATATATTCAGCTACATTACTATAACCATAAAAATAGTCCCATTCTTTGCGCTCAAGCATATCTTCAAAATCAGGAATCAACAAGTATCTGTTTAAAACCATTGACTCCAATAAAGTGATAGAATTAAACCCCGCGACAACTCTAACCTTTGCAATCAACTCATGAATTGCCGACATGTTATCAACTATTATATTTTCAGGTATTTGCCCAGCACATTCCAGAACTAAGCCTTTCGCATAATCAACATAATGTTGCGCTGCCTTAGTTTTGATTATTAATTTATATTCAGGATTCTCTATGGCAAAACGAATAACCTTTTTTTGGAACTCTTCTGCCCATTTCATAATTTCATCAAGTTTATTTTGAGAAATATTTAAATGATAAAACTTTTCATTTAACGTGAAAGAAAACAAGATGATAGTTTTACCATCTCCAGAATTATCTTCAATCATATGCAAATTATCAAATCTTGCTACGCCAACAATCGGAGAATTACTTTCGTCCACACCAATATCAAGATCAACCGTTGCTCTTTTTATTTTTTCATTATACATTAAAGCAAGATGCCCATTAAATTCATTATCCTTATACAATTGCATAAGATCTGCATACTTCATTGGAGAAGTGATACCTTCTTTAAAATAAGTCACAAATGGAATATCAAAATCCCGACAGACATTTATTAATTCTTGTTCCCGACTATACACAAAATTACCTGACATCACAGCATTGATTTTCAACCTTTTAAATACAATCTTAAAACATTTGCCCAGAAAATCCCTATATTCTTTTATAGACGGGAAATCAACTTCCGTGTATTTATAATAGTTATGATCAGTTAATATCGTATCTTCACCCAAAAATTCATTATATATATTCAGAAGACTTTTTCTTGAGAAAGAAATATAATTTATCCTTCCGCTATGTTTAATCATGGCATTAATATCATCAAAAAAAAT
>QKCJ01000008.1 GCA_003245715.1 bacterium
TTTTAACAAGGTTTATGTGTGTTTCTTGCTAGGGAAGATGTCTTGAATGAAGTTTTATTATAATATTAATAATAAAAATATTTATAAAGAGTCAATTGAGACACTTTCTGGAAAATTAGGCATTTATTGTTTTTTTCGCATAGAAAACAATTGTTATGGTTTGATTCCCAAATATTCAGCGATTGTAGAAGGCAGAGTTCGTGCTGAAGGCGGATTGGTAAGAGATGAAAAAATAGCTGCGTTTGCAGAGTACAGCATAAATAATAGTGATGGAAATTACTGCATTATAATTAACGGTTGGAAGCGGCATCTTTTTGTATGCTTTTTGCCCCTAATTTTTTCGGTGTTTTTATATCCTGATAGGGGACAGAATATTGGGGTGTTCTTGGTCTTTCTTTTTGTGATATGTTTGCCGGCTGTTTTTGTGTCATTGCCATGGTTTTATAATTTAATAAAATCAATACGAATTTTGGTCGGGCTGAAAAAACAACTTGAAGAGTGTAAATAAGATTTATCTGAAAAGATCTTCCATTTATCCCAAAAAAATCAACAAACCCCTTGAAAAACAAGAGGTTTTGCATATATTTTGTTCTTCTGTCACTTCCCGGTGAAAAATCAGGAGGGTGCGGCAGTAATGTAATGCGTTGTATGATAAGTAGTTAAAGATTTTTGCGATCATATTTATATCTAAGCAGGGAGTTATTAAAATGAGCCACCCAATTATCCAGGAACTCGAAAAAGAGTTCGGTCCCAAGACAATTGACTTTGTGATTGGTGACACAGTTGATGTTTTCTGCCGTATTGTTGAAGGCGAAAAAGAACGTACCCAGATCTTCAACGGCGTTGTTATTGCTACCAAAGGTAAGGGGCCTAACGCTTACTTTACTGTTCGCCGTCTGGTTGGTGGTGAAGGTGTTGAGCGTATTTTCCCGATCAACAGCCCACGTATCGAGAAGGTTGAGATCAAGCGTCGCGGCAAGACAAAACGTGCCAAGCTTTACTATTTGCGCGACAGAGTCGGTAAAGCCACAAGGCTGCGCGAAGAAACCCGTAAGGGACGCGCTCTGTAGGAAACTGCAAATCAAGGCGGACTTCGGTCCGCCTTTTTTAATTCCCCGCACATCAGCCGGATTTTCTTTATTCTTTTGCTGCCAAAGAATTTACTTCATTTCTGTGGATTTTGGTTGTTGGTTATTATTCGTAGCGAAATACCGATCTTCAGTAAAAAAATAAATCCCTTGTTGACTGAATATGCGTTAATGCTTAAAACTCAAATATAAACATTTTATTTTTATAGACAATTTTTGTTGGGAGAGAAAAAATGGGACTCTTGGAAACTCTGCGTGAGAGCGCTAAAAAACTGCAAAAGACAATCGTTCTTCCTGAGGCGATGGATGAGCGTACATTGCGTGCGGCGGAAATGTCAGCCAATATCGGTCTGGGACCGGTTGTTCTTATCGGTAACAAGGACGAGATCACAGCCAAGGCCAGCGGTCTGGGTATTGATGTAAGCAAGGCTATCTTCCGTGATCCTGAGAATGACGAATATTATGAAGAATTTGTTCAAGCTTTTTTCGAGATGCGCAAATCAAAGGGCATGACTGAAGAGAAGGCCCGCGAGATCATGAAAGATCCGATGTACTATGCGGCCATGCTTGTAAAGCAGGAAAAGGCTGACGGTTATGTTTCAGGTGCGGTTCACTCAACGGCCGACACCGTACGTCCGGCTCTGCAGATCATCAAGACAGCTCCTGGTATCAAGACTGTTTCCTCATTCTTTATAATGATTCTTCCTGAGACCAGCCCGTATTATTCAACCAATGATATTCTCTTTTACGCAGACAGCGGACTTGTTCCTGAGCCGACAGTTGAGCAGCTTGCTGACATCGCCATCTCAACTGAAAAGTCATTCAAGTCGATTCTTCCAGATCGTGAATCAAATATCGCTTTCCTTTCATTCTCAACCAAGGGTAGCGCAAGCCATCCGCTGGTAGACAAGACTATTGAAGCGGTTAAACTTACTCAGCAGCGTGCGCCTGAGCTTAACATTGATGGCGAGATGCAGGGTGATGCCGCGCTTATTCCGGCAATTGCCGCAAGCAAGGCTCCCGGCAGCAGCGTAGCCGGTAAGGCGAATATCCTGATCTTCCCTGACCTGCAGGCTGGTAATATCTGCTACAAGCTGACCGAACGTCTGGCTGGTGCCACAGCAATCGGCCCGGTTCTTCAGGGTCTGGCCCGTCCGGTAAATGACCTCTCACGCGGCTGCAAGTTTGAGGATATTGTTGATACAATCGCTCTTACTGCTTGCCAGGCTGGCGAATAGGCTGGTAAAAATGTTTGATGTGCGCGGCTGGTTCGGGCTGAAGTAGTTGTGCGGCGTACGTTGACAGAGGTTCGTTTTTTCATAAAATCATAAAGGTGGCTCCGTGACTATGGAGCTGCCTTTATTCTTTGGTTGCGGGAAGGTTGTGCTGTGAAAAAAACAGAAAAGCCCAGACTTAACGAGTTGTGTTCAATCAGGATCGGTGGGCTTGCTCCGGTGATTTATTATCCGGAAACCAATGGTGAATTTTGTGCGCTGGTCTCGTCACTGTCCAAGAAGGATATTGTGCTTATTGGGGGCGGGACAAATCTGGTCTTTGCCGATGAGGTCTGGCGGCCGCTGGTTTCCTTGCGGGAAATGCCGGCGGTTATTGATATCTCAATGGACGGGGTGGTTCATGTTTCTGCGGGCATAGCTCTGGCGAAACTGATTAATGAAGCGGCACAGGCAGGCTGGGGGGGATTGGAGGCTTTGGCGGGCATTCCCGGGACGGTTGGTGGGGCGGTGTGCATGAATGCCGGAGCCAATGGTGCTTGTCTGGCTGATTATCTTGAACGGGTCGAGGTCTTTGTTCCTGAGCAGGCGAAAATTATGGTCTTTGAGAAAAAAGACCTTGCGTTGGGGTATCGGACCTCGGTTTTTCAGCATAATAACTTCGTTGTGCTTTCAGCCCAATTACGGTTGAAACAGGATAATCCTGCTAAAATCAAGGCGGCGATAACTGAGAATATTTCCAAACGTTTTTCCTGTAAGGTAAAATACCCCAATTGTGGCAGTGTTTTCAAAAATCCTTCTACTGGCGATAAAACGGCAGGGATGCTGCTTGAGGAGGCAGGGCTTAAGGGAACGTACTCGGGCGGGTTATGTGTAAGCGAGGTGCACGCGAATTATTTTGAGAACTTTGCCGGTGCGGTATACTCGGACTTTACTGAACTATGTAAAATATGTTATAATAAAGTCAAAGATTTGTGCGGTGTTGAGCTTGAGCTGGAAGTCAAGGTTATAAAATAAATACCGGGAAAGCTGAGATAGAGGAAGTTATGAACTTTAAAGAAGCAATTGAACTTGCGCACAGTGAGACCGAGATCCTGCGGGCGAGAAAAAATATTCTCTTTACCTTTGGTCCGACCAAGCTGCCATATATCTGTCTTTCAGATAACGGTGATGGTGGCGTTAATATCCGCGAAGGCGAGGTCACTGCCGATAAGCCGGCAATAGCCGTCCCCGGTAATGAGATGGGGTTTGAAGGATTTGATATGGACGGCGTTTCTGATGAAGGGATGATTCCGGTGATTATCGCCAGAGGCATCCATATGCCGCCGCTGAAATATATCAATAATTCAGGTAAATCACGGGTTGTCCGTGGAGAACTGCGGGGCGTGGCTGATACTGAGCTTGAGAAACTTGAAAAAGCCGGTGATATCCGTACTGCTGTAATCCGGGCGCCGGAGGATGTCTGGAAAATTTCCATTCTTTTATATGTCGGTTCTCAGGTTGCGCGTAGTGCCGAATCAAATATCAATGAACATATGGAACGCTTGCGTATGCAGCGCGGCGGGCTGTAATTTTGCTGCGTCATCTGTTGCAAATACTCTTTCAGGTAAAATGAACCGTCTGCGCGGATTGTTTCCTGCCCGTTTATAATTATTTCAAACCGACAGATTCTTTTCTGCAAGGGCTTTGAGCAATCTGGTTTTTGTTCCTGGTGGCTGGATCATGGGCAGGCGGATGGTCACGCTTGTGCCTTCACCCAGTTCGCTGCTGACATTGATTGTACCGTGGTGGCGGGTGATGATATTTTTGGTCATCGGCAGGCCGAGGCCAAGCCCCTCAAATTGTGATTGGGATGAGCTGTACTCGGCATGTTCACCCTTGGTACTGAAGAACGGGGTAAAAATTTTGTTGAGGTTCTTGCTTGATATTCCGATACCGGTGTCGGCGATAATGATTACCGCTTCGCTTTTTTCGATGAAGCAGGTAATCCTGATGCTTTTGTTCTGACATTCCTGAACGGCGTGATAGGCGTTTTCAATGATGCTGTAGAGTGCCTGTGAGATACCGGAAACATTGCACTCAATTTTAGGGGCTTCGTCAATTTTTACCAACAGGTTGATCTCGTTTGAATCAAACGATGGCTGCATCAGGGTAAGAATGTCGGTGATAATCTGTCTGAGATCTGATTCCTGACTGGAGGATTCCTGACGTTGTCCAGAGAAGCGCAGCAGGGATTCTGTTATATGGTTGATCTCTTCAAGTGATTCGAGGGCTGTACCGATGCGTTCACGGGTCTTTTCGCCGATCGTGGTGTCCCGAAGAGCCAGATGGAGAAAGCCGGATATGCCGGTATTGAGGTTATTGAAGTTATGCGCGATGCCACCGGCAAGTGAAAGTACGGCTGATAGTCTGACGGATTCAAAGAGCCGGTTTTCTTCTTCTTTCTGCCGGCTGATATCCTGTAGAATTCCGCAGATTCTTGTGTTGCGGTTATCGCTTCCGGCCTTCAGCGCCCGCCCGGCCATCTGAACCCAGCGCCAGTTGCCGTTACTGTCTTTAATCCTGTAACTTGTGGTATAGCCTTTGGTCAGACTTTCGAATTTGTTGTTAACTCTGTCAAGTACTTCAGGAAGATCTTCAGGGTGGACTATTTTATACCAGTCATCAACTGAAATAGTGTAACCCACTTTCAGGCCGATAAGTTCTTTCATGCGCTTGTTGACGATTATGGTGCGGTTTGCGACATCAACTTCCCACAAGCCAAGGTCAGCCCCTTCTGTTGCCGCTTCAAGGAAAAGCTGGTTTTTTCTTGCGATGTCTTCAGATTTAACCAGCCGCGCTCCGACTTCAATCCGGCATTTAAGTTCCCTCATGTCCACCGGTTTTGATAGAAAATCATGTGCGCCGGCTTCAAGGGTTTTTACAAGGTTGTCCTTGTTGCTTACGGCGGTGAGCATTATTGTGTAGATTAGCTGCTTGCCAAGTGAATCAAGCTGTTCACAGACTTCAATGCCGTTGAGGTTGGGCATCATTATATCGAGGATCATAATACGGGGCGGATTATTGCTTCTGAGATGCTCAAGCGCCTCCGCCCCGTCTGCTGCGGTTATAGTTTCGTAGCCCCATTTTTCTATCGTAGTACTCAGAATCTTGCGCAGGGCACGATCATCGTCTACAACCATAACCTTCATAGATTATTCCTGTCTTACACTCTCAGCATCCCGCTTAAGCAAGGCCGCCGATCATCTGGTTGATCGCCTCGCCGGCAGGAACCATCGGGAAAACATTCTCTTCCCGTTCAACAACTACATCAACCAGGACCGGCCCTTTGTAGGCGATCATTTCTTTGAGAACCTTCTCGGTATTCTCCGGCTTGTCAAGACGCATCGCCTTGATACCGTATGCCTCAGCAACTGCAACAAAATCCGGATTGTCAGAAAGATCAGTGAAGGCGTAGTTTCTCTCATAGAAGAGTTCCTGCCACTGACGAACCATCCCCAGATAGTTGTTATTAAGTATGAGTATTTTAACAGGTAATTTTTTGTTTCGCAAGGTAATTAATTCCTGAATATTCATTTGGAACGAACCGTCTCCACTTATGTCAACAACAAGGTGATCCGGTTTTCCGATCTGCGCGCCGATTGCCGCAGGCAAACCAAACCCCATCGTGCCAAGGCCGCCGGAGCTGCAGAAGGTGCGTGGCTTGGTGAATTTATAGAAGAGCGCAGTCCACATCTGATGCTGTCCAACTTCTGTAGTGATAATGGTTTTGCGCCTCTTGGTCAGCTCCCATAGTGTCTCGATAACCGCTTGCGGACGGAGTTTGTCCTTGTCATATTTAAGCGGATAATCTTTCTTCCACTGGTTGATTTGGTCAAACCACGCCTTGCGCGGATTCTTCTTGAGAATCGGCAGCATCTGCTTGAGGATTTTAGCCGCGTCACCGACAATCGGAACATCAACCGGGATATTCTTGCTGACCGAGGTTGGGTCGATATCAATATGGATGATCTTCGCGTCCGGCGCGAAGGCCTCAATCTTGCCGGTAATGCGGTCATCAAAACGCGCACCGACTGCAATCAGAACGTCGCAGTGCGTAACCGAGTAATTGGCAAAAACCGTGCCGTGCATGCCAAGCATATTAAGTGACAGCTTGTGCGTATCAGGAAACGCACCCATCCCCATCAGCGTTGTGGTAACAGGAACATTCGCTTTCTCCGCAACTTTCAGAAGCAGCTCATGGCAGCCGCTGGCAATAACACCACCACCGACGTACAGAACCGGACGTTCAGCCTCGTTAATCATCTCACAAGCCTTGGCAATCTGTTTGGGGTTGCCGTTCAGGCTTGGCTTATAGCCGGGCAGGTCGATACTCTTCTGAACCGGTGTCTTGATGTCGGCGGTTGTAATATTAACCGGCAGGTCAATAACAACTGGGCCGGGGCGGCCTGTCGTCGCCAGATGGAAGGCTTCGCGGATAATGTGAGGAAGCTCTTCCGGGTTTTTAACCAGGTAATTGTGCTTGCTGATAGAACGGGTAATACCGGTAACATCGACCTCCTGAAAAGCGTCATTGCCAATCAGGTGGGTCTTGACCTGTCCGGTAAAGGCAACCAGCGGGATTGAATCCATATGGGCGTTAGCGATACCGGTAACGAGGTTGGTCGCGCCGGGGCCGCTTGTAGAGAACACGACGCCTGGTTTTCCGGTCACGCGTGCGTAAGCATCAGCCATGTGGCATCCTGCCTGCTCGTGCCGTGGCAGGATAAAATTAATATCCTTGGCCTTCACCAGTTCATCGAAGAGCGGAATAAGCATACCGCCCGGATATCCGAAGACGGTATCAACCTTCTCATTGCGCAAACACTCGATGAATAACTTTGTTCCCTTCATTTTTCTTTCTCCTGAATCTGTCCCGGAAGAATTGCCGGGATGTATCGTTATACTTTTTCTCGTAAAATATGTTTCAAATAATTTTATGAATACTGAAGAATAAGCCAATAAAAAAACCGGGCTTCAGCCCGGTTTGGTCAATTTGTTTTTACAAAATGAACCCCGGGCAGTAACTAGGTAGTCACTACGACAACAAGCACGACTAGCACAACCACGCTCAGGTTCATTAAGAATTTGTTCATTTCTGATACAGCCTTCATGTCTTTTAAATTTTTAAAAATAATACCCAATATATTTATAGCTGTCAAACTAAAATTTTAATCCT
>QKCJ01000049.1 GCA_003245715.1 bacterium
AAAAAGCTCGACGCCAAAAATCCTTTTCCTCGGGCGGGAGAACAATCCCCCTTACTCCCCCGCCCAAAGTCCCTTATCAGGTGCTATGCGCCTGAATCCATAATCCAGAGAGAGGTCCCCCCCCCTCGCTCTCCAAAATGAACGCTCCCGACTCCCCCGGGGGCGTTCAGTCTTTTATCCCTGACGTTTTATAATTTTTATTTCATTCAAAAATCAGGTGATAAAAAATAAAATTCTCTGCAATTTCCGGCGGTGTGCGGTATAATATCCGTGGTTAGATTTTGGTTACACTTATCAAGTTGTTGCTTTGGGTTGAAAACAGGAATGGAAAAAACTTGTAAGAACTTCTGGTCGCGGGCGATAATCCATGTTGATATGGATGCGTTTTTTGCCGCCGTGGAGCAGCTTGATAATCCTGAGTTACGGGGCAAGCCGGTAATTATCGGAGGCCCGGCCAATTCCCGTGGTGTGGTTTCGACCTGTTCTTATGAGGCGCGTGAGTTTGGGGTTCATTCTGCGATGTCCTCAGCGATGGCGCACCGGTTATGTCCGCACGGGATTTTTCTGCCCGGCCGGCATGAGCGCTACAGCGAGGTCTCGGGGCAGATTCATCAGATCTTTCACCGCTTCACCCCGTCGGTTTTACCCTTATCCTGTGATGAAGCATTTCTTGATGTAACCGGTTCGCAGCGGTTGTTTGGTGCCGCGCCTGATATTGGTCTGCGGATAAAAGATATAATAAAAGCTGAGACGGGGCTTACTGCCTCGGTCGGGCTGGCGGGGACGTTATTCGTCGCAAAGGTCGCCTCCGATATGGATAAGCCTGACGGCCTGACGATAATCCGCGATGAGGAGGTGATTGATCGTTTGGCGATCCTGCCGGTGCGGCGGATGTGGGGGGTGGGTAAGGTTGCCGAGAAGAAGCTGCTGCGTCTGGGGATCAATACAATTGGTGATCTGCAGAGCTGGCCGCTCAAGGAACTTATCGAGAATTTCGGCAATTTCGGCGAGCATATGTATAACCTCTGCCGTGGTATCGACCCGCGTGAGGTTGAGGGGGAGGACGAGGCTGAGAAGAGTATTTCAAATGAGCATACTTTTTCGCGTGATATTATGAAAGTAAGCGAGCTTCGCAGTACTCTTCTGTATCTCTCAGACAAGGTCGCCAGGCGTGCGCGATGTGCGCAGATGCCGGGGCGCACGGTCCAGCTCAAGGTCAAGTATTCGGATTTCACCTCAATTACCAGACGCATCACCCTGCCTAATCCGACCTCGTGCGCGCAGGAAATTTTTGAGACAGCCTTCAAGCTGTTGCAGGAAAAAAGCGAGTGCGGCAGCCGGCCGGTTCGCCTGATCGGGGTAGGGGTCTCGAATTTTTCTGAATCCTGTGAGAGTCAGCAGTCGCTGTTCTTTAATATTCAGACCCGTAATAACCGCGAAAAAATCGAGAAGGCCGAGATAGCTGCTGATGCGATTATAAATAAACTGGGGCGGGGCACTATCGGGCGCGGCTCAATCATGCTTGATAAATAAATTTCATTTCATAATTTTAACACAGATAAATTTCTGATTATAACCGGAAAAAAACTTGTAACCTTTGCAGGCGTTTATAAATTTAATATAATCAAATATGAAACGCTCTAAGTTTATAAACTAAATTAAAGATGAAAGGTTATAATGGTTAAGAATAAGATAATGATCCCGACACTGAAGTGGAATAACGGTGTGGTTGATATGATCGACCAGACACTTCTGCCGGAGATTTATAAAGTTATCAGCGTCAAGACCGTCAAGCAGATGTGGGATGACATCAAGCGTCTGGCTGTGCGTGGTGCGCCGGCGATCGGTTGCTCTGCTGCGTACGGTTCACTTCTTGGTATCTGGAAGGACCGCAGCAAATCAACAATTTCCCTGTATGAGAAATTTGTCAAGGACGCAGACTATCTTGCCACCTCACGCCCTACTGCCGTGAATCTTTTCTGGGCGCTTGAACGGATGAAGAAGACCGCTGCTGAGAGCCTTGAGCTTGATGCAGACGCGTTCAAAAAAATCCTCCTTAAAGAAGCGGACACGATTTTTGTTGAGGATGACAGAATGTGCCGCGCGATGGGGCAACATGCTTTAAAACTTATCCCGAAGCGTAAATCAGAGTTTGGGATCCTTACTCACTGTAACGCCGGTGGACTGGCAACCAGTGGTTACGGTACTGCGCTTTCAGTAATGTATGCCGCTGCCGAGGCGGGGCGTAATATTCATGTTTATTCTGATGAAACTAGGCCGCTTCTGCAGGGCTCACGCCTGACTGCGTGGGAACTTGAACAGGCTAAAATTCCGGTAACGCTTATCTGTGATAATATGGCTTCGCAGGTTATGAAGGAAGGCCGCATCAACATGATTGTTGTCGGCGCTGACCGTATCGCGGCTAATGGCGATGCTGCCAATAAAATCGGTACCTGCGGCGTGGCGATTCTGGCTAAATATTATGGCGTTCCTTTCTACGTTGCAGCACCGTCAAGTACTTTTGATCTGACGCTCAAGGATGGTTCGCTGATTCCGATTGAGGAACGCGGTGGCGAGGAGATCAAGTGCGGCTTTGGTAAATGGACAGCGCCGCGCAAAGTTGATTTTTATAATCCGGCCTTTGATGTCACTCCGGCAAAACTGATAACTGGTATCATCACTGAAAAAGGAATTATCGAAAATCCGACTATGGCCAAAGTCAAAAAGATGATAAAATAGATTTGTCTTTCATCTGTTGATTAAAACCAATAAACGCGAAAGGGCAAGCGTATGTATGATTATGATGTTGTCTGTATCGGGATGGGGCCGGCGGGGATGGCGGTTTCCGGTATGGCGTCTGCGATGGGGCTTTCGGTCTGCTCGATTGAGAAGAATAAAGTCGGTGGCGAGTGCATGAATGTCGGCTGCATTCCCAGTAAGGCGCTTTTGCAGATAGCCAGGCACCGTCATTTTACGACCCAGCTTGCTAAGATGGGATTGGGTGAACTGCCGTTTCCGGAAGTGCTTGATGCTTTTGGCAGGATTCAGAGCCATCTGAAATACATCGGCGATAATAAAACGGTCAGGATGTTTGACAAGGTTGAGCTTGTTCTAGGTGAAGGCGGGGCTGAATTTATTGATGGGCATACAGTTAAAGTCGGTGCGCGTGAAATTACCGGTCGGCGGATATTTATTGCTACAGGTACGCGTCCGATGGTGCTGCCGGTTGCGGGGATCGACGGGATTGATTATCTGACCAATGAAAGTGTTTTTCATCTTGAGAAAGTGCCGCAGAGTATGATCGTGCATGGCGGCGGGGCGATTGCCTGTGAGATGGCGCAGGCGTTTTCGCGCCTTGGCTGCAAGGTTTATCTGGTGCAGCGCAGCGACCATATCCTCTCGCAGATGGACCCGGAAGCGGCTGAGATAGTCGAGAAAAAATTTGTCGCTGAAGGGATCGAACTGATGACCGGACGGCTGATTACCTCCTTTAAAAAATGCGAAGACGGGATGATTGAGGCCGTTACTGACAAGGGCGAGACGATCCGCGCAGAGAAGGTTCTGGAGGCGCTTGGCCGGGCGCATGATTATTCTTCAATGAAGCTTGAGAAGGCTGGAGTTTCTGTAAATAAAAAAGGACAGATCAGGGTCAATAAATATCTTCAGACCGACAATCATGATATCTACGCGGTTGGTGACTGCAATGGCCATTACCTGTTTTCGCATTCGGCGATGCATCAGGGGATGATTGCGCTGATGAATTCGCTGATGCCTTGGCCGTTTAAGCGTGACTTTAAAAAATACGCGGTGCCATATACGGTTTTCACCGACCCGCAGGTTTCTGGCGTTGGCGAGTTGCCACCGGATCTTGAGAGTGACAGTATTGAGTATGAAACGACAGAGGCTTATTATTCCGATTACGGCGCGGCGATTGCTGAAGAAATCCCGGAAGGTTTTATCAAGATTTATACCAGCAAGACCGCTAAGATTCTTGGCGCGAGTATTGTCGGCGAGAACTCTGGTGAGATGATAAATGAATGGGGACTGGCTGTGCAGAAGAAAATGCGCATGACTGATATCATGCTTTTGCAGCACTCTTTCCCGACGATGGGATTCTTGAGTAAACGCGTTGCCGAGATCTGGATGATGAATAAGGTCAAACCTTCCTGGATTCATAAAATCTGCCGCAAGTTATTTCATATGGGCTTCTGAATTTCATCTGTTATTGCCAATATAAAAAAGATGCCCGCATATTCTGCAGGCATCTTTTTATTTTAATGATTAATTGGTCTTTTAGAAGTACAGATCGCGTTTGTTCTCTGTGCGTATCTGATTGAGGCGCTCAATAACCATTTCCTTCATTTCCGGTTTGTCGATCTTTTCAAGTTCTTCCTTGATTAATTTCTCGCCTGCCTCGCGGGTCGCGTCACTGCTGTAATCGCAGAGGTATTCCTCAAGTGTGCAGAGGGCGTTTGGCGTGCAGAAGCGCTTGATAAATCCGGGGACGGCAAATTCCATAAAGTGCTCACCCGTGCGCCCGAGACGGTAACATGAAGTGCAGAAACTCGGGATGTAACCATTTTCAATAAGCTCGCGCATTACGTTGTCAAGGCTGCGAATATCGCCAAGGCAGAACTGTTCCTTTTCCATAACCTGAGCGTCACCAACTTCGGTGTAGCCGCCGATTTCAATACGGCTGCCGGCATCAATCTGTGAGACGCCAAAACCAGTAGCGATTCGGCGCATCTCCGGGGACTCACGGGCTGTACAGATCAGCCCCGTATAGGGAACAGCCAGCCGCAGAACGGCGATAAGCTTTTTGAATTCATCATCTGAAACATAAAAATTCTGCTCAACCTCAACCCCGCAGGCAGGGCGCATGCGCGGGAAGCTGATGGTGTGCGGACCGACGCCGTATTTGGTCTGCAGGTGTAGCGCGTGGCTGACCAGTCCAAGAACCTCAAATTTCCAGTTATACAGACCAAAGAGCGCGCCAATGCCGACGTCATCAATACCACCTTCCATCGCCCGGTCAAGACCGTCAAGACGCCAGAGATAGTCGCCCTTACGGGTACGCATCGGGTGGCACTCAGCGTAAGTCTTTTTGTGATAGGTTTCCTGGAAAATCTGAAAAGTACCGATTCCCGCAGCCTTGACAATCTTATAACCTTCAATATCAAGCGGCGCGGCATTGATGTTCACGCGGCGGATTTCGCCGTGCGGCTCAGACTTGGTCGCATAAACCTTGCGCACAGTGTCTGCAATAAAATTCGCATCGTAATCCGGGTGCTCGCCGTAAACCAGAATCAGCCGTTTGTGGCCCTGCTTTTCCAGCGCCACAACCTGCTGCTCAAGTTCGTCCATCGTCAGCGTGCGGCGCAGGGTGTCGGGATTTGAGCATTTGAAGCCGCAGTAGGAGCAGTCATTTATACATTTATTGCCGATATAGAGCGGGGCAAACAGAACAATGCGGTTGCCGTAGACGGTATCCTTAAGCTCGCGCGCGGCCTCAAAAATCTCCTCGGTAAGCTCAGGCGTGGCCGCAAGAAGCGAAGCTGTTTCCTCAACGGTAAGCGCTTCTTTTTTGAGACTCTTTGCAATAATCTCGCGGATTTTCACCTTGTCGTCACAGGCAGAATCCGCAAGTTTCTGCAGATAGTCATCATCAATAAAATCTTTTGCATTCCTACTGAGTTCCATCGATGGCATTGTCATAGTTTTTTCCTCTGCGGTTATGATGTCAACAGTAAATTTATACTGGTTTAATTATACTATATTAATAGCATTTTGCTAGTAATAAAATAATACAAAATTAGGCAATTTGAACTTTAGTTAATAATCATTTTTATAGCTGCAGCAGCGACAAAGATTTTGACAATCAGTTCAAATTTATCTTGTTTTAGTTTTTTAAGGAATTTTATCCCAATAATAAACCCGATAAGGATAAATGGTATTAGTTTTAGATCAAAAATTATCGATTGGCTTGAGATATTGCCCAGATTCCACTGCAAGGGGATCTTGACGGAGTTTATAATCAGAAAGAGCCAGGCGCGTGTGCCGATGAATTCGTTTTTGCCCAGTCCCAGATAAAGCAGGTACATGACAAATACCGGGCCGGCGGCGTTTGCGGCCATTGTCGTGAAACCGCCGAGAAGTCCGAGAAAGATACAGATACCGGTACTCATTTCCGGCATTTTACCATTATTTCGCCGTTTCTGCCAGATATTAAGCAGTAGCATGCCGAGGACGATTGTGCCGATCAGCCGTTTCAGGCTGCTGTCTGAGAACTCGATATTTTTAATGAAGAGATAGCCGCTGATTATTCCAAGTAGTGCCAGGGGAAGGGCTTTGATGATTTCTTTCCAGACTGCGTGGCGGCGGTAATAGGTCACGCCCATGACGTCTCCGCCAAGCAGAAGCGGCAGGAGGATGCCGACTGAGGCGCCAGCCGGGAAAATTTCAGCAATAAGCGGTACGGCAACCATGCCAAGTCCGGCAATTCCGGCTTTTCCCAGCCCGACAATCAGGGCAATAATAATTGCTATTATCCATCCGGTAAGAGAAAGATCGAAGAATTCACCAGCCATTATGCATCAATCCAGTATTTATTCCGCTTTGTAGTAAAATACGGAGAAAAAGGAGTTTTTAACGGTTGCTAATTAACTCCTGTCTATTTATAATTATCCTGTTAAATTATTTTATATAAAAAAAGGATAATTGACAGGGGAAACCTTACAGGTTTTTTCGCTGAGGGAAACGGGGAAGCTTATGGTACTGGAAACAGAAAAGGACTATTCGTCTTTTTCCAATAATGATTTGATAATGGAACTGACTCAGGTTAATAGTCAGGTCAGAACATTAGAGCAGACGATTGCCAGTCAGAACGAACTTCTGGCTATTTTGCAGAAGCACAGCGTCCGCAGCCGGATGCTGGCTGAGATGACCAGGAAAATCGACGTGCGCCTGCTTGATACTATTGAGCATGCGGCGACTGTCGGCGTGGCGGAATTATTCGGCGTTGAACGGGCGGCATTGCTTCTGGTTGACCATGACCATGGTTTTCTCGCCTTTAAAAAATCCTATCCTGAAGAATTCAAGACTCCACCGCTTGATATGGTTAATGATTCCGATGTGCTTCTGATCCACGCTATCAAGCAGGGCAGCGAACCGGTAATTTTTCATAGTATCGAGACCTACGAGATCGACTGTGGTTGCGAGTTCAGGCCGCATCCTACTGATGCGTTTTTTCGTGATGGCGGTATGGTTTGTCCGTTGCATTACAACTCACCTGACAGCGGCCATAACGAGATGGTTGGGTTGCTTATATTGTCAGGCGGCAAATTTTCTCAGGAAGATCTCTCTGAAGCAACACTGGTCGCCGAGGTTTTTGCCACGACCCTGAGCAATCATTTTCTGCTTGCCAAGATGAGTCTGCTTGCCGAGACCGATGGTTTGACCAGACTCTTTAACCATCGTCACTTTCAGCAGGAGCTGACCAGATGTATCGCTTCTTACGGTCGTTATAAAACAGCGTTTAGTCTGATTGTCCTTGATATCGATGACTTCAAGCATGTCAATGACACCTATCTACACCAGACGGGTGATTTTATCCTTAAAGAAGTCAGCCGGGTTATCCGTCAGAGTTTGCGTGATAATATTGATATTGCCTCGCGTTATGGTGGTGAGGAATTTGCGCTACTGTTGCCGCACACCAGACTTGAAGGAGCGAAGGTTGTCGCCGAGCGTCTGCGCGCTACTGTTGAGCGGGAGCGTTTCCGCATTGGTGGTGAGACTATTGTCATTAGTGTGAGCGCCGGAGTTGCCGAGTATCGCGAGGGGCTTGAGAAAAGCACATTTGTTGATATGGCTGACAGCGCCCTTTATGCGGCCAAGCGTAACGGCAAGAATCAGGTTCTGGCGATGCGCGAGACCGATGGCGGTACCGAAATGATTAATATTGAGGGTAAAGTCATCGTGGCAGACTAGAAACGTTTATCACGTATCTGCCTTTCTTTCGTTTATCTTCTGTAAATATTTTAAAAACGGGTCCTGCTTGAGCAGAGACCCGTTTTTTTGTCATAGTTTATAAGGATATTTCTGAGCGCTGGTTTTATTTGAAATCTTCCGAGAAGTTCCATTTGTTGGTTTTGGCTGCGGCATCGTTTGCGGTTGTTCTGGCTTTACCTTCTGCTGCCGGGTCTTCTGTCGGCACGGCTTTACTGGTATTGACGCTGGGCGCAGTTGAACTTGCTGCTGTATTTTTGCGCATTGCGGCAGGCAGAACAGAGCTGCCTCCATCCTGAGGCGGAACATCGCCACGGTATGTTGGATATGTGCTTGGTGTTGCATTAGTGGTTATTGTATTGTTTGTCCTGGTGGTGGTTGCCGGACGGGAGTAACCTGATGAATTCGGGCTTACCTTGGCAATTGCACCAGGCAGGAAACTTGCGCCGCTGTCACCAAGGGGTGTGCTTGAGTGTGGGCGGCTTGTTCTTACTGGTGGTATTACCGGTTTTGGGGCGGTTTTGACTTCTGCATTATTTGGTGTTACATTGGGAACCTCAGGAAGATTTGCGGTTGTATTTGTCTCGACTTCAATAACTTCCTCAGGCTGTTTTGCTGCTGGCTGAGTGGTTGCCGCGGTTGCTTTAGGCATGGCGCCAGCTGCCGGTGTTACAGAAGCGGCTAAAGTGGCGGGCGGGGTAGCCTTTCTTGGTGCTGAAGGAAGTTCAGGTTCAAGCTCGCGCTGAACAACCGGCGGGGTTGCAGGCTTAACTGTGGCAAAAGATTCCCCGGATACCGGTGCGTCAGGTGCGTTTACAGTACCTGGTACAGGGACGTTTGTTGTCTCGACATACTCGGGGCTGTTAGGCTGGACGACAAAGGTAGGCTCTTTCTTTTTGCTGATAAATGGCAGATTGAATTTTCCAAAGGCATTTTCCTTTGGCGGGATACGCACATCACCGACAACGCGGCGGGCTTTCTGGGCGTATGAGGTATTGGGCAGACGGATAATGAGCTGCTCAAGAGAGAATTTGTAGGCTGTCATGCTTTCTCTTGTTCCGCGGCTTTTGTAGAACTGCGCTGCGTCCCAGAGTTTCTTGGCCTGGGTTTCTTCAAGCTGCTTGATATCGTCCTTGTAATCTGTAACCGGGGCAAAGTCTCCCTGACCTCCTTCAGAGCCACTGTCTTTGGCTATCGCGTCGGCCTGACGGATGGTTGACTTGACGTCGCCGACACTTGCCTTGCCCTGCATTACTTCAAGGGTCTTTTTCAGGATTCGCGCCTTGGCAACAAGCTCGGAACTCATTGAAAACTCGGTAATAACCCGGTCAGCATAGACAACGCCCATCTTTGGCTCGGACAGATCCTTGTAGCAGTAACCAACCGCCAGAGTCGCCGCGCCAGCGTAGGGGCCTACCGGGTCGTTATCAATGACAGACTTGAAGATTTCAACAGCGGTGGTAAGGCCGACGGCTTTGGGTTCGGCGTCATCAAGCAGGTTCTTGCGTGCCCCCTGCTGGAACTTCCGGCCGATGAGAAATTCGATTTTAATCAGGTCGCTCTTCTTGGCTGAGAGGGGGTAGCTCTTGATAACCTGCTCCAGCGCCTTGTATGAATCGTAATAGTTCTCCATCAGAAAGAGACAGTTGGCAAGGCGCTGCAGGCCGATACCGGCCTCTTCACTTGCGGGGTATTCTTTCAGCAGGAGGAAGTACTGTTTGGAGGCGTTCATATAGCGGCCGTCCTTCTCAAGCTTGTAGGCATATTTGAGCTGCTCTCCCGGAGTTGGCTGAACTTTACCAAGGCCGATAGTCCAGCCTTTGTCGCGACTCCACTCCCAGTCGGCATTCGCCGCAAGAAGTGCCTGCGGACTGCCCAGGCAGATTAATAGTAATAACGTAAGTGCAAATAGCTTTTTCATTTTCAGCGGCCTCCGTTTTTGCCGTAATATTTTGTGAAAAGTTCTTCTGCTTCTTTACCTGCTTTTGTCTGCGGGTAGAGTTTGATGATATCTGAAAGAATAAATCTGGCCGCGACTTCAGACTTTTTGCCGCCGCGCTTTAGATAATATTTGGCTTCCTTGAGTTTGGTCTCGGCGACATTTTCCTGGACTGCCGTCTTGGCCTTGCCGATTTTTTCTTTGAAAGCCTCGTTAGTGTCTGGCATGGTCTCTGCCTGTCTGAGGATATTGACTGCATCGTCAAGGGTCTTGCCGCGCAGACCTCCCTCGTTTTTTGATTTTAACGCTTTAAGCTCGACCAGTTCCGGTCCGGCCTCAAGTGCTTCCTTGGAGCCGGGATAAGAGTTAAGAAGCGTATAATATGCTTTCTCCGCTTCATCATACTCGCCGGATTTCAGAAGACAGCGCCCCTTGCTGCGCAGCGCTTCACGGGCAAAACCGCTCTTGGGGTCATTGTAATTAACGGCCTGATAAACCAGTGCCGCCGCCTGATAGCCGCTTAATTCTTTTTCACCATCTTCAGCACTTCCCTTTACCGGATTATTGCCAAGCTGCTCAAGTAATCCGCCGAGAATCATCTCCATGCGTGAGCGGAGATTAGTCTGGGTGCTGTCAAACTCCTGCGGGAAACTGCTTTCAATAGCCTTGAAGGAGCGCCAGTAATTACCGAGCCTGTACTCGCAGCGCCCCAGTCCAAGATAAGCCTCTTCCTTTGCCCTGTTTGTAGCGCCGTTGTGCAGCGCCATGCGGTAGATCGCCATTGCGTCCCTGACCGCTTCCGGGCCGTTCAGTTCCAGTTTCTTTGCACTGATATAATAATATTCACTGGCTGGCTGCGTGACCTTGCGCTCGGAAACAGCCGCTGGTTTTGGGGCCGGTGCTGCTTCGACGGGCGCAGTTTTTGAAATATTAGCTGCCTCAGGTTCTGCCGCAATCAGAGGTATAAATGCAGATACCGCGCACGTCCCGAGGAGGGCTGTGGCCGTTAGAAAATTATTTCTGTTAAAAATGTACCCCCGTTCTGGTGTCATCTCATCCCTTATGTTCTGCTGCCCCTTACCGGCAGATTCAGCTCAAAAAAAACATTAAAACTCCGCACCGGTTTCTCAATCATATGCCGGCAGTAACCCGCAAGCGCGGCTAATATGTTAATACCGTTGTCGCCGCAACCGGCAAGTGAAATCCGCGCCGCGCTGTCGGTTGCACAATGGCGCAGAATGCTCAACTCCCCGGCAGTCAGCTCAATTCCTTCATCTGAGCAGTTACGGCAGATTATCCCGCCATGGTTTCCCGAGAGGGCAGGGTGTCTGGGAGCTTTTTCTCCACACCCCATGCACTTCTCAAGCCCGGGCATAAAACCATAATCCGCCAGTATCGCCAAGATCACTTTCATCAGGTCCGGATTTATCCCGGTTCCGTTTTTCAGCGCCTGATCGAAATCCGCCAGAGCATTAGCCGCCGCGAAGTATGATTTCTCATGCGGATCACGCACCATATTGCCGCTGCAGAGAAGATCAGCAATAATCCCTGCCGCTGCAAAAGCTCTCGGTGAACGGCGGATATTCTCATGCTCGCTTATCAGTGACGCTTCAACGCCAAGATCAAGCCCGGCACGCTGGCGGTGGAAAATAACCACTTCCTCGCGCGTAAAAAGGTCAAAATGCCCCTTCATCGGGCTGCTTTTTCGCCGCGCACCCTTGGCAAGAGCCTCAACCCGGCCAAAATCACGGGTGAACATCGTCACCAATAAACTGCTCTCGCTGAACCGGCGATGCTTCAAAATTATCGCTTCATTACTCTGGTACATTCATAAGTCCGCTTAAATAAACAGGTTAAAATAATCCACGCCTGTTCGGCTAACCCCGGACAGTAGCGATAATTACAGAAAACCCCAGCCTAAATCATGTTACTAATAACTTTCTGTCAATTATACACTATCAATACCTTCAACTTCAATCGGAATATTTCAGAAAAAACTTTACTGAAATTGCGGAAAAAGTTGATTATTTTGATCGGTTTGGCGCAAATTTATATTCTTTGCCAGATTTTGCGGCGATTCAGCTGATATTTGTCGGTTTTGCATAAATAAAAAAAGCCGGAAGTGTTTTTCCGGCTTTGAGGTTTGGCTGTTTTGTCTAGAGCGTTTAAAATTTATTTTGCGGCCTCAGGTTTTGGGGTATCCGGGGTTGTTGCGGCTGTTTTTTCCTCTTTCTTCTCTGGTTTTGGTTTATCTTTGAGAAGATCATTGAGGGATACGTCGAGCTTTTTGAAATCGTACTCTGAGATTTTGAAGAACCAGCCTTTATGGCGGTTGTTGAAGTTCTTGGCTTTGGTTATCGCCTGCAGGACTGCGTCTTTTGCGGCCAGCTCCTTCTGGTCAGAGTCCTGCCGGATCTGCATGCTCTTTTTGACCATCTCCTGCGGGGGTTGGGTTGCGCTGGCTGAAATCAGGTGTTCAGAATTAACGGTGTCAAATTGCAGAATATATTTCATTCCTGATTTCATGGTTATGGTAATATTTCCATTTAAACTGACCGCGCCAACTGAATCAGATTTTTTAACATCATCAAAGTTAATGCGGGTTACCGCTGCCTTGAGTGACCAGACCTTGGACGAGTCCTCATCCTTGCCCTCGGGAATATTCTGCAGTTTGAGTGCGTTGTCGACATTCTTGAAAGAGATCTCGTCGTCTTTGCGTTTTATAACAACGGTTTCCACCTCTTCCGGGTTGAGCGCGAGCAGTGACTGGTTGATATAGTCCATTGGTTTGGCGCTGAACTCAAACGGCCTCTGGCTGATGTAGACCTTCTTGCCGAGGCTGACAAAGCTGCCGTTAGCGGCCATGCTGCCGACCTGCAGCTTGACCAGTGACTTGCCTTTGTCGTTAAAGAGTTCGACCGTTGCCGGTTTGTCAAGGCCGAAGTCTGCAGCATTTTTCCCGGTCAGTTCCTTTGAGGCTACTGATTCAAGGCGGGTGTCGAACATGCTGACCAGTATCCGGTTGATGTCGTCAATGTCTGCAGGAAAGTCCTGTTTCTGTTCAACCTTAAAGGCGTCACCTTTGCGCAGGATTGTCGCCGTTTCATCGCCGTTTTTAAGTACAAGCTTATCGATTGCCGAAGGCTCGATTCCCTGCACCAGAATTGTGCCTTTGGTGAAATCGGAGTTACGGGTTTCTGGTTTGAAGTATACCACAACCGCCAGCGCCACCATTATCAGCGCGGCAATGAATAATTTTATCAGTGATTTGTTTGTCAGTTTCATTGTGCTTCCTTGTTGATATTCCAATAAAAGAAATAAACAGTTTTCCGGCCATATCTACGCTTTATGCGAGCGGCGGCGCAGCCAGACGATAACACCGATAATCAGTACCAGCAGCGGCGCAGCGATGAGGTTGCTGGTTTCAAGCTTTGACTGCAGGGCGCGAACCTTGTCACGCTTTTTCTGCTGCAGTTCGCGCAACTGACGGTTGGCGCGCAGAATTTCCGCTTCAATCTCGCGGCGTTTGGCGATAATGTCTTTCTTGACGATCTCCTGATTGCCGTCTTTACGGCTACCGACAAGTTCGCGCAACTGGTTCTGGAAGTCCTGAATCTTTTTATTGATCTCATCAACCTTGCCTGCGGTTTCTTCCTCAGACTTCTTCTCGATATCGTCGACGATCTTGAACGGGCGCAGATACTCGCCACGTGTACGGATAGTCAGCAGGTCGCTCTCGCCGCCGAGATAATCAAGCGCGTTTAGAAGTAGTGAAGAATTATCACTGACCTTGCTCAGGCCAAACATGCCGTTATTCTGGAAAGCAAACTGGTCGGTAATCATATCAACATCAGAGATGACAATAATCGCGTTCTCCTCTGCCGCTTCTTTTATTGCCTTTAGTTTTTTAGTCTCAACAGGTGCTTTTTCTGCTTCAGGCTGCGGCGGCTGGTTTTTGTCTTTCTTGATTTCAATCTCAATACCGTCAGGGAAGTTTGAGCTGAATTTGCCCTGGACAAGAACGGCAAGATTTTTGACGCCGCTGTCTGCAGCCTTGAAGTTGCGAACCATCTCAAGCAGACTCGGCGGTTGCATCAGGCCGTAAGGACCAGGCGCCCAGAGATTGGCTTCCTTACTGGTAAAGACAAGAGGGGTCACTTTAATATTGGCTGCCAGAGTATTTTTAATCTCACCCGCGAGAATAAAGCGCAGGTTGTGCAGTCCGGCAACGAGTGGCTGCTCCTGATTGATTGACTGGTTTGATAAAGTCATAAACGGCGCGAACGGTTCTGCCGGCTGGTTTGGACGAATCGGCAGCCGTGCGGCATTTTCCGGGTCTGCGACAGTGTTTTTCGTATCAGTCTTCACACCCCATTTTTCAAGAAGGGCATTAATTTCACTGGCCTGCGCTCCTTCCTGCGGACGCTGCATGGGGTTAGCTTTAGGCTGGTCGATTACACAGAAAGGGTCGGTAAAGACGATAAGCTTGCCGCCACCGATAACATACTGGTCGATAGCAAATAGCTGTTCCTTGCTGAAATCTTTGGGGTGTATGACCAGCAGATAATCAGGGGTGTTAATCAGAAGCCCTTCATGGATTTTCGCTTCCTGAACGTCATAAGTTTCGCGCAGCTCGCTGATGACTGCCCACGGTTGGTTGATCTTCTTGCCCTGTTGCTGCATCATCATCATCATGTACGGCGGGAGGTTGTCACCGGTAACGGGAAGCGAACTCATGACCTGCACGGTAAGTTTTTTGCGCTGTGAAAGATCGCTGACAAGTTTTGATACGTCATACTCGACAAGCACCTGCCGCTGCGGCTCAAAGAAGGGGATGGCTGCGCTCTTGCCGAGGTCAGTGATCGCGCAGAGACCGAAGATGAAAGAATCCTGATTAAGGTCAAAGCGCTTGAGGCCGTAATTAATGGCCTCCTCTTCCTCGATACTGTAGGTTTTGGGGTCGATCACTTCAAGCCTGATCTTGCCGTTTGAACGGCGGGCGTATTCCTCAAGCAGATCACGTACATAGAGAAAATAATTATTCCAGAAGCGGATGCCTTCCGGGCCTTCAAGGGCGGACTGGCGTGAGTAGTAGAGCTTGAGTGTCAGTGGCTGGTTGAGTTTCTTGATGATATTTTCCGTGCCGCCGGAGAGTGAGTAGAGGTTGTCTTCAGTGAGGTCGGCTATGCGGGTGCGGCCAAGGAGCTTGTCTGAAACAAGCGCGGCGCTGCCGGCGATAACCATAACCAGAATGACGGCAATAACTGTTCTTATTGTTGCATTCATTTTATCGTTTACCTTTATATCCTGTTGTTTGTCTTATTAAAAATTCGCTGAGTTCGGGGCTTAACGGTGGTTCTCGATAACCAGGGTATTCGCCCATAAGCTGGCTGCGGTGACGATCATGAAGAATATAATGTCACGCAGCTCAAGCACTCCGCGCAGCAGTGACTCGAAATGAAGCTGGAAGGAGAAATGCTCGAATACGTCCGCCGCACCACTGCCCAGAGCTGATGAGAGCCATTTCAGCGCTGCCGGTGAGCCGGCATAATAAAACGCCCCGCAGGCAACAATGCCAAGAATAAAGGCGATAACCTGATTGCGGGTTAGTGCCGAGAAGAAACTTCCAAGAGCGAGAAATGCTCCGGCGATAAGAAAGCTGCCAACATAGCCGCCGATAATCGGGCCGCTGTCAGGCGCGCCAAGATAGTAAACCGTAACGACAATCGGAAAGGTCAGAACCAGGGCGATAAACATCACTCCAAGCGCGGCGAAGAATTTGCCGAGTACTGCCTGAGCCGTTGTTATCGGCAGGCTCAGAAGAAGTTCAATTGAATTGCTCTTCTTCTCTTCAGACCATAAACGCATGGCAATCGCCGGAACGAGAAATAATAACAGTGTCGGCATCTGGAAAAAGAAGACGCTGAGGTTGGCCTGACGAATCTGAAAGAACCCGCCGCGGAAGGTCTGGAAGGTCGCAAGGCATAAAAAGATCACCAGAAATACGTACGCAAGCGGAGTCGAGAAATACCCCTTTAGCTCACGTTTGAAGATACTTGAAAATCCGTTCATAAGCATACCCTCTATATTAATAATCCAAGTAATAAATAAAAGCAAACGTCTGATTAGTGACGTTGATTGCACTCTGCCGGTGGCGGCAGATGAAAAAAGTTTTTCTGCTATGAAACAGCGGAGGCTGTTTCAGGTGTGGCGCTGGTCAGTTTGCGGAAGACCTCATCAAGCGTCGCGCCTTCCTTGTCCTTAAGCTCCTGCGGGGTTGAATCGGTCAGAACCTTGCCCTGGGCGATAATAACCACGCGGTTACAGATTGCTTCGACCTCTTCAAGTATGTGGGTTGATATAATGATACATTTTTCCTTGGCCAGACTCTTGATAAGCTCACGCACATCATGCTTCTGGTTGGGGTCAAGCCCGTCGGTAGGCTCGTCAAGCAGCAGCACCTGCGGGTCATGGATCAGCGCCTGCGCCAGGCCAACGCGGCGGCGGTAACCTTTTGAAAGCGTGCCGATAGTCTGGTTCATTACATTGCTAATCGAGCAACTCTTGCTTACTTTTTCAATCGCTTCTTTAGGATTAGAAACCTCGCGTGCGGCGGCGATGAATTTGAGAAATTCCCGGACAGTCATCTCCTCATAGGTCGGTGCGTTCTCAGCGAGATAGCCAATTGAAGACTTTACCTTGAGCGGTTCCTGTAAGATGTCATTACCGCAGATAGTCGCCGTTCCGCCGTCCGGTGGCAGAAAACAGCAGAGCATCTTCATCGTTGTTGACTTGCCCGCACCATTTGGGCCAAGAAATCCCAGAACATCCCCCTTGGCGGCAGAAAACTCAACCCCGTCCACTGCAGTAATATCCCCGAAAACTTTGCGTAACCCCTTAACTTCAATCATAGTTTTCTTTCCCTCTTCTGGTTATTAATGTAACATGAAAATAAATAAAACCCCTTCGCACGCAACTATTGTTTATACCTCATCATTTTGCTATGTCAAGATTGTATGTCTTTCCTTCGAAGATAGTTCAACTTTTAACGAAAAAAAATACGGTTTCGGTTGAATTGCCTTGAATAATCAACGCTCCCCGGAAATTATCACGCCCGCATTCCTGAGCTATCTCTCAGTTATTTATCGAGTTAGCCTAGTGTCCGCCTTTTATACGGAATTGATTGAAAGTTATAAAAGACATTTTTTGGGCAAAAAAAGTCTGAATGAAAGCAGAAAGAAAACGCAACTGAAAGGGTGAGGTAGGGAGAATTGCGCTCTACCTGTGTTGTGGTGTTTGGGTAAGAGTTAGCGGGGAGGTTTTAAAGACGAGAATAAGATTAAATTTTGTGATTTAATTTTTGGTTTACAGGAGAATTGGAGAGAGTAATGAGTATTTTAAACAAGATGGCGGGGGCCTGTGTGTTGGCGGCGATGGTTGCTGTACCGGCGTTTGCAGGTAATGAGCCTGAAAAGAAGATGGACGAGAAGAAGGAAGGCACCTACTTTGCCGGACAGGATTGCAGCACCGGTGGTGTTCCTTCTGAGATTGCTTTTGAGCAGGGCAAGACCCCGCCGAAGCCATGTAAGGGTAATTTCTGGACCCTGATTACCAAGCCTGCAGTCTTCAAGTGTGAGACTGAAAAGGTCAAGGTCAGCGATGCTACATTCTATATGAAGCCGGTTCCTGCCAAGTATGAATGGGTTGAGGAGAAGATCCAGGTTGCGCCTGAGCGTAAGGTTCCTTACTGCCAGCCAGCCAAGTTCAACCGCAAGTGTGTTGAGGTTACTATCCAGGAAGAGTCAAAGAGCTTTGTTGTTGTACCAGCTGTCTTTGAGACTGTTAATGAAGAAGTAGTCTTCCGTCCGGAAATGGAGAAGGAAGTCCACATCCCTGCAGTTTTCAAGACTGTGATGAAAACTATTGAGGTCGAACCGGAACGTGACGCTCTCTGCGGCGTTGCAACTCCGAAGGACGTTAATGTTAACTGTGGTGAGACTGTTGCCGGAAGTATCGGCGCTATCCACAAGCCTGCCCGTTGCATTACAATTGCCGTTCAGGAACTCTGTACCCCTGCATCAACCAAGAAGATCAAGGTTCCTGCAATCAAGAAGTGCATCCCTGTGCGTAAATTGAAGGCTGCGGCTCAGGTCAAGGAAGTCAAGGTTCCTGCCATTACCAAGAAGCTCTGGGTTGAGACCTGTGTTGGCGAAGAGTGCATCAAGTACCGCGCAGTACCGGCTGACTATCAGTGTATCCGTCGCATGAAGCTCAAGGAAGAAGCCAAGACCGAGAAGGTTGAAGTTCCAGCCAAGTTCCAGACAATCAAGAAGAGCGTTCTGGTTACACCATCAACCATGGTATGGCGTCAGTACTCAATTGGTAAGTGTAAGGAAGTTGCCGACATCTGCTCACGCTACGGCTCACTCCCTGGCTCAGGTGCTTTCTAAGCAGCAAGGTTACACAAGCGAATCATTCAACGGCTCTTCCCTAGCGGAAGGGCCGTTTTTGTTTTCATTCTCTTCAGATTTTTTACCATCTTTTTTCAAAAGTCCTGTGAAGAGGATGTCTTCCCCATTTTTACACTATATTCAGGTTATAAATCTATTCTGTATCTCTCCGTGATAAATACAAGACAATCCAAAAAATCACACCCTGATTGCATATTACGGATAAAATTGTTTTTGATTATTTATTTCGCGGATATTGACATTTGTTATTGTTTGTGTTATATTGGTAGATAATAAAGCGGTTGTATTTGTTTGATGTTATTTGATGGAAGGTAAAGACATGGACGCACAATCAGCGGATTTAATGACGGTTGAAGATGTTGCCAGTTACCTGCGGGTGGCTGAGCGGACGATTTATGACTGGGCACAGAAAGGGGACATTCCCTGCGGTAAGCTCGGTGCTTCCTGGCGTTTTCGCAGGGCGGATATCGATCAGTGGTTGGCGGAGAAGTTTGACCGCAAGCCGCCGGTTGCCAAGGCTGATGCCGGTGAAGTCTCGCTTGCCGGTTTGCTCTCGCCAGAGCAGCTTTTGTTTGTTCCAGAGAAGGTTGATAAAAAAGAAGTTCTTACCCGTCTCTGTGAGACATTGGCAAAGTCGGATAATGTCAGTAACGGTCAGGAGCTTAAGGAGGGTATTTTCAGGCGCGAAGAGCTGATGAGTACGGGTATCGGGCTTGGCGTTGCAGTACCGCACGTCCGTCTTGAATCGGTAAGTGATGTGGCGGTTGCTGCTGGTGTCTGCAAATTTCCTATTGAGGATTATGACTCTCTGGACGGGCAACCTGTCCAGATTATTTTTATGATCGCAGCCGCAGCAGGGCAGCACGCTAAGCACATCCGGCTGCTCTCGCAGATTGCCAATTTCTTTAAAGATGAAAACAACCGCCGGAGGATTCTTGAGGCTTCGTCTGCTCAGGAAGCTTTGCTGGCTCTGACAGGAGGGGAGTGAGATGCCAGATACTGCTGAAGCAACTAAAGGTATATTGTTTATTCTTGGTCTTGGGGTATTTGGCGGGATGCTTGGGGCGTGGTTCTTTCAGAAGATGCGCGTGCCGCAGGTTATCGGTTATATCGTAATCGGCCTGATTATCGGTGAGAGCGGTTTTGAATATTTGCGGATTGCCGATATTGAGAACCTGCAGCCATTTAATATTTTCGCCCTAGGTATTATCGGCTTTCTGGTTGGTGGTGAGCTTAAACTTGCCGAGTTTAAAAAATACGGCAAACAATTTGCGGCGATCCTCTTTGGTGAAGGCGTACTGGCGTTTGTTCTTGTGGGATTGTGCAGCGGCCTAATTGTTTATAAGGTCAGTGGCAGCATTAATGCGGCGCTGGCGGCGGGGTGTGTCTTTGGCGCAATTGCTTCAGCTACCGACCCTGCTTCAACGGTTGATGTTTTGTGGGAGTACCGCTCAAAGGGTGTGCTTACCACTTCAATTACCGCTATTGTCGCGCTTGACGATGCGCTGGCGATGACTCTTTACGGGCTTGGAACGGGTGCGGCGCAGATGCTTGCCGGTAGCGGTGGCGAAGAGGCTTCTGTTTTGCATAAAGCGGGTGAGGTGGCAGTTGAGCTCTTTGGTGCGATACTGCTTGGTGCAGTTGCGGCGATACTTTTAAGCTTTCTTCTGCGCTGGCTGCATCAGTCGGAGAAGAGCATGGCCTTTGCGCTTGGTCTGCTGCTTCTGGTTATTGCCATGTCTGATGCGTACAAACTTGACGTAATTCTTGCGGCGATGACTATGGGCTTTGTTACGGCTAATATTTCTCCCCACCGCAGTGAGAGCCTCTTTAATCTGGTGCGCAGTTTCTCTGGCCCGATTTATGTCCTGTTCTTCGTCTTTGTCGGTGCGCGTCTTAGTATTGACGGAATGCCTGGCTGGCTCTGGTGGCTGGTTGGCGGTTATGTACTCTTCCGCAGTGCCGGCAAGATGGCTGGAGCGTACTTTGGTGCGAAACTTACCGGTAGTGAGCCGGTGGTGCGCAAGTATCTTGGCATGGGCTTGTTTGCGCAGGGTGGTGTTGCGGTCGGTCTGTCGATTATGGCCAGCCGTCACCTCAGTAATGTTGCCCTTGACGGTAAGCTCAGCCTTGGTGACGCGATTATCTTCGGTGTTACTGCTACTACCCTTATCGTTCAGCTTATCGGCCCGCCAATGGTCAAGCTGGCTATCCGGAAAGCCGACGAGTCCGGGCGTAACGTTACTGACGACGATGTTATCAAGTCGCTTAAAGTATCTGATGTTATGGAAGGTGATATCAAGCCAGTCTTTGAAGGTGAGAGCCTTGAACTTGTGATGAAGCGTTTTACCGATGGTGATTATCTTTCATATCCGGTCATTAATGAGAATGAAAATGTCTGCGGGCTGATCTCGCTTGGTTCGATGAAGGAAATTATTACTGACCGCGATACCTGGCGCTGGCTTCTGGCGGGTGATGTGATGCTTCAGGAGCCATTATGCGCGACTCCTGACATGCCGCTGCAGGAACTGCTTAATATGCTTGCCGACCACAACCTTGAACAGTTGCCGGTAGTTGAGAGCAAGATTTCACAGAAACCGGCAGGAATGCTGCGACGTGAATTTATAAACAAGAGAATCGCTGAAGAGGTTGTTCACCGTCAGGGAATTAAGAACGCAGCGTAATTATATAAATAAGAAGAGCCGGCCAATTGTTGGGCCGGCTCTTCTTTAAGTTTGTGCGGGATTAGCAGAAATTATTTCCATGACTGGTCAGACTGCGGGCCGGAAATTTCTTTCCATTCAGGCTTGCCGTTAACCAGTGTCACCCGCCAGGTAATGGCGTTGACGGTGTTCATTACTGTAGCCTGATCGGTGTCTGCTCCGGCAAGCATATAAGTTCCGCTCGGGCCGCTGGTCATGCCGGCTGGCTTACCGAGGTTCTGCCAGTTTTCATCGGTTTTGCGCAGTAGCCAGAGAGTACCGGTTGTGCTGTCGATAGCAAAGATCTCGCCGCTGCCGGTAATGGTCTGACTCTGATAGCGTCCGGGATTCTTGCTCTGGATTTCAATGGCTTTGGCAATTGCCGGTTTTATTTTATCAGGCTGTCCTTTGAACTTGTCGCTGATAATCGGTTGCTGGTTTTCCGGTTCCTGGGGTTTGTTCCAGTTTTCAGGCTGCTGGTTTTCAGGCGCTTCGGTTGCCTTGAGTGTTTTTTCGTTTGGCGCCAGACTGGTAGTGTTGAGCATTTTATCGGTGTCATTTTTTTCTGCCTGAGTAAATTCTTCAGGTTTGTTTAGGGTAGGCTTCTCTGTTTGTGCCTGAGTTTCAGTTTTGTTCGGTTCGGTTTTGCGGGGTTTTTCCCCGACAATAATAATAATGATTGCCAGAACAGCAATAGCCGCAATGGCGATGTTTTTATATTTTTTACAGTTACCGATTTTACAGTTGCCATGGTTCATGATATTTCTCCAGCGTTGAGAATGAAAGCAGAAAACGTTAAAGTTATTTCAACGCAAATACCGGATAAACGCAAGTAAAACATTTATTAATTTCTAATTTTATTTTTACGTGTTTCAGGTAAAATAGTGTTAAAATGGTTTTAGTACAAGATGTGAGAAAGAGATAATGCCGTAAGCAGAGCAGTTAAGGGTTTGATGAAACCATCAATCTCGGTTTACGCCGCGGTGTAGTCCGGGAATGCTTTTGCGCTGCACCCTTGGAATCAAAACAGGAGACGTTATGAAAAGTTACGCACCCCAGAAAATCAAAACACTTGGCAAATGTACAATTGATTCGCCAATGGTAAAAGATTCACATAATCGTGAACATACCGCAGAGATCTTTGTCTGCGACCAGAGTGTCACCATGGCTCAGAATGTGTTTTGCCCACGAGATGACAAGGGTGAATGCGAGCAGCGTTGCAATTCTTCAACTGAAACAGCCTTTAAGTTTTATGAGCTTGCCGGCCCGCGGGAGAAGATTTACTTCGACCCCTCAAAGGTCCGCGCCGGCATTGTTACCTGCGGGGGCTTGTGTCCGGGGCTTAATGATGTGGTGCGCTCGATTGTTCTTGGCTTGCGCAACAACTATGGCGTGAAAAATATTTACGGTTTCCGTTATGGCTTTCAGGGCTTTGTGCCTGATTATGGCCATGATGTGGTGATGCTTACTCCTGATGTGGTTGATGGCTGGCAGGATATTGGCGGTACCTGTCTCGGCTCATCACGCGGGCCGCAGAAGCCGGATGTTATGGTCAACTGCCTTGAGCAGCTGGCGGTGAATATGCTTTTTGTCATCGGTGGTGACGGTACGATGCAGGGGGCGATGGCGATTGCCAACGAGGTTGAAAACCGTGGGCTTAAGATTTCGGTTGTTGGCGTGCCAAAGACGATTGATAATGACATTGTTATCATTGACGAAACTTTTGGTTTTCAGACTGCGGTTAATGCGGCGCGTGATGTTCTGCGTTGCGCTCACGTTGAGTCAAAGGGTATTCCAAACGGGATTGGCCTTGTCAAACTGATGGGGCGTGATTCCGGTTTTATTGCCTGTCAGGCTGCGCTTGCCATGAGTGATGTGAACTTTGTACTTATCCCTGAGCAGCCCTTCAAGCTTGAAGGGGAGGGCGGTTTTCTCAATGCTCTGCACAAGCGGTTGCTTCGCCGCAAGCACGCTGTTATTGCTGTTGCTGAAGGGGCGGGGCAGGATCTGCTTGAGGCGGAGACCGAGACTGACGCGTCTGGTAACAGGCGCCTTGGCGATATCGGCCTTTTTCTCAAGGATAAGATCAATGATTACTTTGAAAAGATTGATTTTGAGACCTCGGTCAAGTATATGGATCCTAGCTATATCGTGCGCAGTATCCCTGCTAACGCGCATGACAGTACTTACTGCTTCTCGCTTGGTCATGACGCAGTACACGCAGCGATGGCCGGGCGTACCGAGATGATTGTCGGTAAGGTCAAGCATAATATCTGCCATATTCCGATGGCGCACATTGCCGGTAAGCGCAAGAAGGTAGATCTCTACAGCCCGCTCTGGCGTCTGGTTCTTGAGAGTACCGGTCAGTCGGTTGTCTTTGAATAGTCAGGCTGGTGCAAATTTGAATTCAAGCGCAAGAAATTTATAATAAGAAAGAGCAGATCACTTATCGCGTCTGCTCTTTTTGTTATTTATTAGCGCTGATTTATTATTAGTAATCAAGTTCCGGCCCGATTTCCCGCATACCCTTGCGGCACTGCGCAGCTTTTTCAAGCGCCTCCACGTCATTCGGGTTTCGTTTGATGATTTCCTCAAGGTCTTTCAGTGCGGAGATATAATTCTGCTCAAGCATCAGCAGTTCCGCCCGCAGAAAGCGGCTGTCGCGGTTATCAGAGTAAAAGTTGATTGAGATTGAAAGAAACTGCTGCGCTTTTTTAATCTCATTCTTCTCGACATATTCTTTGGCCAGATTATAAAATTCACGCGAATGGCTGCGGTTAAACTCAATCTGTTTCTGCTCATCAAGGCGCTTCTTCTGCTCTTTGCGCGAGAGATTGTTCCAGAAGATAACGCCGTAAATACCTGCACAGACCAGCAGGGTCAGAATGATTCCGGCAACAAAGCTCGCCAGTTTATAATGCCGCGAGAGCCGGAAGATGGTCGCCCAGAAATTATCCTCGCTGCGGTATACCGTCAACCCGTCAAGAAACGAGCGCAGATCATGCTGGAAATCAATAATTGTCTGGTAACGTTCTTCGGGGGCCGTTGCCAGAGCGCGCATGGCGATACGTGAAAGCTCTTCAGGAATCCTCCTTGTCGGTGCGCGGATTGCCGGTGGCTGGATATTGCCGTTAATGACCTCCTCGACGATTTCACTCTCAGTAGACGCCAGAACCGGCGGTGAACCGGTCAGCATTTCATATAATATAGCGCCAAGCGAATAAATATCGCTGCGCTCATCAAGTTCTTCAAGGTCACCGCGTGCCTGCTCTGGTGACATATACGCCGGCGTTCCTGCAACCGTCCCCCGTCTTGTGCCCCAGATATTTGAGTCACTGCGCATGATATTAACCGCTTCGGAGAGATTGACCTCCGGGTGGCTGTTGTCAATAATCCCCTTCATCGACTGGTGGTAGTGGCTGCGCGGAAAAGAAGCCACCCGCTGGCTTTCGCTGCTGCGTTGGTGGTGCGGGAGCGGGCGGTTTTTGACATTGCCTGATTTGGCCAGTCCCCAGTCCATCAGCTGAACCTCGCCGTACTCACCAAGCATGATATTCGCAGGTTTGAGGTCACGATGGATCACGCCCCTTGAGTGGGCAAAGGCAACCGCGCTGCAGACACTTTCAAGAATCTGCAGAAGTCGCGGCAGTGAGTAGGACGAGCGCACCATCGCGTCACCCTCACGAACCCCGTCAAGAACTTCCTCAAGGCTGCGGCCGTGAACGAGTTTCATCAGAAAGAATAACTGCCCCTGCCGGGTAAAGCCGATGTCGTGGACGGGTACAATGTTCGGATGCTCAAGCTGTCCCGTGATCTGCGCTTCCTCAAGAAAGCGAGCCTTGTCCTCATCACTCTGGGTGTCAAGCAACACCTTCAGCGCGACCTTGCGCCGCACATAAGGGTCGTAGGATTCATAGACGCGCCCCATCCCGCCGCTGCCGATCTCGGTGCGGATTTCATACTTGTCAATAACGGGGATTGTGTCAAGTTCCTGCCGGACTTCCTTTAAAAGACGCTGCCCAGTTGCCGCCGAGTCCTCAAGTTCGACCTCTTCCTCGACCCGTCCGGCTGTGATGGCGCCTGCCACAAACCATTTCTGGCAGGCTTCACAGCGCACCCTCTCGCCTTGCTGGAGACTGGTGCGCAATTGCGCTTCATTGCAGTGGGGACAGATAATATCTGGCATTGTCGTGGCACAGACCTTTTTGGGAAAATAAAACAAAAAACGCGACAAACAAGCAAAATGACTCAGTTTTTACCCATGATAAGATAACTATTTTTCAGCTTTTAGTCAAGTGCGGATAAGGATAAACAAGTGTAAGTTTTATGTTTAACTGAAAATGCTATTCTTTCAAGCCAAGAATTTCTGTGACGTAATTGCTGATATCTGTCATAGCGATTTTGTCCGGTACTGAGCCGCAGTTTGAGATAAAGACAGCGCCTTTTTCCGGGGCGGCTGGCAGCAGACCGTGGCTGCCTTTTACCCGGTACGGGTCGGTTGAGATGACATTGAAGCGGTAACGTAAGCCTAGTTTTTTGCGCAACAGGCATACGGCAGACTTCAGTCGGCCTGTGACTTTTGATCCGGCATAGAATAACTCTGCCGGGTCGTAACCGGGTTTGCGGTGGATGTCAACAGTAGCGGCAAAGTCAGGCGGATTTCCGGAGTCGTACTGCCAGGTAAACCACGAATCATCCTCAGCCAGTGCCAGCAGTTCACCGGAGCGGGGATGATTGACCTTGAACTCTGATTGTTCGTCTTTACTGAGAATCGCTGCTATTCCAGCAGTGTTACGCAGGAGTTTTTTTATAGGAATTATTTTGCTCTGGTTTTTTATATAGACATGTGCGATCTGGTGGTCGCAGACGGCGAAGGCGTCTGAATTAAAGGTCTCAAGGATATCGCCAAAGGGGCCTTGTCTGGTCTGCAGAAAGCCATTCTGATTTAATATCTTATTGATGAATACCGGCCGGTTAACATTGGTGATGCCGTATTCTGAGAGGATTATAATTTTGCATTCCAGTTCCTGGGCGGTTGTCAGTAGTGGCGCAAGAAGGTTGTCAAGCTGTGTTAGGTTGGTTGCAAGATGATCGCCGGTAACCGACCCGGTTCGGGTAGCGCCAAAACGCTGGAGGTCGTAATCAAGGTGCGGGATATAGGCCATGGTCAGGTCGGGCCGTTGGTTTTTCAGGGTATACTCAGTTGCGCGGGCGATCCATTCAGATGATTTTACCCCGGCCTCAGGACCCCAGAAAGCATGGAAGGGGAATTTCCCCAGCTCAGCCTCAAGCTTGTCGGTAAAACCTTCAGGCGTGCCGTGGATGCCGAAAGCCTTGTTGCCGTCACAGGAATAATACGGTTTTGGCGTTACAGAATAATCCGCGCTGCAGCCCTGATTGAACCACCAGAATAATTTCGCTACACTAAGCCCTGCTTTCTGCGCTTTCTCGTAAAAAAACTCGCCACTACAGAGATTTCGTGACTGTTGCCACAAGCGCGGCTCCATGGTGTCGCGGAAGAGCCAGCCGTTACCGACCACGCCGTGTTCGCTTACCGGTTTGCCGGTTAGAATACTTGCCTGAGCGGATAAGGTTACTGCCGGCAGTACTCCGTCAAGTGGCCGCAGTTCGGAGGTTTTAACAAGTGAGAGCAGATTTGGGGTCTGCTGGGAGATCATCTCCGGCGTCAGGCCGACAACATTAAGAATAAGCAGCATCGTAATCCTTTCGCTGTCCTGATCGTTGGGCGCTCGTTAATTTTATATGGCAATAAATTCTCTGACTCTGGGCAGAATCCGCCCCAGCGCATCCTCAAGTACGTAATGCCCTGCGTCACTGTAATAGTCTGCCTGCATGTCAGGAAAACGTCTCAGCCATTCGTTGTAAAATGAATCATTGAAGCACCAGTCTTTGCCGCCCCACTGTACAAGCACGGGTTTGTTGGCAAGTATGGATAGGCGCAGGTCGATATCATACAGCGTTTCAAAGCTCGGATGTCCCGGATTCATCGGGATATCCTGCACAAAGCGTAGGGTGCTGATGCGGTTGTGCCAGTTGTCGTAGGGCATGACAAAGCCGGCCGCAACTTCAGGCTTCATTTTATTTTCTACGGCCATATGAACGGCTGCCCCGGCAAAAGCATTAAAACCGCGGATTGAGAGCGCACCGAAAATTGGCAGCTTGCAGATATTGATTCTGAATGGGATGCGCTTTGAGAGAAACGCGGCGGTATTAAAGACAACCATTTTTTTGACGCGCGCAGAGTTGTTGATCGCCCAGCCGCAGCCGATGGCGCCGCCCCAGTCGTGCATCAGCAGTATCACCTCTTCATCATCAGCCAACAGATGCGAGAGTAATTTGCTGATATTATTAATGTGCAATTGCAGGGTGTAGGGGTATTTCTGCGGCTTGTCACTCAGCCCCATGCCGATGTGGTCAGGCGCGATCACCCGGTAGTCTTTTCGCAAATCGGAAATCAGGTTGCGGTAAAGAAATGACCATGATGGGTTGCCGTGCAGCATTACCAGTGTCGGCCTGCCGTTTCTCGCGCCTTCATCGACATAGTGCATCCTGTTGCCGTCAAGATCAAAGTAATTGGATTTGAAGGGATACATCTCCTTAAAGACAGCGTCCCCGGTGGTCAGTCGCATAGAATATCCTTGTTTCCAGCTTCGGATTGTGGTTTTTGTTATTTGTCGCAGCCGCCGCAGACCTCAACAACCGGGCCGTCCTTGACCTCCACCTCGACATTGTCGATAGTTGCCTTGTATGGCTGGCCCCAATTTTTATTGCTCTGCTTTTTGGGGTAGAATTTTGCCGGGTAGCCAAGAGATGCGGCTTCTTCATCTATATGTTCGACATGGTTGGCGTAATTGATTGGCGCTGGCTTGGCTGTGGTCTTGCTGGCGCAACCGGCGAAAACCATGGAAACGGCAATAACTGTGCAGATCTGTAAAATCTTCATTACTTTCCCCTCAGGTTCGGATAAAATGATTTCCATTAAAGTTGAAATACATATCAGGTGATTGTATCGCAGCGGCTCTCATTTAAAAGTAAAAATCCGTTCACAAACTAAAAAATATGAAAGAAAGCTGGAAAAAACCGTAATTGTACAGGTGTGAGTAATATTTTTGACCGGAATGGAGATTTTGTCAGATGGCTGTTCGTTATATCGTATTGTTTGTTTTAACTTCTTTTCTCTGCGCCTGTGATATGCCTGAACAGAGCAACCGGCCCGGTTCGGGTAACGCCCCGGAAGTCAAGGGAAGCTCCCGCCGTCCTCGGCAGATAGATTACAATAACCCGGAACATGAAGATGTCATTGCACTTGTAAAGCGCGCCCGCAGTTATTATACGCGTAACGGCGATATCAAGGCGCTTGATGACTTTATGGATCCCAGCAGCCAGTTTGTGGCGGGTAATACTTACGTCTTCGTCTATGATTATGCCGGAAAATGTTTGGCTGAGTGGGGCAATCCGAGCGTAGTCGGCAAGGATATGTCTGGCTGGAGTGATATGAATAATAACCCGATGTTTGCCCAGGCATCAGATAAGGCCAGAAACGGCGGCGGTTGGTACAGTACGACCTGGCGAGCCCCAAACAGCACAAATATCCGCCCCAAAGATTGCTATGTCATCGATGTGGATGGCAAGGTCTTCGTCGGCTCAGGTGTTTACCGCTGATATTTCCGCAACAAATAACAACCCAATAACTGCCTTTTTCCTTACTCCAGTCCCCTGTGGCTGGAGTTTTTTTGTGACAATTTATGTTTGGGATTTTGGGATGTTTGAGAAGGTTATAAGCGTGAAAAAAGGATTTCTGCTGATATTTAGGGCGATTTTAATGATTGAGAGTATCTTTTTAGAATAAAATGTAAAAAATCAACTTTTATCGTAAATTTTCGGTAAAAGTTGATTGCATTCATGTCCGGTTGTGGATACAAATATATGGCAGTATTTGAGATTATGAAAAATTGTTCTGTTCCGGGGGGATCAAATAGCGGTTTTTCATTAGTGCTGTGCTGACTATTCCTTGATAGGGGGGAGCTTTATGGACGACCAGATTGATGGCCGTGATGGCTGGCTTGAGAGGTGGGGAGATTTTTCTATCCGTCTGAGTGCGGTGGCTTTGGCGGCTACTGTTGTGATCTGTCTGTGCTGTTTGTATGCCCTTGAAAAAGATATTGAGTCTGTCGCCGCCAGCCGTCTGTTTACACATTCGGAGACTGGTTCTGGTGGTTTTGACTACAGTGAGCCGAATCTGGTTGGCATGGTTGATGCGGAGCGTTTTGAGCGGCTGAATGCCGCGGTTGTTTCAAGTGCTTCGGTTAATGGTCTCTCGGTTTCTGGGCAGTTTGTTGCGCCGTTTGGTTCGGGTGAGATTCAGATGCTGCAGCGTTGGGGTTGCTTTGATGTTAACGGGGCCGGGGCGGCTGGAGGCGTGCAGGATAATTCTGCGGTAGAACTTGGTTTGTAGCGGCTGCTCTGTATCGGGGGATCAGAGCGGTTTGTTATTATATATATAAAGAAACTCGGGGGGTGGGTTGATGGATGTAATAAAAGAGTTATTGGACAACGCGCGCAAACTGCTGGGGGAAATGTCGTCAACGCAGCGTGCGAGTATTGTTACGATGATTATTACTGTGGCATCGTTATTTGTTCTTATTATTTGGCTTGGCTCGATCAATGAGAAGAAAATCAATGTGCCGCTTGAGGTTAAGGTGTCGCTGGCTGAGTCTGAACAGTATAAGACCCTGTTGCTTGCAGGTGGGATTACCGAGGTTGAGTATGACATGGAAGCCGGGCTTCTGATGGTTCCTGAGGCACAGAAACGCAAGGCTCTGGTTATTCTGGCTGAAAACAAGGCGCTGCCGACTGATACTGGTGACGGTTTTGAAGCTGCTCTTGAGAAGGTCAAGTTTACCGACACCAAGCCAATTACCGCAGAGAGAATGAAAAACGCCTTGCAGACTGAAGTTGCAAGGATGATTGAGGATATCAAAGGTATTTCCAAGGCTGAGGTTATTTATACCAGCGCCGAGCGCAAGGGGCTTTTCCGCCAGCCATACCGTCAGCGCGCGGCTGTCAAAGTTACTACCGAGATGAACCGCAAGCTCGATCAGGGGCTTGCTGAGACGATTATTAACCTCGTTACCTTTGCCCGTGCCGGTCTTGATGAAAATGATGTAAGTGTAACCGACCAGTTCGGGAATAACTTCCGCAAGGATACCGATTCATCAATTAACATGATGGCTGTCAAGGAGATCAAGCTTAACAGTATCACCAGTGAGAGGGCGCGGCGTGAGATAGAGTCCTGCGTGCGCAAGATCATCCCCGACTCAGAGGTTTACGCCTTTGTTGATACCAAGTGGGATATGACCCGCAAGGTGGTAAACAAACGCGAGATTCTGGAAGGCCGCCCTAACCGGATTATCCAGCGCAAGATTGACGATAATTCATCGGATAAACCCTCAAATGTGGTTGGAACACAGCCCAATATCCGCCGATCAACGAATATGGAGACCGGTACGCAGCGTGAAATCATGCGCTCATACAAGCGTCAGGATAAAGACACCAATATTACGCTTGGTGAGTTGAAGAGTGAGGAAGTTATAGCTCCGACGATCAAGAGTCAGACAGTTGCGGTGGTTGTGCATCTGCCGGCGGTTCCGACCTTTGATGCTAATGGCAAGCCTGTTTATGAGAAAGACGCGAGTGGTAATCAGGTACTTAATCCCAATACCGGTGCGCCGCTGGTCAAGCTAAAAGCGTACGCGCCGCTTGAGGGGGATAAGCTTCTGGCGCTTGAGAGTAGTGTCCGCAAGGTTGCGGGTATGCTTGATGGCGCGGATAATATGGAGGTGCAGATCTCGCAGATTCCGTGGACTCCGACACTTGAGCCGGATAAACGTAAGGTCAAGGTTGATTATTTGCGTGAATTTCTCAATGAAAATGTGGTACAATTGGTTATGATGGCGATTCTTATGATTGCGATTTATCTGGTTTACCTGCAGGCCAAGCGTTCTATCCCGGCTGAAGAGGTTGAGCTGCCTGATACTTCTGATTTTGGCGGTGTCTTCAGTCCGATGTCTCTGAGTGAAGAAGACCGCAATCAGGCTGACTTTGAACAGATGCGCGATCAGGTTGGCGATTTTATTGATGAAGACCCATCAAAGGCTGCCGGTATTGTTCGCCGCTGGATGAATTCACGTGAAGGTTATTAATCGGTTTTTGCGGCCGGCTTTTTGCGGCTGACTGTCAAATTGTAAAAGGCGCTAGTCTATGAGTGTTCCGGTAATAAAAAAGACTGAAGGCATGACCGGCCTGCGCAAGGCGGCGGTTCTGATGATCGCGCTTGACTCTGAGTCTGCTTCCAAGATCATGTCCAATCTCTCTACTGATGAGATTGAACTGCTCTCAATGGAGATTGCCCGTCTTGATGAAGAGATTCAGGCTGATGTGCGTGACGCGGTGGTGCGCGAATATTATCAGACTTATATGGCCAGCAAGTATATCGAGCAGGGTGGTATTGAGTACGCGCGAATGCTGCTTGAAAAATCACTCTCGCCTGAAGCGGCATCCAAGATCCTTGCCGAGCTTGAGCAATCCATCCAGCAGACGCCTTTCCATTTTCTCAAACAGGCCGATACCGAGTCACTACTTACCTTTATCATGGATGAGCATCCGCAGACTATCTCACTTATTATGGCGCACCTTCATCCCAAACAGGCTTCAGAAATTCTTGCTGGATTGTCACCTAAAAAGCAGCTTGAGGTTGTTAAACGTATCGCGCGAATGGAACAGACCACACCTGAAGCGATCCGTGAAGTGGAAAAGGGGCTTGAGGCAAGGTTGTCCTCTATTGTTAATCAGGATCTTGAAAGGGCTGGTGGTGTTGAGAATATTGCCGAAGTTCTCAACCTTGTCGACCGTACGACGGAAAAGGGTATTCTTGAGAACCTTGAAGAAGAAGACCCGGACATGGTTGAGCAGATTAGGCGTCTTATGTTCGTCTTTGAAGACCTTATTCTGGTTAATGACAAGGGTATTCAGGCAACGCTCAAGGAAGTTGAAAATGACGAACTGGCGCTTGCCCTCAAGACTGCGTCTGAAGAATTACAGAGCAAGATCTTCAAGAATATGTCTGAGCGTGCCGCCCAGATGATCCAGGAAAATATGGAATTCATGGGGCCGACGCGTCTGTCTGACGTTGAAGCGGCGCAGCAGCGTATTGTTGATATTGTCCGCCGTCTTGAAGAATCTGGTGAAGTTATCATTGCCGGTCGTGGTGGTGAGGACGAGGTTGTTGTATAATGAAGTATGTGAGCAGCATAACAGACTGGAGTGTATACAATGGCTGAGTTGATTCCATCCGAGTATGAAGGCGAGACCAATAGCCAGTCGGCGGTAGTCTATAACATCCCGGACCTCAAGGCGATGGCGGCAAAAATCCTGCGGCGGGCTAATGAAGTGGCGCAGCAGAAGATTGACGGCGCGCGCCATAGTATTGCCCAGATGGAGCAGAAGGCCGTTGACGAGGGTAAGGTCAAGGGGCTTGAAGAGGGTCGCAAAACCGGTGAGCAGCAGGGGCGGGTTGCCGGTGAGGAAGCGGCGCGTAATGAATTCAACCAGAAGGTCGGTTCGGTTTCTACGGCTTTGCAGGTTGTGCTTAAGGAAGTGGCTGCGCAGAAGGTCGCGCTTCATGCTGAGGCTGAGGCTGATTTGTTGCGCCTGGCTCTTGAAATATCCAAACGGATCGTCCGGCGTGAGGTTGAGGTTGATGATAATTTTGTTGTGCCGATTGTGCGCGAAGCCATCAGCCTGACCAATAACCGCAGTGACCTGATTGTACGCCTGAACCCGGCTGATGTGGAGGCTATCGAGTTGGAACTGCCTTCACTGCATGCGATTTTCAGTGATCTTGGCAGGGTTGAATTGAAGTCTGATACGACTGTTGAGCGGGGCGGGGCGCGGGTGCAGAGCCGTGAGGGTGAGGTTGATATGCGCCTCTCTGAGCAGTTTGACGCGCTTGAGCGCTCGCTGGTTGGCGATACCCGGGGGCTTAATATCCGCCCGTTTTCTGAGTATGCGCCGGAAGAGCTTGAAGCGGCAAAAGATGCGGGTAGTGCGCAAACTGTGCCGTCTGCTGCGGCTATACCGGCTGAGTCTGTTGCTTCAGCTGATTCGCTTTCTGTTGAAGAGGTTATCGCCGCAATTGCTGATAATTCTCCTGATCAGGTCACAGGTGAAGTTGTTGCGCAAGCCGGTCCTGTACAAAAACCGAAACCTCAGCCACAACCGGCAGCTTCTGCGCCGGAGGTTAATCCCGTTAATGACGCTTCGGTGACTCCCGGCAGCGCTGCTGCTGATGGGGCGCCGGAAGTTGGCAGGTCAAAATTAATAAAAGAGGTTCAGCCTAATGCCGGGGCGGGTGTTTCTGCGCTTTCAGGCTTGAGCAGCCTCAGTGATATTCCGCTTGATGCCGATGTGGACAGTCTGATAAGTGAGACCCTTGGTGAGAGTGGTATGTCGCAGACCTCGGGAGGTTAGTCGTGAGTGTCTTTACGCAAAAACTTCAGGAGCTTCCCAATGTCCTGCCTGGCCGTCTGGCTGGCAGGGTTAAGCGTGTTGTGGGTTTGCTTGTCGAGGTTACGCCATTGTCGTTGCCGGTTGGCAGTGTCTGTGCGATTCATTCGCGCCTTTCACGTCAGGCGGTTGAGGCTGAGGTTGTTGGCTTTCGTGAAGACGCGTCGCTGCTGATGGCTCTTGGCGAGATGCGCGGGGTTGGGCCGGGGGACATGGTTGAGAGTGTCAATACCCAGCAGATTGTGGCTGTGGGGCCGCATCTGCTTGGCCGGGTGCTGAACGGTATGGGGCAACCTATTGACGGTAAAGGCCCTTTATATGCGACCGAGACCAGGGCTGTTTATGCTGATCCGCCAGACCCGGTAATGCGTCCGCGAATTAAAGATCCGCTGCCGACGGGAATACGTGCCATTGACGGTTTTATGACTATCGGTACAGGCCAGCGTATCGGGATTTTTGCCGGTACCGGTGTTGGTAAGTCAACGCTGATGGGGATGATTACCCGCTTTAGCGCGGCGGAGATTTCGGTTATTGCTCTGGTTGGTGAACGTGGGCGAGAAGTGCGTGAATTTATTGAGCGTGAGCTTGGGCCTGAGGGTATGAAGAAGAGTGTGGTTGTCGTTGCCACCAGTGACCAGCCTGCCCCGGTGCGTGTGCGCTGCCCGTTTGTGGCTACGGCGATTGCCGAGTATTTCCGCGATCAGGGAAATGATGTGGCGCTGCTGATGGACTCGGTAACGCGTATGGCTATGGCGCAGCGTGATATCGGTTCATCTATCGGTGAGGTTCCGTCTGCGGGTAAGGGTTATCCGGCGAGTGTCTTCAGTATGCTGCCGCGTCTGATGGAACGTTCTGGTAAAGCTGAAAAAGGCTCGATTACCGGTCTGTATACCGTGCTGGTTGAGGGTGACGACCTTAACGACCCGATCGGTGACGCCTCGCGTGGTATTCTGGACGGACATATTGTACTCGATCGTTCAATTGCCGAAAAAGGGCATTACCCGGCGATTAATTTCCTGGCGAGTTTGTCGCGTCTTCAGTCTGAGATTATGCCTAAGGACTTTATGGCTGCAGCGCGGCAATTGCGTGGTGCGGCGGCGGTCTTCGGCGAGAATGAGGACATGATAAATATCGGCGCGTACTCATCTGGTACAAACCAGAAAATTGATCAGGCGATCAATATTATGCCGCAGTTAAATGAATTTCTGCAGCAGGGAATGGATGAGAAGGCGGACTTTCAGAAAAGTATCGCCCAGATTAAGGAGCTTGCCGATCAGCACGGTCGTACGGTTACGCCAAGACGCGCTCCGCCGCAAACAGCTCCGCAGCAGCAACAGCGCGTTGCACCGCAACAGCAGCAGCAACAGAGGCGTCCGGCACCGACCAGGCGAGCGAGATAAATTTGCAGAATAATCCGGCGGTTGCTAAAATGATTTTATAAAATTGCCGGGGATATTTTTTAAGGTTTGACTTGATGGCCAAGAAATTCAGCTTTAAACTTGAGTCTGTCCTGCGCTACCGCCAGATGCTGGAGGAGGGCAAGAAGCGTGAATTTGCCCTGGCCAATATGGAGGTCGAGGAGCAGAAACGGAAGGCTGAGGAACTGGCTGAGCAACGCCATTCGCTGCAGGACGAACTGCGTGAGATGAACTCGGGCGGGGAGATTCCCTTCAATCAGATGCTTGATACGATCAAATATATCAGCGGACTTGATATGGGGATAATGTCAGCCAGACGTGAAGAGGAGCGCCTGCGCCAGCAGATGGAGGGGAAGCGTCTGGCCTTTATCGAAGCGCAGCGTGATAAGAAGGCAATTGAGATCCTTAAGGAAAAGAAGGTCGACGAGTATAACGCGGAGTTTGAACACGAACGGCAGCTTGTCCTTGATGAACTGTCTTTGCGGATGCTCCATAAAAAGAAGACGGAAGAACAGGTTCTTAAGGCGTATAAAGTGAAAAAGGAAATGATTGATGGCTAGAAAGAAAGGTGGTTTTCTTAACAGCTTTTTCTACATACTTATGAGCGTGATGGCGCTTAACTTTATCGTATTGAGCTTCGGGCTTTTCCTGCTGCACCAGCTTGGCTACTACAGCATGACTGATCTGAAGAATATGGCCTATGTCCTTGTCGGTAATCGCCAGTATGTCCTGAGCAAGGAACAGATACTTGAGTATAATAATCTCAAGAAGGAGAAAGAAGAGCTTCTCAAGGATATCGGCCGTAAGGACGGGTCGTTTGAAACGCGTAATAAGTCGGCCAGCGCACTTGATGATATGGTCAAGCAGCTTGAGGAGAGAATCCGCGCGCTCAAGGAGCTGCGCGTACAGCATGAAGTCCGGCTCAAGGATCTGCGCAATAATATCGAGCAGCTCAAGGGTGAGTATATCAAGGAACGCAAAGCCCTTGATGACTGGAAGAATGAGAATACCAAGAATGAACTTTCAAAACGCTATGAAACGATGCAGAAGACGCTAAGGGCGATGGATCCTGAGATTATTGCCAACCTGTTTCTTGGAAATATGACCCAGTCAGACGGGCCGGAGGAGAATGCCAGAATTATCCGAAAGTATCTAACGCCTGATATTACTGCGGAAGTTATGGCGGTTTTGCCAGAGAAAGATATGCGGAAGATTGTGCCGCTTATTGAGAACAAATATGCCGAAATGAGTCCGGAGGCGGTGGTGAAAGCCTGGACAACCCCCGGTACAGACGATTTCAAAACACCAGATCAAATGGCGCAGTATATGCGTAACATGACTGTAACTCAAGCATTTACAATTTTTACACTCCTCGATGCAAAAAATAGGGCAGAACTGGTACGACTTTTGAAGTAGCAAGCTGTTGATGAAACACCATATAGCAGCGGCTACTCCGAATGGAAGCGGAAATGCCCCAACCTACCGACATGGAAGTCTCGGAAAAAATGACCTCTTAATGAGGAAATGGGTCTCTGTACTCATTACGGTTTTTGCACTCTTTTTCTTTGCTCAGTCATGGCTGATGGCTGCTGAGTCAGAGAGGGTTGAGATCGGTGAAATTTCGGCATTTGTCGGTGATTGCAAGGTCGATCACGCAACAGCCGGAATTGGAGCCGGAATGCAGACTGGAGCGCCGATTTATGTGGGAGATATCATCAAAACCGGTCAGGATGGAAGTATTGAACTGGTCTTTGGGGTAAATAACCGTCTGCGGCTTAGTGCTAATACAGAAATACGTATCAGTAACCTTGAGGTTAGCAAGAAAGAGCATGATGGTTATACCCGGGTAACATCAATGATTGAGATTTTGCTGCGGTTTGGCGAGATGCGGGTGCGGGTCAGGGAAAATCTGGTTACGCCCGCGCCGATAAAAGTAATCGCTGCCAATACTCAGGTTGTTCTTCCGCGTTCGGATCTTATTATACGCAGGCCAAGGTTTGATGCGGGTGACAACCGGGAAATTGAGGCGGTGCTTGCATGGGGCAGGGCGGTATTCAATGCCAAGATAGCGGGCGAAAGTAATTGGAATAAAGAGGCTGATAATAATGTTGTTGCTCCGGGTGAGTGTCGTGTTCCGGTTGAACCTCCGGCTGATTATCTCTTCAAGTGGCAGAAAATAAACGAAGAGAGTAAGGCGATGGATGAGGTTAAAAAACTGCCCTTTAGTGTTGATGAATTAAAAGGTGCACCGAAAGATACTCCGGTTGTTTCACCGGAAATGCAGGGTGCGTGAGATAAAAACAGAAACCTTTGACAGGGGATGATTATGGATATAGCAGCTATGGTTTCGGCGAAGCCTGCAGACACTGCTTCAGCCCAGACAAGTGGCTCTACTGATAAAAGCGGTGCGGAGCTTGGCGGCTTTATTAATACTCTTGTTGAGGCTGTCCGTAAAGTAAAGAGCGATAACAGTGATAATCGCAATAACAGTTCGGCTTCGGTCAATGCTGCCGGCGATAAAAAAGTGGCTGCTCCTGATGAGGATGTTACTCTTGATGATATGGATGCGGCGATGGCTGCACTTCCTTATATGCAGTCCCTTGGGCTTGAGGATCGTGAGGCGCTGGAGCGTATTTCTGTGCTTGTTGCTAACGGCACGATCGACAGTGAGTTGTTGTCTGAGCTTGGTTCTGAGGGGCTGGACCAACTTGCACAGTGGGTGCTTGAGGGGGCGGGTGGCCTTTTTGACGAGTTTGATCCTTCACAGGTTGCAGTAGATAATGCCGCGCAGGTAGGTGACAGCGAGATCCCTGATTTTGGGCTCAAGCAGGCTGCACAGGCGATTGTCGAGCTTGAAAACTTGCGTGATAAAATTGCCGGTGTTGAAATTGACAGTGACAAGCTTCCTGAAATTCTTTCGCAGATGACAGGACTTTCTGAAGATCTTGATGTTGCTGAGATTGATAACATCGCCCAGCAGATTACCGCAGGTCTGACTGAGTTGGCAGGAGAAGCCGGGCTTGATGCCGATCAGATGAGCCTGCGTGATATTGTTAAGAGTATCCCGGAAACAGATCTGCGTGATTTGATGGATAAGGCGCTGGCCTCGGAAGGCGCAAGCCAGAAGCTTCCTGAGATGCCTGAAACGGTTTTGAAATCCCTCTGTATTGATGTTATTAGTGTTGATAATAAAGAAGTGGATGCGGCTGATATCAAGTTGTCACTTCTTGATGCGCTTGATAATAACCAGGCTTTGCGCGAAGAGTTGCTGCGTCAGGTAACCCAGGCTGCAACTGAGGGTGAAATCCAGCAGAGCTTTAATCGTGATGCGCTTGAGAAGGCGGTTGAAAATCTGATGAACCAGCAGGACTTTGACCAGAAAGTTCTTAAGGATATTGACGGTTTTGATCTGGAGAATACAGCGTTTGCGGGTCTGGATTCAGCCGGGATTGTGGAACTCGCAGACGAAGAAATTGCCACTGCGTTAAATAAAAATACTGAGGTTGCCAGTGTTGAACAGTTGACTGAAATTGTTGAGGATGTGGAAGTCGTTGAAGTTGCTGCACCTCAGGTTGGCGAAACGGTAAAGGTTCAGAATGACTCACAGAATCAGAACCAGCCACAGATAACAGATATCGCTGCTGACATTGAGGGTGAATTAAGCACCTTGACTGCAGGTAATAACACAGGTACTGGTGGCGAAGGCCAGAGCGGAGGCATGAACCAGAACGCAAACTCTTCGGTGATGGCGGCAGCTAATAGCCTGAATGGTGATAATCAGTCGGCTGAATCTGAGCTTGAGGGTATTGATGCGTTGACAGGTAAGGAGTTTGTGCTTCCAGAGGCGTCTGATGACAGTGCTGCCGGGGTCAAGGACGCGGCAACTGTAAGTAAGGAAAGTTCTTTCCCGTCTGAATCAAATATCAAGTATTCAGATATGGCGGAAAACATACAGAAACTTGAGAAAATGCTTAAGGTTTCATCAGGCAGCAACCTCAAGAATATCACCCTGCAGCTTACACCGGATGAACTTGGAAAAATAACAATCAATGTCGAGTATAAAGACGGACAGGTTTATACAACAATCAAGACCGAGAATGAAACTGCCCGCGATTTGCTTTTGAGCGGTTCAGAGCAGCTTAAGAAAAACCTTGAAGCAAGTGGGGTGAAGATAGAGACCTTTGAGGTGAATGTGGAACGGGACGGTTACGACGACGGTAAAGAACGTAATCAGGAAAGCTGGAACGCAGCACAGCAGGAGCGGAACAAGAATAAGAAAAATTCTGCTGGCGGGGTTGACGGTGTTGAGGCACAGGAGAATCCGGATGATATCAGTGAAGAGAAACTTGGTATTGTCGATGGTTCGGTAAACCTGATAGCGTAGCGTGGTTGTAGCTTAATTTGGAGAAATAAAATGTCAGCAACAAGTCTGTTAGACGGTATTAATTACAACGAAAACCTCTACCTGAGCAGTACCGACGAGGCGAAAGAGGCTAGTAAGTATACAGCATCTGATGAGGCTGAAAATGTAAGTCATGATGAATTTCTGCAGCTTCTGGTTACCCAGATGACCAATCAGGATCCGCTCCAGCCGATGCAGGATACTGAGATGATGGCACAGTTTGCCCAGCTGCAGCAGCTTGATAACCAGAAGGCCATGACTGAGTCTATCGTGCAGATGCGTGAGGATTATGCAATTCAGGGAGCGTCAAACCTGATCGGTAAAGAGATCACCGTCACCAGCGACAGCGGCGCAACAACCAGCGGGCTGGCTGTTCGTACCCTCTATCAGGACGGCGTGGTCAAGCTTGAACTTGAAGACGGTTCGATTGTTAATTACCGCGATATTACAGAAGTTGAAGACGTTCAGACAGGCCCAGATATTCAGGAAGCATCGGCTCTGATGCAGAAGTATGTGGTCGGAATAGACGCAGATGCCAAGATGCATGAAGGTATTGTCAAGAACATTACAACTAAGGGCGACCAGCTTTATGTTGAAACTTACGAAGGTGATATGATCCCGGTTTCAGGTATTGCCCAGGTTCGTGAACTGACGGCAAATGAGTCTTCAGAGCTGCAGAACGTACTGCTCCTGATTAATCAGTATGTTGAAGCGCCGGTCTATGATGAAGACGGAAATGAAGATGGATTGAAGTCTGGTATAGTCAAGGACGTCTACAGAAAAGACGGACAGTACTGGGTTGAAACCTGGGGCGGCGAGGGAATCTATATTAATGATATTGAGAGCAATCAGTATCTTACTACCGCCCAGATGGAAAGCATGGAGAGCTGCAAGAACTATGTGGACCGTTTTGTCAAGGCAAATGACGGCAAGGCTGCGGGTATTGTTGAAGGCTTCTTCTTTAGGGATGGAAATTTCTATCTCTATACACACCGTGGCGAAGCGATTGATGTGGATGACGTTTACCTGACACGTAATGCGACTTCAAGTGATTACGAAGATTACGGAAGCACTGACGGAATGACTGAACTGCAGATTCTTAATCTTGAGAATTCAATTGAAGATCAGCTCGGTAAAGAGTATTCAGGCTTCGATGTTAATGGAAATGAAGTCTCCGGGGTTGTTGAAAGTATCTACTACAGAAACGGACTTATTCTCTTTGGTATCAAAGGCGGCGGCGAGGTTGTATCTCCGGCTTCACTGCTTGGGGCTTAATTTAATAAATAATATTTTTTGAATATTTTAGGTGCCGGAACTCAATAAATCCGGCTAGGTGAAAGGAGCCGATTATGGGACTTAGTCAATCGCTTTATAGTGGTATCAGCGGTCTGCAAACCCACCAACAGGCAATGGACAACATTGGTAATAACCTTGCCAACGTCAATACTGTTGCCTTTAAGAAGGGTGTTTTTCAGTTCAGAACTCTGTTGGAGCAGACCTTGCGCGGCGGTACAACTGCCGATCCGAATACCGGACGTGGATCAATTAACCCGCTGCAGATGGGGCTTGGTGCGCAGACAGGAAGTATAATGAAAGACTTCTCTGACGGCTCTGTCGAAGTTACTGGTAACCAGCGCGATATGGCTCTTGAAGGTAACGGCTTCTTTGTGCTGCGTAACGGCAATAATAATGTCTACACCCGTGACGGAACTTTTTACATCGGTTCTGATGGCAGCCTGCTCTACGGCAGCGGCCTTCAGGTTCAGGGTGTGATGGCAGAAAATGATGGAAGCATTCCGGAAGCCGGACAGATTGAGGATATTATTATCCCGATCGGTCAGACCGGTGCGGCAATTGAAACAACCGAAGCCAGCTTTACCGGTAATTTGAACTCTAATGTTGAAGTGGCTGAAGGGCTAAAGCTTGCGGCTAACTCATCAGTAATCAATGCTAATGAAGCACTGCGTCAGTACCTGGGAGAGGTTCAGGATGCAAGAGCAAGCAGTGGTGTTGATGACAGCACTTGGAACGCTCTTGAAGGTAATGCCTATATTAATGGTGGTACAGTCTGGACATCATCAGCCTTTGGTGTTATGAATGAAGAAACTGGAGCGATTGAACCGGCGATTCTTACCGGTGATAGCGCTGCACCGCTTGAAGACCTTTGGTATCTCTCAGGAAACACCTGGACTCAGCCATTTAAAAATATTGACAACCCGGCCCGCTTTACTGCCGTCGGCGATAGCTCATCAGCGCTTACCAACTGGAAGTTTGATGGTCCCGGTTACAAACTTGCCGATACACTGTATTATCATCTTGAAAGTGATGGACAGTCACCTGAGGGGTTTGTTCTTGAAGTCTATGACATACCTTACAGCGATGTTGAAAATAACCTTACAAGCGGTACATGGACAGGCGCGCAGGCATATAGTCACCTTCTTGCCACATCGGCTGATGGCGCTACTGCCGGTAGTGTTGCTCCCTGGTCACTCTACACAGAATCTGGTGGTACGGCTGGTTTGACTTCTCTTACCTCAGGTAGCTGGTCGATCCCTGAAGGTAGCGATATTGTTAATCTTGTTACTACTGATGCAGGACGTATCTGGGCCCAGAATGAAGACCCGACACTGACCAGTTCCGTCGCTCGTGATGCTTTTGCGGGAACTCTGCGTTTTGGTAATGATCTAAATTCAGGTAACGGAAGGCTTGACAGTTATACACCGTCAAATGTCGATCAGGAAATTACGATATCGTATCGTAAGGGAGGGCGAAAATACGAGACGACCTTTACGTATGATGATGAGAACGGCGCGCAGTCAAATTCTATTGAACATCTGATGCGCTTCCTCTGCGGAAATATCGACTCAACAGTCAATGCCGGTTCAATTGAAGCTATCCAGACAGCTCTTGAAATCCCGCCGATTGGTGGCGCTATGGGGACAATCCAGACCGCAGGTAAGGTTTCAAGTTCAATTGACGGCGGTGAATACGGTTATAACGTTCCGGCTGAAACCGCTGGCGCCTTTACCCGTTCAGGTATTACCTCGACAGTTCCATATGCCGGTTACTTTGAAGCAACAGGTGATGATGCAACAAGTCTTGCCGACTGGACTATGGATGAATCTGGCTGGGCGGTTAAGAGCAAGTGGTACTACGAAGTTGAAGCTTTTGAAGCCACTACCGGTTCTGGCAATTATGAATACGCGATTAATGTTTATTCTGACTCAGCCCACACCAATCCGGTTTCGACTTCAGGTAAAATGCTTGGTGTTGGTGATGCTGAAATGCGCCGCAGTATCAACCTCAACACTACAGCTTTCCCCGACAATACTTACGAATACGAAGTAACAACCACAGGCGGTTCATGGTATACAATTAATATTTATGACCGCGACACCAATACCGTTGTTGGAACAGCCACGGCAACTGAAGGTTCAACCAACGTCTCAATCGGCCCGGGTGCCATTGGTACAATCAACTTCGGTACAGATATGGAATCAGGTTCTGGCTACATCTATATGGCCAATATGCAGGCAAACCTCAGTACTGGTGGTGAGACTGTAAACCTTGCAACAACCATTGAAGGTGTTCAGTATTCACAGAATAATGGTATCGGCGCTTATTCAGCGCTCTCCGCATTCGATGGTGACACTGCGCTTGGAACCTACTTCTCGGCAACGGACGTCAATCCGAGTTATGGCTCGCTGAATACGAGCGGACCGTCACAGAACTACTCCATCGTAAGTAATCTCGGCGCGGAAAACGCAATTACCGATATCGTTATCGAGTACAACAACGTATCATACACCGATATGTGGTCACAGGATACCAAGTACAGTGAAGAGCAGGGTGGTTCTACAACAACCAATATCATCGTCTATGACTCACTTGGTAACCCGAAGGAAATCACCATGACCATGTCTCTGGTTGAACGTGACAGCGACTTCTCAACCTACCGCTGGATTGCTGAGTCTGAAGATGATACTGACGCAAAGTGGTATATTGACGACGCAAGTAAGGAAATCAAGACCAATGTCAATGTCGGTACAGGTACTATCCGCTTTGACTCAGACGGTAACTACGTCAAGGGCGCAGAACTCTCAGAAACCCAGGGTATTGATATGACTCTGCGCGGTATGGGTGTGAGTGATCAGTTACGTATCATCCTGACTGAAGGTCTGTCACCCGACGCAACCCAGGATCTGGACTTCAGCTACCTGACTCAGGTCGCCTCTTCAAGTGACTTCAATCTCCGCGAGCAGGACGGTTCACCTCCCGGAACACTTGACACCTTCACCACCAGTCCCGACGGTATCATTCAGGGGGTTTACTCAAACGGTGTGGTTCAGGCAATTGGCCGACTCTCAATTGCACTTGTTCCAAACATGAATGGTATGATGGCGGCTGGTGATAACCTGTACTATACTGCTCCTGCTTCCGGTGGCGCTCAGATCTCCTTTGCCAACGTTGGTGGTCGCGGAACAATCCGTTCAGGTGCGCTTGAAAGTTCAAACGTAGATATGTCAACCGAGTTTACCAAGATGATTACCACCCAGCGTGGTTTCCAGGCTAACTCAAAAATTATCAGTACTTCTGATGAAATGTTGCAAGAACTTATCAGTATGAAACGTTAAAATTAAGTAGATAAGTTGTAATTAAAATTTACAAAAAGCCCTGCCGTTCTGACGGTAGGGCTTTTTTCTGCTGGTTTTATCGGGTGTGTCGGTGTTTTTTGTCGGGTATTTTAACGATTTTTAATTGCGAATTACTCAAGTTTAACAGGTCAAATGACCGATAAAATTGCAACCCTGGAAGAACTGCGGGGTGCTTTGTCCGGTTATAGTTGCGTTTTTGCGGCTGATTGCAGGTGTATTTGATGATAAGTTTGACCAGGTTAAACGGTTCCGGGTTTATTGTAAATTCTGAGCTGATAAAGTTTATCGAGCAGACTCCCGACACGTTGGTAACCTTGCGTGACGGTGAGAAGCTGATGGTTAAAGAGAGTCCGGACGAGATTATTGAGCGGGTTGTAGAGTATGTGCGTTCGACGCGGTTTCCACCGGTTGAATAAAAAAAAATAAGTAAGGCAGGTTGCTCCGCAGATGGGGCGTTCTGATTACAGGGAGATACGCTGTGGATATAGCCACAATTATCGGTTACATTCTGGGCTTGTTTTGTGTTATTGTCATTGGTGTTGGTCTGGACAAAGTGGGCGGGTTTGTTGATGTCCCGTCGGCTGCTATTGTGTTTGGTGGCGGTCTTGGTGCCTGTCTGATCTCAATGCCGCTTGAAAATGCAATCAACTCGATAAAAGTTTTCATGAACATCATCTTTGTTAAGAAGCAGGATGAGGTTGAGTTGATCCAGCGTATTGTCGAGTTCGCTGAAATTGCCCGCCGTGACGGAATTCTGGCGCTTGAAAATGTTACCGACCAGCTCAATGACGAGTTTCTGATTAAGGGAATCCAGCTTGCCGTTGACGGTACAGACCCCGAGCTTATCGAGTCAATTCTTAATACCGAGATTGAGTGTATTCAGGCTCGGCACAACAGTGGGCGTGCGTTTTTTGAATCCTTTGAAAAGTACGCGCCGGGTTGGGGTATGATCGGTACGCTCATTGGTCTTATCAACATGCTTTCACAGGGTATGGACGACCCGTCGGTTCTGACCTCCGGTATGGCGGTTGCGCTTATTACGACGATGTACGGGTCGGTTATTTCTAACTTCTTTGTCGGTCCCGTTTCGACCAAGCTCCAGCAGCGTAACTCCGGCGAGATCATGATCAAGAATATCATTCTGCGCGGTGTGTTGTCGATCCAGTCTGGCGACAACCCGCGAATTGTTGAGATGAAGCTGAAGATCTTCCTGCCACCATCAGGGCGTAATTTCGGCAAGGATAACGATTAATTAACGGTTATAACTTTTTAGCGGTTTTGGGTTGAATACGGGTTTTGGAGTGGGTTATGGCAGATGATGAAGGCGGCGGAGGCGAAGGCGCACCAGCGTGGATGACCACTTATGGTGACATGATTACGCTTCTACTCTGTTTCTTTGTGCTGCTCTTTACCATGATGGAGCTCAAGCAGGAGCGTGTAACCAGAACCATGCGCCAGTTCCAAAAGCAGTTTGGCGTACTCCCGGCATACCGGGCGCAGCAGCAGGTCTTCAAGCGTCCGCAGGTTATGACTACGGTTCAGTCATTTGTCCTCAGGCGCGGCCCGAAGGGAAAACGTACTTCAGTTCGCACCATTACCGATGACAAACGCACGAAGATGACTATCGGCGGTACCGAGCTGTTCCGACCTGACAGCGCAGACCTGACGCCGGCAGGCAAGCAGATGCTCAAAGAAGATGTAGCACCGAGTTTGCGCGGTTTTCGTAACCGGATTGATATTCGCGGGCATACGGCGAGTTCGGGTTATGAGGACGGCTGGTATCTCGGTTTTCAGCGGGCATATGCGGTTATGGATTATCTGGCTGGTGAGTGCAGCATCGACCGCAGGCGTTTTCGCGTGACCAGCTGCGGGGATAATGAACCGATCGCCAGCAACCAGACTCCCAAGGGACGGGACAAGAACAGACGTGTGGATATTATTATGACTGAAGAATTTATAAAAGATCCTGATGCCAGAGACCGTTAATGCAAGTAATCACTGGTTTCGGCAAAACAGCTATAAAGACAAATAAATTGGTAACGGAAAGGGTAAAAGATGCCTGATGATGCAGCACAATCGGATAGCGACGCGGGTGGCAGCGGAGGTTTGATGTATGGTAGCCGCGGATGGATTATTGTCTTCCTGGTGGTTATTCTTGAGGCGGCCTTCTTTGTTGTGCTTCTGGCGACGAAGTCTGACAAGGAACCGGCTGACACAGACGTCAATACCTCTCTGGGGCGCTACTCGGCGGATAACTTCATGGAGAAAAAGCTCGATCTTAATAACCTCTCCTACAGTATTCCGATGCCCAGCGGACAGCCGATGACCCTGGCTATGAGCCTGACGCTGATAATGCAGCCAACACCCAAGGAAATCCGTGAGAAGGTTAACATTACCCCGGAAGACTGGGCGAAGTTTGACGCGGTTCTCAAGAAGCTCGAGCCATGGATCAAGGACCAGCTCAACCAGTCGATCAACAAAATGTCCTCAAGTGAGCTGATTACCGACCGCGGGCAGCAGCAGATCCGTGAACTGGTGAAGGAGAAGGTAAATACCAAACTCGACAGCCTTGATCTCAAACTTTCAAGTGAAAATGTCTCAAAAAGGCGGATTCAGGAAGTTCTGATTACCAGCTTCTACTTTAACTGATAAAAAATTGTACAGGAATACTCCGGTATTTTAAACAGAGGGAATATTTATGGCTCCTAACGAACTCTCCCAGGACGAGATTGATGAACTCCTTGCCAGTGGCATTGGTGATGATGATGCAGATATGGAGGCAATCCTGGGAACTCCGCAACCTGTTTCCCAGCAGCGCTTTGACGCACCGCCACCACCTCCTGATGCGCAGTCGTCAATTGAGATGCTTTATGACGTGGAGATGGAGGTAAAGATCGAGCTTGGCCGGGCGCAGATGATGGTTGAGGATATTCTCAGGCTCAGGGAAGGCTCGGTCGTCCAGCTTGAGAAGGACGCGGGTGCGCCGGTTGATATTCTGATTAATGACCGTCTGGTTGCTTTTGGCGAAGTTCTGGTGCTTAATGATTATTTCTGTGTCCGTGTTACTGAAATCCTTTCAGACGCTGACCGGGCAATTCAGAAACGCTGATACCACAACGGGGACAGTGAGCATTGCTTGTGTCGCTCTGGTGATAATCCGGCATATATTGGGTTTTGTTTGAAACGAAGGCATTCTGCTGTGCGGAGTGCCTTTTTTTTGTGGCCTGAATTTACATATTTTTTTCACAACTTCTTATTTTTACCAAATTTATGATTGATTTTTGTCCCGGTTCTGTGGATTATATACGATTAAAGTTGAATATCTTTATGCTATTTTAGGGGGATAATTTATGTCACGCAGCAACACAACAGTCTTTGCTATCGGCAAGAGCGCTCTGGTGCTTCTGTTGTTTGCGTATATTATCCCTGTTTTTCTTGTGGCAAATGCTTCTGCGGGTGAGTCTGCTCCGACTGGGGGTGATCGTTTTGCGCCGCTGCGTGATTACAGTTCGGAAAGTCGCAAGCTGGCTTTTGGTGAGAAGAAAAAAGATAATTCCAAAGATTCTGTCAAGGCGGGTGCAGCGCAGACAGATCTTGCCCGTGCTGAAGAGCGTCGTCAGGTTAAGAGTAAAGTCAGCGGCAGCAGTGTTGGCGCATTGGTTATTGCGCTGGTCGGTATTGGCCTGATGGTTTGGGTTGCCCTGGTGGTTCTTAAGAAGTTCCTGCCTGGTGGCAAGGGGCTTTTTTCTACTCCGGCTATGGAAATACTTGGGCGCACCCAGTTTGATTCGCAAAAATATCTGGCGCTTGTTCGGGTTGGCAAGAGAGTCTTGGTTGTCGGTGTATCTTCTGGTGGTTTTGATTCTATTGCCGAGATTGAGGACGAGGTTGAGGCTGCTGATATCATGGCGATTGCCAAGCCCAAGACCTCTGCCGGTAAAGACTTATTTCATAAAATGTTCCAGCGTCAGGTTGCTGGTGTTGAGGCTGACTCAATTAACGCTGGTGCAGGGACTGTTGGTTCTGCTGCCGGTAATGATGTGGCGCAGGGGGGTAGCCCGATTGCTGATATTCAGGCGCGCGTCAGAAATCTGCGGGAGGTTGAGTAGGATGTCGCGTCTGGCTGTTTTGAGAATGTTGCTGGCTAGACTTTTTTTTAGCCGTGTTTTTTCAACTTTAACCGTATTGGCTTTTGTTTTGTTTCTGGTTGCTGCGGTTGATGGTGGTGTTTTGGCGGGTGAGTTGCCGCCGCCCACAAGCTCGGTTTCAGGTCCTGGTGATGTTACAGGTCCGCAGCCTATTCCGTCAGGTGTTCAGGATTTGTCCTTTCTGCCGACGATTGATAAGGATGGTCTTGGTCCTGCTAAGACACCTGAGCAGCTGGCGTCGGTTTTGCAGGTCGTTGGCCTGGTAACTTTTATTGGTTTTATCCCCGGTATTCTGCTGATGATGACGGCATTTACCCGGATTATGATTGTTCTTAGTTTTTTGCGCCGCGCGCTTGGTACGCAGACAATGCCCGCAGACCAGATCATGGTTGGTTTGGCGATGTTTCTGACTCTGTTTGTGATGGCGCCGACCTGGGAAAAAGCCTGGGATAATGGTTTGAAGCCATATCTTGAGCAGCAGCGCGATCCTGAGACTGGTCTTGAGATGACCCAGCGCGAGATGTTTGAGCGTGTTCTTGCGCCGCAGCGGGAATTTATGATTAGCTGTCTGATGGCTAATGAGGGTGAATCGGAGCTGCGTTTTTTTATGGGTGTTTCCGGGCATCACGTAAAAGAGAAAGATGGAACGCGTTACTGGATTGGCGAGAACAACCGCAAAGTTCAGCAGTTTTCAGAGTTGCAGGGGCGTGATATTCCGACGGTGGTGCTGATTCCGGCGTATATCTGCTCGGAGCTAAAGCGTTCGTTCTGGATGGGATTCCTGCTGTATCTGCCGTTTCTAATTCTTGATATGGTTATTGCTTCGGTTCTGATGAGTATGGGTATGATGATGTTGCCGCCGGTAATGATCAGTTTGCCTTTTAAGATTGTGATGTTTATTCTCATTGACGGTTGGAGGTTGCTGCTTGAGGCTCTGGTGACAAGCTTTCCGCCGGAGATGCTGAAATTTATTGATACGATAGTTTAGATTAAGTTTTCCGGGGGTTGGTTATGCCACAGGTTCAGGACATAATTGATATTGCAGAGAAGATGATGCTGACTTCGGTCATGCTTTCGATGCCGGTTCTGCTGACCTCTCTGGTGGTTGGTGTTTTTATCAGTCTGATACAGACGATCACCAGTGTGCAGGAAATGACGATTACTTTTGTTCCTAAGCTCTGTATGGTTATGGCTGTTACCCTGCTTGCTCTGCCCTGGATGATCGAGCTGATGACTGAGTATACCGAGGATCTTTGGTCTTCGATGTCGCTGCTTTCTGGCGGGGGATGATAGATGGGGTCGGGTGAGTTTGTTTATCTTGATTCTGTCTTGATGGGGTATTTTGTTTTTGGGTTGGTGCTGGTGCGGATGTCGGGATTTATGCTCTCGGCGCAGTTTTTCTCCTCACAGCTTATCAGTCTGAAGGCCAAGGTTGGATTTGTTATTTTTCTGGCAATTGTCTGCTTTCCGACAGCAAGCGCGACATTTGTCTGGCCGGAGGGGAAGGTGCTGAATGCGCCGGATATTATCCTCCTGGCGGTTGAAGAGGTTGCAATCGGTCTGGTGATTGGGCTGCTTTCCACTGTGATATTTGATGGTTTGCAGCTTGCGGGACAGATTGCCAGTCAGCAGATTGGTTTTGCCATGGCCAATGTTGTTGACCCGTTGTCGAATTTGAATGTATCAATTATCGGAATGCTCTGGTCGCAGATAGCGGCGCTGGTATTTTTGCTTCTGAATTTGCATTTATACCTGATCTGGTTGCTTGACAGGACCTTTGAGTATATCAGTATCGGCACGCTGGCTTTTAATCCGTTTCTGCTGGCCTGTCTTGAGGGGTTGGAAGATCAGACGCAGAACCTGTTTATTTTTGGTCTGCAGGTGTCGATGCCGATTATTGTCATTACGCTGCTTTCGAATGTGATTATCGGTTTTATCACAAGAACGATGCCGCAAATGAATATCATGGTTTTTGGTATGCCGCTGCGAATTGTGCTTGGCTTGTTGGCGGTTACGTTTATGACGCCGGGTTTGGTTGATGTTCTGGCTGGTGGCGAAATGTCTGATATCTGGATGACAGACAATGTTGACGGTGTTCTTCGGAATATGCTCGAGCATCTGGCTGAGACAATTTACATTATGACTCCGGGGGTTGTGGTTAACCACTGAGTTTTTTGAGCGGATGGTCTGAACGGGTTGTTTGTTTTTTAGGCCACGTGGCGCAGCAGGTTGAGAATTAGTTTGCCTTGCACCGCGGGAATAAAGCTTAGGAGAGCACTTGGCTGCTGAAGACGAAGGCAAGACAGAAGACGCTACCCCGCATCAACGACAGAAGGCCAGAGGTGAGGGTGATGTAGCTAAAAGTCAGGATCTGGGAGCAGCGACCATACTCTTTTTTGGCATGGTGATGCTTTCGTTTCTGGGGGATTGGATAAACGAGTATCTTGCGGCTGCGATGTACAGATTTATTGCAATTGAGATACCAGACAGTCTGCCGCCGGATGGCAAGGCGATAGTGCCTTATCTGTTGCATGGGTTGTACTATATTTTTTATGCGGTTCTGCCGTTTATTCTGGTCGTTTTTGTGGTTGCTATAGCGGTTAATGTTTATCAGGTGGGATTGGTGATTACTTTTAAGCCCTTGACACCTGATTTTACAAAACTTAATCCGGTAAATGGCCTCAAGCAGCTTTTTTCGATGCAGAAAATTGTCATGCTTCTGATGAATCTTGGCAAGGTTATAGTGATTCTTGGTATCTCTTATCCGGTTATTGCGAGTAATTTCGGAGATACGGTTGTACTGATGGATATGCTGATTCGTCCGGCAATGCATTATGCGACTTCTGAAATCTGGTCCTTGGCAATAAAGATAGCTTCTGTTTTGTTTGTTCTGGCGATTTTCGACTTGATGTACAAAAAACATAAACATAATGATAAGCTCAAGATGAGTAAAGAAGACGTCAAGGATGAGCGCCGTAATATGGAAGGTGACCCGAAGGTCAAGCAGAAGCGTTTTGAAAAGATGGTTGAGATGGCACGGCAGCGCATGATGCAGGAGATTCCTGAGGCTGAGGTTGTTGTGCGAAACCCTACTCACTATGCAATTGCGCTCAAGTTCAAGCCTGAGATGCATGCGCCGGAGGTTGTGGCTAAAGGTAAGAATAAGATAGCTGAGAAAATTATCGAGCTTGCCAAAGAAGCTGGAGTGCCGACCTGGCAGGAACCTTGGCTTGCTCGTGAGTTGTATAAAAGTTGTGAAATTGGCGACACTATTCCGCCGGAGCTCTTTCAGGCGGTTGCAGATATTCTGGCGCACGTTATGGATAAGGATAAGCGCGCAGGTTATAAAAACAGGGCAAGTGGAGCAGCCTGAGGGGGCGGGGCCTAGCTTGTCATTAATATAAATTTAGGGGGTGGACGATAAATGCCTGAGATGGCAAACAGCAAAAACAAACTGCTTGAGCTGCTGGAAAAATTCTCCAGTGTTCAGCAATCTGTAGTTCCGATCTTCATGATCGGTACGCTGCTGATTATTATCTATCCGCTGCCGACATTCTTTATGGACTTTCTTCTGGGTATTAATATTACCCTCTCGCTGCTGCTGCTACTGGCCTGTATTTATATCGACAAACCAAGCCGTATGAGCAGCTTCCCCTCGCTTCTGATGATCCTGACCCTTTATCGTATGTCACTTAACGTTGCTACAACCCGTCTGATTCTGACTAAAGCCCCGACAGAGAAAGCGCATGCTGCCGGTGATATCGTTTTTGCTTTTGGTGATTTTGTTACTGGTGCTGGTGGCGAGGATTATGGTCTGGTTGTTGGTGTTGTGATCTTTGCAATCATCATGATCATTCAGGTTATGGTTATCACCAAGGGTGCGACGCGTATTGCGGAAGTTGCAGCCCGTTTTACCTTGGACGCGATGCCAGGTCAGCAGATGGCTATTGACGCCGACCTTAATGCCGGCCATATTGATGAGAATGAAGCTCGTGAGCGCCGTGAGGAAATCAGGGCGCTTGCTGACTTTTATGGTGCGATGGACGGTGCTTCAAAGTTTGTGCGCGGTGATACGATTGCGGGTATTATTATTACGATGGTTAATATCGGCGCGGGTCTGGTTATTGGTGTTGCGATCGGCGGGATGAGCTTCTGGGAAGCGGGGCAGGTCTTTACAACTCTTACTATCGGTGACGGTCTGGTTGGTCAGGTGCCGGCGCTGTTAATCAGTATCGCTTCAGGCCTTCTGGTTACCCGTGGCGGCAGTAAGGCTGATGACTTCAGCCTTGAAGTTGTTCAGCAGCTTATCAACCACCGCAAGGCTCTTGGCCTTGGTTCAATTATTATCGGCACAATGGGATTGACTGGTCTGGTTGGGATGACTCCTTTTCCTCCGGTGCCGCTGATGTCGATTGCCATGGTTGCTGGTGCGTGGTGGTGGAATCTTGGCCGCCTTGGTGAGGATAGCAGTCGCGCTTCAAAATCAAAGGCTAAAGCCAAGGCTGAAGAAGAAGCCGCAGCAGCTGACGAGAAGCCAAAAGAAGAACGCGTTGAGGACTTTCTGCGAATTGACCCGATGGAGCTTGAGGTTGGTTATGGTCTGGTTCCACTGGTTGACGTTTCGCAGGCTGAGAGTGGCGGCGGAGGTTTACTCCAGCGGGTATCGATGATCCGTCAGCAGATGGCCCAGGAGCTTGGTATTATTGTTCCTCCGATCAGAATCCGCGACGATATGCAGCTTGAGCCTAATGAATATGTAATCAAGATTCAGGGCAATCCGGTAGCCAAGGCCAAGATTGAGCCTGAACGTTATCTGGCGATGGATGTTGGCGCGGTTACTAAAACTATTGACGGCATTGAGACTGTTGAGCCTGCCTTTGGTATGCCCGCGGTCTGGATTACCGCACGTCAGCGTGAGAAGGCCGAGCAGAACGGTTACGCGGTTGTTGACGCTGAAACGGTTGTTGCAACTCATCTTACTGAAATTGTTCGCAGTCGTTCACATGAGCTTCTCACCAGTGAGGAAGTTCGTCGTCTGCTTGATAATGTCAAGGAAGCTACACCGCAACTGGTTCAGGCGGTTACCCCTGATCCGCTTTCGCCCTTTGATATTCAGAAGGTTCTGCAGAATCTCCTGCGCGAGCGTGTCTCGATTCGTAATATGCCGGCAATCCTTGAGGTTATGGCCGAGATCGGACGCCGTACGCGCGATCCGGAAATTATTACAGCTCATTGCCGGAATAAAGTTGCAAGACAGATCTGTAATGAATATGCTGAAGGTGGGATTCTGCATGTTGTTACCCTTGATCCGCAGCTTGAGGAGACTATTGCCAAACGTACCGAGCACAGTGAAGCCGGGTCATTTCTTACCCTGCGTCCTGACGCGCAGCAGAAGGTCGTTGACGCGATTGCCGAGCAGGTTCAGACGCAGCTGCAGGGAGGTCATGCGGCACTTGTGCTTACCGGTCCTCAAATTAGATTGCAGGTGAAAAGAATGACAGAAACAGCTCTTCCGGCGCTGGCTGTTATTTCGTATAATGAGGTTCTCTCTGAGTTCAAAGTTGAGAGCGTAGGTATGGCCAGAGCTGAGGTTGTATAAAAGTTTAATTGTTGCACCGTACCCGGGGGGGGCGGTCTGGAGAAATAAAGACGGGGTGTGGTATTGAAAGATTCGGTTAAGACATTCAGGGGGAGAAATGTCGCTGAGGCGATGCAGAAGGTCCGGGCTGAGCTCGGAAGTGATGCGTATGTCCTTGAAAAACGCGAGCTGAAGGGTAAAAAAAGCCTCTTCAAGCTCGGCGGCGATGAGATGGTGGAGATTACCGCCACTAATTCTGCTGAAGTTGCCAAACGCATCGAGAGCAATAAGCCGCGTGCGCCCAAAGGCCGTACCCTGCTTGAGAAGACCTATGATACCAGCTCTGCTACCGGACTCAACTGTGTGATTCCAGACGCGGATAATAATGTCCAGGTGGAACTTAATTCGCACCGCAGAAATATACCTGCATCTTCTGAGCAGAGGACTGCCCCGGCGACAAAAAGTCTGAGCCAGATTAATCCGGCTGCGGCGGATGGCATCTCAACGGGTGCTGCTGCTGGTGTTGGTGGCGCAGACTTTAATGCGATAATGGAAACCATGCGCAGTGAGATTCTGCGGATGACCAGTATTCAGGCGCGCGGCGGTTTTCCAGCAGTTGGCGAGAGGCTGCTTGACAGTTATCAGATGTTGGTTGAGAATGAGGTTAATTCGACTATCGCCCGCACCCTGGTTGAAGATCAGCAGCGGGAGCTTGGTCAGGGTTCGCTTGACGCGGCGATTGTTTCTGATTCGCTCTGCAGGGCTGTTTCTGAGATGATCCGCACTGCGCCAGCCAGTGACCTTGAGCGAAAAGTTGACGGGCCGAGGGTTATCAGTGTTGTCGGTCCAAGCGGTGCAGGAAAGACTACGACGGTTGTGAAGATGGCTTTTCATTTTGCCCTCAACCATAAAAAGAAGGTCGGTATTATTAATGAGGATTTTCGCCGTCCGGGTGCTTCGGCGCAACTGCAGGGACTGATGTCTATTCTGGATCTGCCATTAGTTACAGCTGACAGTACGATTAATCTTGCAAATGAGCTGCGGAATATGAATGATCTTGATGTGGTGCTGATTGATACGGCTGGACGTGGGCCGCGTGACAGTAAGGGGCTTACCGAGCTGCATGATTATTTGACCGTGGCCAGGCCAGATGAGGTGCATCTGGCGATTAATGCGGCCAGTACCGAGCGCAGTGCGATGGCTTGTGTGCGCGCTTTTGAAGAATGCGGCTTTGACCGGATTATCCTAAGCAAGCTTGACGAGGCCCCGGCGTATGGACTGGCCCTGAATATTGCCAGTACGGTTGCGCAGGAGATATCATATCTGACTACAGGTCAGAAGTGGAGCGCGGGGCTTGAAGCGGCAGACTCTGATATGCTGGCCAGGCTGATCTGTGGCGTGGACGCGCCGCTATAATTTTTTGTGTGTGTTCTGTGATTTGTATTTGGGGGGTGGATGATGATTGTCAGAAGACTTGCAGCTTTTTTTACCTTGCTGTCTTTTGTGTTTTTCTCTGCCACCTGGCTGATACGAAAGATGTTTGGCTATCCGACTGCTGATGTTACGGCGATGTTTACGCAGGGGGTGGTTATAATTGTCGCCTATTTCATGATTGGCATGTTTGTGGCCAAGATGGGAATTGCGCTGGTAAAAGAAGTTGTCGAGGATAAGCGTCAGCTGGATGAAGAAAAGCGCGAAAGGGCGCGTAACCTTTATCTGGATGCCATTTCCGGCGGCAAGGGTATGGGACTTAATGCAGACGGGCTTGATATTGCTGCCCATGCTGCGGCAAGTACCGAAGAAGGCGCGGCTGAGAAAAACAAGGCAGATGGCAAAAAAGCCGCTGCAAAATAGCTTATAAATTAACAGGCTGTCTGAGCAGAAATCCCGGGGGGGGAGGAATGCAAGAAGACAGTAATGATAACAGGAGGATGTGATGAGTAGGAACGCGGATTATTACGGGCCGCCTTCGGAGTTGACAGAAGAGGAGGTAGACCAGCTATGGCGCGATTTTTCAGAGACTCAGGCACAGCATATCAGAGATACTCTGATCGAGCATTACATGGTACTTGTTTATAGTACAGCAGAACGCATGGCTAATCGTCTGCCAGACCATGTTAATGTCAATGATCTTATAGGCTGGGGTACACTTGGCCTAATTGATGCCATCAACCGTTTTGAGCATGACCGGGGGATCAAATTTTCGACCTACTGCTGCTCACGAATTTCCGGGCAGATCCTCGATGAACTACGCCGTCTGGACTGGATCCCGCGTCTGGTGCGGGTGCGGGTACATCAGCTTGAAAGAGCGCGTGATGATCTTTCTTCCCGTCTTGGCCGTCTGCCGGATGATGAAGAGGTGGCTACTGAGCTTGGCCTGGACATGGATCAGTACGATGAATTTCTCAAGGAAACCCGGGTAAAGAATATTGTGTCCTTGTCACGCAAGTGGGATGATGATGATGACAACGACCTTGGGCAGATTGATATGCTCCCGGATGTCACCGCGACTAATCCGCTGACTGAGCTGCAGCGCGCAGAGATTAAGGAAGTTGCGATCAAGGGCCTGAATGAAAAGCAGAAGCAGGTTCTTGTGATGTATTATTTTGAGAATCTGTCACTTAAAGAGATCGGTCAGGTGCTTGACCTCTCCGAGAGCCGGGTTTGCCAGATACATGCGCAGGTTCTTGATTTTCTCAAGGAAAAGTTCTGCGAGCGGAAATTGACTCATGTACAGTAACAAAAGGCAACTTTAGTTGAAATTTTCTTGCAAATTTATGGATTTACAGCATATAATACTAATATAAGGCAATTTTTGTGCTATACTGCCGATAATATAAGTATCGAAGTAAGCGTTCTGCCATGGAGGGTATGAACATGAGTGCTATAAATCAGAATATGCAGGAAACTATCGTTAAGTCCTCTCTTGTACAACAGATACAGGAAAGAGACACTGATATAGCACGTTCATCGCACCAGATGCAGGAAGCTTTTGCCAAAGAGCTTGAACGTAAATCTCACGAATCGGTCAATGAGGTCGAACACGTTGAGCAGGATGGCGTAAATGCTGATGCGGAAAAAGAAGGCGGTGGTCAGAAGGGTAAGAAGAGACGTAGGCGCAACCCTGATGACCCGGATGATCCGTTGCTCGAAGGCTGGTCGATGGGACCTGACGATGACGGCAAGCCGCACACGATAAATATTATAGCCTGACCCCCCCCTGATTAAATTAAATACCTGTTATCAAAACCGCCCTTTATTATTAATGGGCGGTTTTTTACGATGAAGATTCACTTAAAACGTAATTCTCCCGGCGGGAATTATATTTTTTAATATTTTTTTTTTTCACTTGTGAAAAAAATGATATGCTGTTAATATATTTATATGGGAACAGAAAAGCGTTTACAGGAAAAGGAGAAAAAAATGCTTAAGAAGATCGCTCTTGCAGTTATGGTTGCTGGTGTTGTTATCGCTTCAGGTTGCAGTGCATGCAACAAGTGCAAGAAGGCTGAGCCTACACCTTGCGGTTGTGCAGCAGCTACACCTTGCGACACCTGCGACAAATAGTCAATTGCGCAATGATGACTTTGAAACGGCTGCCTTTATGGCAGCCGTTTCTGCTTTGTCGCCTTCTGCCTGATAAGCAGGTAAAGCCCTACAAATAATCCACATTATAGTTGGCTTTTCTGTAGGCAGCCGGGGTTAGCCCGAAATTCTTTTTAAAAAGTCTGTGGAAATAACTGGGGTTATCAAAACCGACAGAATAGCAGATTTCAAGAAGAGGGTAGTTGGTACTCGAAAGCAGATCCGCAGCGTATTCAAGGCGCTGCTGATTAAGATATTGCGACGGGGTCATATTCAGATACGTCTTAAAGGCGCGCGCGACATGCTCGGGGCATTTATTGCAATGCTCGACAATATCGGCGACGCGGATAGGTTGTTCCCGCCGTTTGTGAATCCAGGAAATCGTATTATTAAGCCACTCGGGCAGGTTTTCTTTTTCATAGCCAAAAAGTGACGGATTGGCAAAATAGTTAAGAAAAATATTAATCAGAAACCCAGAGAATTTAGCTGTCCGCCCTTCGCGCGTAGGGGGGGTGTTCAGATTTATCAGTTCATTTTCAAATTGTACATGTTGTTTTTGGGTGAGAGCTGTATATATGGGATGCTTGCTGGCAAAGATACCATTGCTCAATTCTGTACAGTTCCAGAGTTTCTCAATCTGCCTGATCCAGCGCACTGGTACCATCATGTTGGTGTAAGTAAATCCCTTGCCTGCCAGTTCATGCTCATCATCGTGCCTGACAAGCAGCAGCATCCGCTCCGCGTGGTCAAGTACCGTATTGTTGACTTTATGCCGGAAATGGCCGTTATGGACATATACAAGCTCGAAAAAATCCAGGTGGGAATGCTCGGGGAAATTCCAGTCGTTTTCAATACGGACAGTTGAAAAAAGAAAAGGAAGATCCTTCTGGTCTGGTTTAGGCCATTTGGAAATCAAGATATTTTCCTGTTAAGTTTTTAATAAATCAAATAAGTACACTTTTATGTCAACAGTATACACGCCAAATACCGGCTGGTGTAGTATTAATTAAAAAGTATTTATGATTTTTTTCAGAAAGGGAAAGAATGTCTGTTATTTCAAAAACTCCAATTGCGCTTCAGATGTGGTCTTTAAATCCGGTCAAGGAAATTGATGATTATCCAACCCAGCTTGAGAAGGTTGCCAGGATGGGGTATGAGGGGGTTGAGTTTGCCGGTTTTCATAATATTCCGGCTGCTGAGATGCGTAAGCTTCTTTGCGATCTTGATCTTGGCATTGCCGGTTCGCACACCGGTCTGCAGCTTTTGCGCGATGATTTTGACGCTATTGTTGATTACAACCTTGAGCTTGGCAATCCGCGGATTATTGTTCCGGCTGTTCCGCAGGAAATTCGTGAGAGCGTTGATACCTGGATGGCGTTTGTAGACGAAATGCTTGAGCTTAAAGATAAAATCACAGCCAAAGGACTTGAGTTTGGATATCACAACCATGCTTTTGAATTTGATGATCTTGGCGGATGCAACGCTTTTGATACCGTCTTTTCCTCGACCCCCGACGACCTTCTAATGCAGGTTGACATGGGCTGGAGTTTCCGTGCCGGTCAGGATGCGCGTGCGTTATTCAGGAAGTATCCAGGCCGTTCAAAGACCGTTCACGTAAAGGCATTCAGCGCGACAAATGACACCGCCTGTGTCGGTCAGGATGATGTGCCGTGGGCGGAGGTTCTGCCGGTTGCCGTTGAGACAGGCAAGGCGGAGTGGTTTATTGTCGAGCATGAACGTCATAATGGTGATGCTTATGAAAACGTCAAGGTTTGTCTTGATTTTCTCAAGAGTCTGCGCTAATCTGACATTCACTATTTTTCATATTTGCCTTAAAAATAAATGAGGACTTTAAAAATGGCTAAAGTAAAAGTTGGTATGATTGGTGCCGGTGCGATTGCTTTTAATCACTGTGACGGGGTGGTCAGCCATCCTGATGCAGAGATTGCGGCGGTTGCTGATTTGAGCAAAGACCGGGCTAAGGAAGTTGCTGATAAGTACGGTTGCAAGAATGTTTATACCAAGTGGGAGGAGATGATTGCTGATCCTGAGATTAATGCAATTGCAATTGCGCTGCCTAACTTCCTGCATGCCCCGGTAAGTATGGCTTGTCTCAAGGCTGGCAAACACGTTATCCTTGACAAACCTTTTGCACTTAGTCTGGATGAGGCCAAGAAGGTTGCGGCTGTTGCCAAGGCAAAGCGTAAAGTCTTTATGCTCGGTATGAATCAGCGTTACCGTAAAGAATCGCAGATGATTAAGACAATTGTTGAACGTGGTGATCTGGGTGATATTTATCACGGCAAGGCTTATTGGTACCGCCGCAGTGGTTGTCCGAAATTCGGCACATGGTTTGGCGAGAAGAAACTGGCCGGCGGTGGGGCGCTCCTTGATATCGGCGTGCATATGCTTGATCTTTGTCTGTTTCTGATGGATAACTGGCAGCCGGTAGCGGTCAGCGGTCAGGCCTTTACCAAGCTTGCCAACCGTGGCATCGGTGAGGGGGGCTGGGGCAAGTCTGACAAGAAGAAAAAGTTCAAGTTTGACGTGGATGATTTCTCACACGCGTTGATTAAATTTAAAAACGGCGCTAGTGTCGAGCTTAATGTTTCCTGGGCGCTGCACCGTGAGAAAGCTGATGATCACAATGTTGAAATCTTCGGTACTGACGGTGGTGCGAATGCGTATCCCGGCAAGGTGTTCCGTTACAGTAAAAAGAATAAGGGCGAGTACGAAGTTGTTGAACCGCAGAATGTCAAGGTTGGAGTGCCAAGTTGTAACCGCCACCATAACTGGGTTCAGGCAATTCTTGGCAATGAAAAACCGCTTACTACAATTGAGCAGTCTCTGACAATCCAGAATATTCTTGATGCGATCTACAAGTCTTCTGAGACGGGTAAGGAAATCCGCATTAAATAATACCCCTTCTGTTTGCAGAACAGAAAGACAGCCTCCGTTTGTGCGGAGGCTGTTGTTTTTTGCATGATATAATAAGATAACTGGCGCTGCTTATTTCTGGATAAAACGGTTAGTCAGCGGCAGGCGGCGGTCCTTGCCGAAGGCTTTAGGCGTAACACGCGGACCGATCACACTCTGGCGGCGCTTGAACTCGCTACGGTCAACCATGCGGATAATCTTGCGCACCGTCTCGGCATCGTGACCTCTTTCGATAATTTCCGGGTAGGTCAGATCCTGCTCGACAAATAATTCAAGGATCGGATCAAGCACAGGATAATCCGGCAGCGACTGGCGGTCTTCCTGATCTTCGCGGAGTTCTGCTGAAGGGACGCGGACAATCGTAGACACCGGAATGACCTCGCGCCCGTGCAGTTCATTGACGTAATATGATAGCTTCCAGACATCAGTCTTGAGAACGTCCTTGATCGCTGCGTAGCCGCCGGCCATATCACCGTAAAGTGTGCCGTAGCCGACTGCGCTCTCGCTCTTGTTTGAGGTGTTTAAAAGTAGCAGACCGTACTTGTTTGACAGCGCCATCAGGTATACTGCGCGGATGCGTGCCTGAATGTTCTGATCGGTCAGGTTCTCGGGGTCTTTCTTCGGGTCTGCGTCTTTATAGATCGGTGTCAGGAGTTTATTGAACTCAGCAAAGGGTGCTTCAATCGGCAGCGTCTCAAATCGGATGCCGAGGTTTTCTGCGAGGATGCGTGCGTCGTCTTTGGTCTCGCCTGAGGAGTAGCGGCTTGGCATGGTTACGCCAAAAACATTTTCGCTGCCTAGAGCGTCAACCGCGATTGCTGCGGTCAGGGCTGAGTCGATACCTCCGGATAAACCGATAATAACGCCGGTAAAACCGTTCTTGCGGACATAGTCGCGCACACCAAGAACCAGCCCGCCGTAGACATCGGCAAGGGGATGTTTCTCGACTGCCGGTTTAATTTCAATTGCCGGTTTGCTTTCTTCAGTAAATTGCATGCGGATATTTTTTACAGGTCTTGATGGTGATTTGGCCGGACGTTTTTCCTGCTCGGGCAGATCAAATACCAGCAGTTCTTCCTCGAAGGATTTTGCCTTGGTCAGGATTTCACCGGTAGGAGACATGACAAAGCTCGCCCCGTCAAAGATCAGTTCGTCCTGTCCGCCGACAAGGTTGCAGTAGAGGAAGTAGACATTGTTTTTGGAGCAGAGGCGCTTGAAGGTGTCAAAACGGCTTTCTTCCTTGCCGTGGTGGAAAGGGCTAGCGGAAAGGCAGGCGATAACCTGCGCTCCGGCAGCGGCGGAATCGGCAGACGGGCCATAATCTTCCCAGGCGTCTTCACAAATGACTACGCCAGTCTTGGTTGCACCGGTTTCAATATTAAGTGCGGTCTGGCCTTCTTTGAAATACCTCTTTTCATCAAAGACGGCGTAATTGGGCAGCAGACATTTATTGTAGGTTGTTACGACCTGACCGTCAGCAATCAGCGCGGCGGTGTTATGGTGTTCGCCACTCTGGGTGCGTGAGGGGTAGCCGACAAGCGACGGGATTTTAATCTTGGGGGTAAGCTCAGCCATAACATCTGCCGCCGCCCGGTAGAAACCGGGCTTGAGCAGTAAGTCTTCAGGCGGATAACCAGCCAGCGTCATCTCCGGGAAAATCACCAGATCAGGCTTTAGACTGGCAGCGTCTTCAAGAGCCGCGAGGATTTTTTCGGCATTGCTTTCAAGTGCGCCAACAGTGGTGTTGATCTGCGCAAGTACATAGCGCGGCATTTTCGTATCCTTTTTGCAGAGGGATATTATCTCTGCTCAAGAGGAGTATAGTCGGTGACAAAGCCACCGGTGTAGATCGCTCTTGGGCGGAATATCCGGTTGTTCTCGATATATTCCAGGATGCGCGCAGTCCAGCCCGCAGTTCGCGAGACCGCAAAGACCGGCGTAAACATGTCATCCGGAATACCCAGACAAGTGTAGACAATTCCGGAGTAATAGTCAACGTTGGGGAAGATTTTTTTATCTTTTCCGAGTGTCTCTATAACCTCGCCCTCAAGGCTTTTGGCCGTCTCATAAAGCTTTCTCGCTTGAACATTGTCGCGGGCAAGATACTCCGCAAGCGGGGCCAGAATACGCGCGCGCGGGTCATAAGCCTTGTAAACGCGGTGGCCAAAGCCCATGATCTTTTCTTTATTGGCTCGTTTTTCTGCATACCATGCTTTGGCATTATCAGGCGAGCCGATTTCCTTGAGCATTTTGACGACCATCTCATTAGCCCCGCCGTGAAGTGGCCCATTAAGAGCGGCAATACCCGCACCAACCGAGAAGTAGATATCCGAAAGCGTTGACGCTACAACCATTGAGGCGAAGGTACTGGCGTTCATGCCGTGATCCGCGTGCAGGATCAGCGCTACATCCATAATACGTTCTTCGACCGGGGTTGGGATACGTCCGGTCATCATATATAAAAGGTTAGCCGCGTGTGAAAGTTCAGGATGCCACTCAATCGGAATATGGTCGCTGCGGATGCGCGAGATAGCGGCAGTCAGTACCGACATTGCAGAGATCAGGTGTATACAGGCGTCCATACCCTCAGCATCATCCTGTGATTCGCGGGCGGAGGCGGGCTTGTTGAACTGCCCGTGTCCGCGCTTAAATTCGTAGGTTGCGTGATCCTGTCCACTCTGCGGGATGTCCATGTCTATTGCATCAGCATCTGTTTCGACAGCGAGTTCCTCACTTGGTTTGGCTTTAGCCATATCACGCCAGGTCAGCCGCTGGCGGAGCATGTTGGTGCCGATACGCAGCGAGGCCATCGGGTTCATGTCCTGAACTGGGAAACCCATCATCAGGCGCAGAGTGTTTGGAATGTGCCGCGCGGCCATAAGTTTTTGTTTGAATTCGGTAAACTCTGACTTGTTGGGCATGCGGCCGTTAAGCAGCAGGAAGCTTACTTCTTCATAGTTTGAATACGCGCAGAGATCGAAGATATTGTAGCCGCCGTAAACCAGCCAGCCTTTGCCGCCGTTTACATAACCGATTTTGGTTTCGCAGGCAATTGCGCCCTCAAGGCCGGGTCCGACAGTACATTCAACTGGCCACCCTACAGATTGGGTTAATTCCGGTTCCGGGGTGTCATCTGTTTCCTGATAGGCTTTTTCTTTCGCCGCAAGGATCAGATCGGTAATTTCGTGTGTTTCCTGGTGTAATGAGTCTTTTTCAACGTTCATGGGTTCTCCTTTTTTTAATTCCCGCGGTGCAACTCAAACTTGTTTTCAACCTGCACCACCGCGCGGACTGAGATGAATGACCTTACCCGAACCGGGCCGGTTATCATATCATCTCTTTATACTGTTGTGATACGTTTTGCTGTAAATTTTATTCCTCTGCCGGCTGGGTAACTGCGCAATGGGGGTTGCTGAATACCAGTGCTGACGTTAAAGCCGGGTTTTCTTCTGTTTTTCTCTGGCGGGTTCATTTGACAGATTTTTCTGTAACCAGAGTGGAATTTCCATATAATCTTCAGTCCGTTGATGGACTTTCCGCTGCTGCGGGTGTTATATGGCTTGGGGCGATTGACGCGTCCAAAAAGGTCGGTTAGTTTTACGGTTGCCAATTATACCGCACATATTCACTTCGTCAACTAAAAAATATTATAGGCCGTCGCGGCTAAAACCATTGCCTGAGACGCGTGTGTCGGTACAATAATATAGTTTTATGGCAGTTTCAGCTGATTTTTTGCAAGATTTAGTGTCGATGAGACGAGGATTTTGAGAGTTCTGAATATGAAGAAAATTGAAGAAATTTCTGATAATTATGATGTTATTGTTATTGGCTCCGGCCTTGGCGGGATGACAGCAGCCAATCGTCTGGCGCACTTTGACCGCAGGGTTCTGCTTTTGGAGCAGCATTTCATGCTTGGTGGCTTGGCGGCATATTTCAAGCGCAAAGGGCATATCTTTGATGTCTCGCTGCATGGTTTTCCTTACGGTATGGTCAAGACCTGCCGCAAGTACTGGAGCAAGGATATTGCCAGCCGCATCGTCCAGCTCAAGCGTATTGTCTTTGATAACCCGCAATTCTCGCTTGAGACAACCTTTGATACTGAAGATTTCAAGGACAAGCTTATCAGTCATTTCGGTATTGCGAAAGATGTGGTTGATAATTTCTTTACGACACTTGCGAAGATGAATTTTTATGACGATCAGTCGATGACCACACGTGAGTTGTTTGAGCAGTTCTTTCCCGGTCGTAAGGACGTGGTGCGTTTTCTGATGGAGCCGATTACTTATGCTAACGGTTCGACTCTTGATGAGCCGGCGATTACTTATGGCATCGTATTTTCAAACTTCATGAATAAGGGCGTCTTTACCTTTGAAGGGGGGACGGATCTCTTTATTGATATGATGCGTGAAGAGCTTGAGAAGAACGGGGTTGATATTGTTGTTCGTGCGCCGGTCGATAAAATCATTATGGAAGACGGTAAGGCGGCGGGTGTTGAGGTTTGCGGCCGTGTGATAAAAGCTCCGGCAGTACTCTCCAACGCTTCGCTTTCACGCACCGTCCTTGAGATGATCGGCAGCGAATGCCTTCCGGCAGAATTTGTTGATAAGACAAAGGATATGCGTATCGCTAACTCCTCAACTCAGGTTTATATGGGCATTAAAGAAGGCGAGACTATCGAGGATGTCGGTGATCTGCTCTTTACCTCGACTTATCCTGAATTTGACGCGACTGCGCTTTGCGCCAAGACGCCGACCAGCCGGACGTACTCGGTTTATTATCCAAAGACCCGTCCCGGGGTTGACCGTTATACGGTTGTGGCCTCGATGAATGCCCGCTATGAGGACTGGGCAGGTTTAAGTGATGAAGATTATCAGAAAGCCAAGGATAAGCTTTGCGAGGATGCGATAAGTCATCTTGAGAAGTATCTGCCGGGTGTGCGTGCTAAGATTGATTATGTTGAAGCGGCGACGCCAAAAACATTTGAGCATTATACCGGGCATGTCGGCGGAGCGTCCTTCGGTACGAAGTTTGAAGGCTTGAAGATCAGTGAGGGCTTGCCGAAGGTGGCGGCAGGGGTCTATCACACGGGAAGTTGCGCGATTATCATGAGTGGCTGGCTGGGTGCGGCTAATTACGGCGTAATTGTTGCTAATCAGGTTGAGGATTATCTTGACAAAAACCTAACAGAATAGAAATGTGTATTCTGAGTATAATATTCTCTGCAAACTGTTTTGTCTTGTTGTTCTGATTTGGAGAGTATATTATGGCGCTTACTTGCGGAAATATGCCTTACAAGGCTTTTACGGAAATGATTGGAACTTTTTTTCTGGTCTTTGCCGGTACAGGTGCGGTTATTGTTAATACGATGTCTTCTGGCGTGGTCACGCATGTCGGGGTATCGCTGGTCTTTGCGATGATTGTGGTGGCGGTGATTTACGCGACTGGTGATATATCGGGGGCGCATATTAATCCGGCGGTGACGATAGCTTTTTGTCTGGCGGGACGCGAGTGCTGGTGTACGGTGTTGTATTATGTGCCGGCGCAGATTTTTGGTGCGGTTGCAGCGAGTTTTACGCTTAAACTGATTTTCCCGCTTTCAGTAACTATGGGTGAGACGATGCCGGGGTTGGGGCTTAGTTGGGGGAGCGTGTTCCTCCTTGAGGTTATTTTCTCATTTATATTGATGGTGGTAATTTTAAACGTCTCAACCGGTGCGCAGGAAAAAGGAGTGATGGCTGGTGTGGCGGTCGGGGTTACGGTCGGTATTCTGGCACTGGTTGGCGGGCCGCTTACGGGAGCGTCGATGAACCCGGCGAGGTCACTTGGGCCGGAGGTTGCTTCTGGTGATCTCTCACTTGCGTGGCTGTATATTCTTGCGCCGTTGATTGGTATGGCGCTGTCAGTGCCGATCAGTGTGCTTATGCGAAAAGGATGTGTCTGTAATGATAAAAAAGACGGGTAGGATAATTCTTTGGCTATTGCTGGCGTGCTCTGCTGTCTTGACGGCAAACGAGCATAACGGTGATATCTTTACCCGTGAACGCTCTCTTATTGCCGCATTTCGTTGCGAGAACCTTCAGGCATTAAATCAGAATGCATATAAAGTACTGGCGGCGTTTAATCCTCAGACTACCCTGAAAAATCCGGTTTTTGACATTGTTGGCGAGCTGATATTCAACTCCGGCCTTTTGGCGATTAACACTAACGGCTGGATGGAGGCGGCGTACTATAACCTTTCTCAGGAGAAGGATAATGACTGGGTTTATATTCTTCATTCCGGCGGTGAGCAGGATTTTGTCAAAGCCTTTCAGGGGCTTGGAGATGTTCTGCGTGAGTCAAAAGAAGATGGCATAATCCGTTTTCGCCAGACCAATGCCGATTATTTCTATACATTTCATGTGGCCTTTACCGGCAAGGACCTGATTGTCATCAGCCGCAGCCGCGCGGCAACCGACAAGGCACGCAAGCTTTACGCTTTTTCCGGGGCAAATGGCCTTATGGGGGAGGTTAAAGACAAGTATGATTTTAATCTTCGCCTTCATTTCAGCCGCTTTCTGCTGAGTTATCCACGGTTTCTCAGCTCATATATTGAAGATATCCGGCGTGATGTGTTGCGTGATCTTGCCGGAAGCCAGGCAAAACTTGATAACCCGCTTAACCTGGGGTTGATTTCAGGTCTGGAGAGTATCGCCGATATTCTCAGGGAGTTGGCGGTTGTTGGTATTGCCGGACGACTTGCCGGGGATAAAATTGAACTCAAGCTTGATGGCGTGACCAGATATGGCGGCTCTCTTCATTATGCTCTGACCAATATGCCGGAGAGTAAAATGTCACTGGCCGGAACTCTGCCGCAGGAGGTGGACGTATTTTCATGCGGTAAGATCTGGCCGGAGCTTTATAGCACGGTTCTTTCTGGGTTTGCGGCAACTGCCCAGGCGGCGTTTGGGCATAAGGTCGGAGCTGACGGGGTTAAATCGGCTAATGATTTTCTGAATATCCTGAAAAAGTCCGCGCCTGTTGAGTGGGCCAGCGGCATTTATGACAGCCCGCAGGCGAGCAAGAATGTCGGCCCGGTTTATGTCTCGGTGCTGGAATTTAAAAATCCTGAAAATCTGTCAGCGCTTTATGAGTCATTTTACAATTTGCTGACTATCGGTGAAGTCTCCGAGCTTATGGCGGAGAAGGGGATTAAGTTTGAAGTCAGTTTCTTTGAGGACGGGGTTACTTCGCAGGGGCAGAAAATTAAGGGGCTTGAGGTGTCGTTTCGGAGTATGTCTTTTGAGCTGCCTGAGGAAATGGGCAAGCCGCAGTGGTATACTGCTGTAATAAAAGACAAACGGTTGATTGTGGTTACTCCCGCAGCGCCGGTAAACGCCGACCAGTACCGGGAGTCTGAAGGTTTTATCAAGTCGGTTATTGGCAAAGTGATTGCCGCTGCTGATGCCGCTGTAGACAGTTCGCTGCGACTTTCTTCCACCTTGAATTATGATTCAACCAACGCAGCTCTGGGCAAGGAGACGTTTTTCGGCAGTTCATTTAGCCCGCTCCGGTATCTCCAGCTTGCTGTTAAAAGCCAGAGTGTATGGCCGCAGCCGACCAAGCCTAATCAATTGCCGATCCCCTGGAAAAGTTTCTCGCAGGAGTTCTCTGGTTTTCAGCCGGCAGCCAAACCGCTGCTTGTTAAAGCCAGCCGTCAGGATGAAGTTCTGCGCCTTGATTTTTCCGTGACCCTTGCTGCTCTTAAGGAACTTTCCGCTTCGCTTCTGGAACTTCCCGCCCCCGCAACCGTAAAATAGTCTTTATCTTTCCTGTAACTATTTTGTCCTTAACCTGTTATGTCTGTGATGGCGTATTTTCGCTTTTGAAATATGTTTTTCGGTAAAGGTTGATTTTTCCTTTCATATCTGTAGAATAGGCAGAATATTATCTTGAGCGGTCGAGCCGCTCGGGGGGGGATGTGTTTTTGTGTAAGATAGGGTTTCCGAATATTTTGGGGGAAATTGCTGTGAATAAATTTAAAATCATTAACATGCTCTTTCTGTGCCTGTTATGTGTTGGTGGGTTGATGGCTGCTGAACCGGCGTCGATGCCGTCTCTGAAGCTGGCTGAGGGTGGCAGCGGCACGCTCAAAATTTGCAGTAAGCCGCTGGAGTGCGCGGTGCTCTTTCAGGGCAGGCGTATTGCCAAAGACCGGGCGGTACTCACCATGAGTGACGTCAAGTCCGGGCTTTATGAAATTATTTTCGAGAAGGACGGCGCGCGTCTTGTAAAGAAGGCCAGGGTTATGCCTGGTGAGACAACCATTATCTTCGGCTCACTCGACAGCCCTGAGGTTGTCCGTATCACTGACACCGATCCGCTCAAGGGGGTTACACTTTCCGGTGTCGACTCTGCCCCTGTTGCTAATGCCGAACCTGTAGTCGCATCCGTGCAGCAGCCGGTAGCCAATGCTCCGGCAAGGTCGATAACTACTTCAAAATCAGCATCAAACTCATATGCCCCGCTGAGCAGGAAAGACGACTCAACATCATACAGTTCAACAAGGATGTATAATGAGAGTGCTGAGGTGATGTATGAACTGGCTGAGATTTTACGGCATGCTGTAAATCCTTTCAAGGCCCGTCCGCGTTACCGCCGCGCTCTTGAGCTGTACCGCAAGATTATTACCGAGTATCCAAACAGCAGCAAGGTCGAGGCTGCGCACTATTCCTCAGGACGTATTTATGAATCTATCTATGTTCGCGATTATGCTAGTGCGGTCAAGGAATATAAGCAGGTTCTTACCAAGAATCCTTACACCAGAACTGACGCAGCGGCGCGCATTGCCGAGTTATATAATGATAGCAAGGATCTTAAGCAGGCCGCGCAGCCGCAGCTGGCTAACATTCCGCAGACCACAATAAGTGACGCGCCGGCTTCTGCCTCTAATGTGACTCCGACCTCTTCAGGGGCTTACGCCGGAAGTGGCATTGCGCCGATTACAGAGCTGACAGTTGAGAGTATCAAGACTGTTGACGCGGCTGGTCAGCCACTTGCCCAGTGATTTACAGGAGCTGTTTATGCCGGAGGATAAAAAGGCGTTTCTCGGGATAATGTTTGAATGTTGCCGGGTTTATTCACGGATTTACAAGAATAAGGAAGGTACGCATTATGTCGGAAGCTGCCCGCGTTGTGGCCGTCGTCTGAAGGTCAGGATTGGTGAAGGCGGCAGCGGCAACCGTTTTTTTCGCGCACGCTAGAAATTGTTTAAGCGTTTTGTGATGATAAGTTTACTGGGAGTTTGATTTGATTGCTAACTGGGATGTAGGGCGCAGCCAGCGGGTATGCGCGGTGACAGGAAAGGCCTTTGTTGAGGGTGACAGTTTTTTCTCTGCCCTCAAGGAGCAGGCAGAGAGTTTTGTAAGGCTGGACTATTCCAATGAAGTATGGCCGGAGCAGGATAAGTCGGCGTTCTTTTCTTTCTGGCGGACAACCCTGCACAAGCCTGATGATAAAAAGAAAAACAGACTTGTAATTGATATCGAAGCGTTTTACACCTTCTTCACCAACCTTGAGGGTGATGACAAACCGTCAAGGATTCTCTTCCGTTATCTGATTGCGCTGATACTGGTACGCAAACGCGTGCTTCGGCTTGACGAGATTGAAAAATCACCGGATGGCGAGGCGCTGATTCTTTATGATTCCAGAACCAAGGAAGAGTGCCGGGTGATGGTCTCTGAAGCCGGTGAGGAAGAATTGGCTCAGGCGCAGGATGAGATCAACCAGATTTTTGAATGTGATACAGAACTCTGAGCGGGTAATAATAACCTGCAGTTCTCTGAAAATACGGATCTGAAAAAGTGCTGGGGCTATTTACGCCCGCAGCACTTTTTAAATTTTTTGCCGCTGTTACACGGGCAGGGGTCATTTGGTTTGGCTGTTTTAGTAGGGGCTGTTTTTGCTGATACTGCCCGCTGGCGCTGAGCTGCCAGCATATGTTCGCGTTTAAGCTCCTGCGCCAGTTCCTTGAGTCCGGGCAGGGCATGCTCGTAGAAAATCTTCCAGCCCTTGCAGAGCCAGCTTAACTGTTTGGGGTCATCACCCTGACGGAAACGGTTTTTCAGGCAGCAGCCGGCGCAGATTTCAAGGAATTTACAGTTAGCGCAGCCTTCGTTCCACAGGCTCTTGAGCGCGCCGAAATTTTTGTAGGTCTCGGAATTTGCCATGTCCTGCCATTTTGTATCGCTGACATTGCCAAGGCGCAGATCCGGCCGGACGAAGAAGTCACAAGGGAAGACGTCACCGTTATGCTCGACGACAAAATAATGGCGGCAGTCAGTACCCATATTGCAGCAGTTGCGCGTGCCATCGTAAAAATAATTGACCAGTGAGTCGAAGAGGCGGATGCTGACCTTGCGGGTATCGGTTGTCCTCCACTGGTCGTAGATCTCACAGAGAAATTCGCCCCAGCGCTCGGGCTGCACCGCAAACGGGAGGATTTCGCCGTTTTTGTCAAACTCAACGCAGGGGATATACTGCTGGTAATTAAAACCGTTATCGACGAGGTAGCGGTAGACAAGTTTGCCGTCGCGTGAATTGCGGTCATTGACCAGCGTCAGGATGTTAAACTCGACTCCGGCTTTCCTGAGATATTCAATTCCGGTTAAGACTTTGGCGTGCGTCGGCCCGCCGCCGGCATCAAGTCGGTAGTAATCATGAATCTCGGCTGGCCCGTCAAGGCTGACCCCGAGCAGGAATTTGTACTCTGCAAGAAACTCGGCAAATTCCTGGTCGATCAGGGTGCAGTTGGTCTGAAGGCCGTTAGCAACCGTCTTATTGGCATAACCGTACTTCTTCTGAAATTCTATGGCTTTGCGGAAAAAGTTAACCCCCATCAGGGTCGGCTCTCCTCCCTGCCAGCCAAAGGCGTATTGCTCCATGGGGATTTCCATGAAGCTGCGGATCATGTTCTCAAGCGTCTGCTCAGACATACGGTGGATTTTGCTTTCCGGGTACATACTGCAGTGGTCGAGGTAGAAACAGTACTTGCAGCGCAGGTTGCAATCGGCTGAGGCCGGTTTTATCAGTAGTGAAAATGGTTTCATAATTATTCCTGAGATGCAAAATATGCTTGACGAAAAATGGGTAAACTTATATCCTGAAAGCAGTCAGATGATTATGGTAATTCGCTGACCAGGATTTTAGGCAATTAATAACTAATTTTATAACAGGTTCGGGTAATAGTCAACAGGTGCCTCAGGTATTTGCTGTTGGCATCAGGTTAAGAAAGGTTACTCCGTTGATGAATATACTGCAAATTGATGAGAAACTGGTTGGTGTTTTGGTTAAATCGGCACGGGATGGTCTGGCCATGGCTGGTTTGAAACCTTTTCCGGTTGGAGCAAGCAGGCGCTTTACCTGTACGCGCGAGGTTACGGCGATTATCGGTTGCGCCGGTAACTGTTCCGGTTCTATTCTTATAAATTGCTCTGAGGCGGGGGCGATGTTCTTGGCTAGCAAGATGATCGGTGAGAAGCTAACCAAGATGGACAACACTGTTCTTGACGGCGTGTGTGAGATCTGCAATATAATTGCCGGACAGACCAAGGCGGTTCTCTCAACAACTGATTATAAATTTGACCGCATCAGCACGCCGTCGGTCGTTGTCGGCTCAAATTATTTCATCTCGCACATGAAAGGTGCGGTGAGCATCAGTGTTGATTTCGAGCTTGATGGCGTAATGGCAAGCCCGCGTGAAGACCTTACCTTTTCAATAGCGCTGTTTCTGGTCAAGATTTAAAGCTTATCTTGCGGGGATCGTCGTTATCTTTACAGGGAAAAGCGTGTAAATAAGTCGCGCCGGGAAAGTGTGAATCAAAGGCAGATATTTCTGCCTTTTGTTTATCCCGCGATTTCTTCTTCGCTTTTATTTCCGGAAGTTTTCTCTTCGTGTTTCTTGAGTAGCTCCAGAAAACGGTGATGCCGCTTTTCCCGGCGGATTTGCCGACGGTGGCGCATGAATTCAACAGCACGCAGGCATACCGGATAAGCAATTACCGCGCTGACAATCCCGACAATTGTACAGCCGATAAACAAACTCGCCAGCGCACCCGTTCCCAAGCTTGCCAGATGCTTGCTGCCCTCTATAATGCCGTTAATAAAGCCGCTTTCCTTGGCAATGATCTCAGCTTGCTTGAGGACTTTTTCATATTCATCAAGCCCCGGTCCCCAGCCGGTTAATTTATAGCCAATCCAGTAGTTAAAGCCGTAGAGCGGGATGAATGTCGCCGGGTTTGACACCCAGACGGGCAATATCGCGGCAATGCGGTTAGCCTTGAGGATTGTCGCGATAAAAGCGGCGACAACCATCTGAATACCCATGATAGGTTCCATGCCGATGAAAAAGCCGATAGCCGCGCCGAAGGCAATGCTGTGGGCAGAACCTTTGGAGCGCGCGATGCGCTTTAATTTACGGAGTAATATAAGCCATTGCTTGTATGCAAGAAGGTGCATTTTATCCCAGTTCTTCAAATCCTGCAGAAACAGCCAGCAGCTTTGCATCCTGATTCATTGCGCTGATAAGCTGTAGTCCTACCGGCATCCCGTTATCCGCTTCGCCGCATGGTAGTGAGATTCCCGGAAGTCCGGCCAAGTTTACGCTGATTGTGTAAATATCAGATAAGTACATTGCTAGAGGATCGTTAGTTTTTTCACCTGTTTTGAACGCTGTTGATGGCGCAACCGGCGCGGCGATGATATCTACTTCTTTGAAAGCATTGGCAAAGTCGTCGGCGATCTTGGTGCGGACTTTGAGTGCGCGCAGGTAATAGGCGTCATAATAACCGGCAGAGAGAACGTAGGTGCCAAGCATGATGCGGCGTTTGACCTCTTCGCCGAAACCTTCCTCCCGTGAGCGGCTGAACATGTCTATAATGTCTGTGGCGTCACCGCAGCGGTGGCCGTAGTGTGCACCGTCAAAGCGTGAGAGGTTTGAACTGGCCTCGGCGGTTGCGACGATATAATATGTGGGAACGGCGTACTTAATCATCGGCAGGTGGATTTCCCTGATCTCAGCCCCGGCGGTTTTGAATTTCTCTATTGCCGCTTCGACCTTCTGACGAACCTGCGAGTCCAAACCTTCTGTTTCAAAGTATTCTTTGGGCAGGCCAATCTTCAGACCGCTGTAGTCGATATCATTAAGTTCATTTAGTCCTGTAAGTTTCTCCGGCGCGCAGTTCGAGTCGCGCTGATCCGGCCCGGCAATAACATCAAGCAGAAGTGCCGCGTCTTTGGTGTTTCTGGCGAAGGGGCCGATCTGGTCAAGGCTTGAGCCGAAGGCTACCAGTCCGTAACGGCTGACAACGCCGTAGGTCGGTTTCATGCCGACAACGCCGCAGTATGAGGCTGGCTGGCGGATAGAACCGCCGGTGTCGCTACCAAGGGCAAGGGGGACAAACCCCGCCGCGACAGCCGCCGCCGAGCCACCCGATGAACCGCCCGGAACATAAGCGGTGTTTCTGGGATTAGCGGTCTTTTTAAGGGCGGAGTTTTCGGTAGAACTACCCATGGCAAATTCATCAAGGTTGGTCTTGCCGATAATGACAGCCCCGGCCGCGCGGAGTTTATCAACCACATGCGCAGAGTATGGCGGGCGGTAGTTCTCAAGCATCTTGCTCGCGCAGGTTGTAGTCATGTCTTCAATGCAGATATTGTCTTTTACTGCAACCGGCACTCCGCCAAGTACGCCAGCGTCCTCTCCGGCTGAAATCTTGCGGTCAATCTCAGCCGCCGCCGCCAGCGCGCCCTCACGGTCAATAGAGAGGAACGCGCCGATCTCGTTATCTTTGGCATCAATCAGCGCAAGTGAAGCTTCTGTGACCTCGCGCGCGGTAAACTCTTTGCTTTTTATTTTTTCCGCCAGTTCAATGGCTGTGAATTTAGTGATATCCAACTTGCTGTCCCCGTTGTATTAATTGGTTTTAATCGTCGAAAAAAAGATATAAGTAAGGCTGTTATTTGATAACGGCCGGAACCTTGAAGAAGCCTTCGCCGGATTTTGGCGCATTCTGCAGGGCTTTTTCATTGGGCAGCGACGGGATAATCCGGTCTTCCCTGAAAACGTTACCACTGGCGGCAGCGCTGATAAAAGGTTCAACCCCTTCAATGTCAACCTCTGAGAGATGCTCGATATATTCAAGGATGCTCTCGAGCTGCCCGGCGAATTTACCCACTTCCTTCTCATCAAGCTCAAGGCGGGAGAGCAGCGCAATTTTCTTGATATCCTCTTCTGTGATCTTACTCATCTTTTCCTCAATTCCTCTATAGTAGTTTTAATAAGAATATTATTTAATCATAGCCCGAGTGCAAGGCGGCGGGCGTTTTTCTCAGGCAAGCCTGCGTCCATGATTTTTTTCTGCTCCGGCCTGAAGTCATAGGGAACGCGCACATAGATAATCTGCGAGTCATCGGTATCATAAATGCAGAAACAGGCTTCCGGGGTCTTGTCCCTTGGCTGTCCGGCGCTTCCGGGGTTGACCAGATAGGTTTTGGCCGGATTGATGTTGACCATGCCGCCCTGGGTAAAATCGGTCTTGGCGGCGCTGGCGGTCAAGACCATCGGCAGGTGGGTGTGGCCGAAAAACATGACATTGATCCCCGGGTAATCCTGCTCAAGCAGGGCGATATTTTTCTGCGCGTCACTCTGTTTAAGAATATAATCGGCCTGACCGGTCAGTGCGCCGTGGGTCAGCAGAAAACGGTTGGCGACCTTTAATGGGTGTGGCAAGCCGGCGAGGAAGTCAAGATCGCTCTGGTCAAGTATCGAGTGGGCGTACTCAATTGCCTCTTTTGCCTCTGGGCGCATATTTTCTGCCGGGCCATTAAGGATATTAAGGTCGTGGTTGCCCTGAATGACATAACGGCAGTTATTGCGCACAAGGTCCACGCATTCTTTCATGCTCGCACCATAACCGACAACATCGCCAAGGCAGCAGAATTCATCAACGCCAAGCTCGCGCCCTTTAGCAAGGACGGCTTTGAGTGCGGCAGCGTTTCCGTGGATGTCTGAAATTATTGCATAACGCCCTGGCATAATTGAACCCCTTCCGGTAATTTCTGGTTATTGATAACCCGGCGTAGCAGATCGAGCGAGTAGTTGACCCCCAGTCTGCGGTTGCCTTCGCGGTTGTAAAATAGATTCTTCTTTAACGTGTAAGTCCCGTCTTCACAATCAAGGGCGATCCAGGTCGTGCCGACAGGTTTTTCCTCACTTCCCCCGCCAGGCCCGGCTATGCCGCTGATAGCGATTGCGTAATCGGATTTTGAAAACTCACGCGATCCCCGCGCCATTTCAATAACCGTCTCCTGGCTGACCGCGCCGTAGTTGATAAGCGTTTTCTCATTCACGCCAAGACGGTTTTGTTTGGCTTGGTTTGCGTATGAGACGACGCCTTCAATCAGCACCTCTGACGCGCCGGCGACGCTGACAATATCAGCTGCAATAAGCCCGCCGGTGCAGCTTTCGGCAAGCGAGAGTTTCTGTCCCCTGTCCCCAAGGAGCTTGACTATAACCTCCGACAGCCCAACCCCTTCTTCTCCGTAGACGTTATCCTCAAAACGCTCACGGAGCTTGTCTGTTGCCGGGTTGACAATATTCTCAGCCTCAGCCAGAGAATCAGCATATGCCATTGTACGGACAGTGATAACACCGGTATGAACGGTTGTGCCGATCTCACACTTGGGACATTCGGCATTGATCTCTTTGATTACTTCACCAACGCGCGACTCGCCCATGCCGCAGAGCTGCAGACGTTTCATGGCGCGTACCTGCCCTTTGCCTTCTTCAAGCAGTTCAGGGACAATCGAAAGACGGAACATCTCCTTCATCTCACGCGGAACGCCGGGCATCGCATAAACGCGGCAATCATTGATAAGACAGAAGACCCCTGGCGCAGTGCCGCAGGTGTTGTTCAGCCCGCGCCCTGATTCTGGCAGGTAAGCCTGTTTTTTATTGCTCTCGGAAATTGTAATACCTATCTGAACAAAACGCGCTTCGATTTTCTCAAACAGTTCAGGATGATAGGCCAGTTCATCATCAGCCGCCTCTGCGATTGCTTCACGGGTGAGGTCGTCAGGTGTCGGGCCAAGACCGCCGGTAATTATCAGCAGATCAGATTTTAAGGTAAGTTCTTTTATCGCGTTTACTATATCATCGCCGTTGTCATCAATAAGGCGGATGTTGCGCATCTGATAACCAAGGCCGGAGATCTCAGTCGCAAGCCAGGCGGCGTTGGTGTCAACGGTGAAGCCAAGCATCAGTTCGCGGCCAATTGATAGTATTGAACATTCAGGCATAATCAGTCATTAAACTCCGGCAGGTCAATTTCGTTGATGTTGACCGGCTTTTTGGGTTGGCTTGGTTTTGGTTGTGAGCTGAAATCAACCTTCGGCGCTTTTTTGGTCAGCTTTACGGGCTTGATCGGCCTGTAGGTGGTCATACCCGTCAGCCCCCATTTGGGATTCATCGCCAGTTCAACTGGTTCAGGAATCGGACGCAGACTCTGCCCGGTTTTGCCTTCCGGCAGAAAGCGGCTCTGGTCGATTGGTTTGGTTATTTCATCTATTGCCACTGTTGGCGCGGTTTCAGCTTCAATTTTCTTAAGCTCTGGCGCTTTGGTTACCGGTTTGGCTTTTTTGCGCTGCTCTTCCTCAGCAATCCGTCTGTCCTCTTCCTCTTTCTTGAGCTGTTCTTTCTGAACCTGGGCAAAAGACTCGGAATTAAGATAGAAGATAAAGCCAAGAAACAGCCCCCATACAAAGCATATGCCCAGTATGTACGGCCTGAGGCTACGTTTTTCATATGAATGATTAATTGTATCCATGTATCTTGTCTCCTTTTAGGGAAAGATAGCCTTGTTTTTCAGTATAAATAACCATCAATCGCTACTATTTACAGCAATCAACGCAGTATAAAATTATAAGGCTTGAAGTACTTCAAGTCAAGGCGGGGCAAGCCGTTAATTTATAGTAAGAATATTCGCCTGATCCTGCGGTAAATTTAGCTTGCGGGAGGTGTCAAATATTGGATAATCAGTTATTATGGAATCGTATCTGCCGGGTTTTAAAGATGTTACTGTTAAAAATGGATCAACCGGGGGCAACCGTCTGACCCCGGGGAATGTCCTGCATGCTGTTGTCGAGAGCGGCGACGGTGAGGGGCGGTACACGATTTCTTCAGGAAATTTGCGGATGCAGGTCAGTAGTGACAGCCCGCTGGCGTCTGGCCAGAAGCTTGATCTGATGGTGGTGGCGCGGCCTGATGGCAAGATTGCCCTGCAGAATCTGCCCTCATCGGTGAGTGCGGTGGTTGCCGGTGGCGAGACGGTTACTATATCAAAAGACATCCTTATAACCCTTGACAGCAAAGCTGTGAAGGATTTTTATAATTCTGTCAGGGATGAACAGGCCACTCAGACGTCCGGTAATAGTGAAAAGACGCAAACACTGCAGAGTTCTGAATCCCTGACACAGGTTGAGACAACTTCAAAGACCAGCTCATTACAGCAGAATTCAGACAATTTAAAAGCAGCGGAAATCAGTGTAGATAATTCTGCTGACGCGGTAAAAGCTGATAACTCTACGGATAGTAAGGTTCGTGCGCTGGCTGTCAGTGGAGATTACCGGCTGTTTTCTGACAGTAAAACGCATGAGTTGATGCTGGAAACTCCCACAGGTGAGAAGATACCGGTAACGCTTCTTGAAGGATCGGCGGCAAATCTGGCACGCTTTATTGAAAACGGCGCACAGGCGCAGGCTATTGATAATCTTGACCATGGGCAGGTTTCAGTGAGGGGTATGAATTTTGTACTTGAGCTACCGGTTACTGTTGTTGATGAAGACGGTCAGGCAACTACGCAGACGGTGCGGGTGGCGATACCGGCGGACTCTGAGGTGGCGGGCTTGTTGGCCGGGGTCAAGACTGGGGCGGTGCTTGATTTTGTTACCGCGGCTTCAGCGGATTCGGCAAATGCGGAGAAACTTGGGCAGCTTGTTGTTGGTGATAAAACGATTCCGGTTTCACTTCCTGCGGGATTGCTTGAGAATCTGGTTACTGGTGATGATGGTGTGGCTAAGGTCCGGGTTTCTGCGGGGGCTGTGCTTGAGGCGGTGGTACGTACGACGCTGACGGTAACTGACGCGCCGGTAAGTAATGGAGATGTTGCCGGTAAAACGCCGTTTGATGCTTTTTTAACCAATGCCGGACTAACACCCAGCGCGGCTACGCGTGAGGTTGCCGGGGTTCTGCATGATGCGGGGCTGACGATCAACCGCGAGAACGTTCAGAATCTGCTGGCTCTGGCGGCAGGCAAGAGCGGAGCGGAGCGGTTGCAGATACTGACTGCCGGGGCAAAGCTCATTAATATGGACGCGCCCCTCTCGCCATCTCTGGCGGCTGGCTTGTCCGCCCTTGCGCCAGAGCAGCCAGGTGTCAGCGCCCGCATTGAGAATATAATTGAAAGTCTCAAGAGCGCCGCGGGGAATTTACAGCAAGCTGATGCGCAGGCAATAACCGCGCAGACTCGTGTAATGGATACCCTGTCTGTCTTGGTTTCACAGGAAGACACCCCGCAGACACTGGCTAACTTTGTCCGCAGCTATGGGCGTGAAGTCCTGGCTGATACAGCGGCGGGTATTGAGAATGCGGTAAGCAGGCTAATTGATAATTCGCCTAGCCTGAAAATATTATCTGCGTCACTTGAGGTTGTTCTGGCGAAGGTCTCCAATCTGTCCGAGGCGGAATTTCAGGGGCAGCTTATGCGGGCTGCGGATTCACTTGCTTCGTCAGTAAATGGTGCTGGCTTTGAAAATATTCAAGTTCCTATAAATCCTGAATCTGGTGAAAATATTCCGCAAGCTCCGGCAAATCTGCCCGTAGCGGAGAATCAGTCGCAGCCTCAGGTTGCGCAGCCGGAATCAGCCGAGCAGCAAATTTCTGCGGATCAGAGCGCCGCTGCTGGAGAACCTGTCAAACAGGCAGGTGCGGAGGTTAATTTAAATCAGGAGCTTTTAAAGCCGCAACACAATACTGACGCACAGGCTGCGCCGGTTGGCGGAGAGTCCTCCGCGGCTCAGCCTTTGCAAGCGCCAGTGGCTGATGATGGCGCTGGGCTTCTTCGTGCGGCTCTTGAGAAACTTAATGCAAATACCCTTATGTCAATGCGTGCGGATATTGATGTGGTGCAGATTCCAAGGCATCCCGGAGTTGAAAATTTCCCTGAGAGCATGAAGCCTGTAGCTGATAATCATTCGCCGGTAAGCAGTATCGATCATCAGGCTCTGCGCAGCGCGGTTGAGCGGCTTGAGCAGGCCAATACTCCTGCGCAGGCGGCGGAGATTGCCAGAGAGGTTACGCGTACAATGGACGGGGCGACGTTACGTGAATTTGCGCGTGTCCTGCAGCATGCTGAGCGTGAGGAAATTTCCTCGCAGCCGGGAATGCGCGAGTTGCGGGAGGCGGCGGCTTCGGTGCGTGAGCTGGGGCGGGCGTTTGTTGCGCAGAAACTTGAGAACATTGCCGGACAGCGGATGAACCCGGAGGTTTATGCGGCGAGTGTGCCTTTTCGTTTCAGTGGTGGTGGGGATGACGGCGAGAGTGGAGATGGCAATCTGCAGATGTTTTACCGCAAGTCAAAACGTGGTTCTGGGCGGGACTGGACGCAGCGGGTTGTGCTTGAGCTTGATATGAGCGCGCTTGGCAATGTTGTTGGTGATATCCGTTTTTATGAAGGCGCGCTTAATCTTGCGCTGCTTACCCCGGAGCAGGAGTCAGCCGACTGGCTTGAGTCTGGGCTTGATGAACTGGCTGAAAATCTTGCGGGCGTCGGTTTTCCCTGTACGCCGGGCGTGCGTCTGATCCGTAAAGCGCCTAAAGAAGAGGCGCAGGTAAAAACCTCGCAGGGAAGCGGCAGGCTTGATATTAAAGCGTGATTGTTTTTTATCAACGTCGCGGCGCGGTTTGGTCTGAGATCATTCTGATGCTTGCTGGTTTATAAAATAAAACCAGCCGATATCTGCAAAGGGGGAGGTCAGGGGGAGCAGACATCGGCTGTAAGATAAATATTTATGCCTCAATTACAGCTCTTCATTATCATCCTGCGGCGTATCCACTCCTTTGCGGTATATGACATAAAGAATCATCAGGTAGAAGACCAGCGCAATGTATGTGGCGTTTAGTACCACTCCTGAATAGTCTTTGTAGAATACTGCCAGTGGATAACCGGAGCAGAAGATCAGCGCTATTATCATCGACTGCAGCCCTTTGAAACTGAAACGGTCATAAAGCAGCCAGAAAATCATGCAGACAAAGCCGGCTATCAGCAGAGACAATGAAAGCGCAGTATAAAACGATGCCGTCGTATCACTCAGATGGGCAAAGAGCGCGTAACCAAGATAACTCAGGAGCAGGGTCAGGCCGATAGCGGTAAAGTTTGGTTTGCGGTTAATGATATACCGGCTTACGGCGAGGGTCAGCGCCAGCAGCAGCAGCCCCAGCGGCGCTTCACGGAGAATCCGTCCGGCGGTAAAACCGGGTTGGCTTGGTGAGGGGATGATAACACCGATACTGTAATTGGTGACGGCGTTTGAGAGATCCCAGTTGAGGGTGAACTTGTCACCTGCTATCTTTTTGAGTTCATTCTGCGGACTCATGCCGCCTATGGGAAAGTTCAGCCGCTTTGCGTCAAAGCCGTCGATACTGATGCTTGCCTTGCAGCTTTTGAGGAAATTACCCGGTGTGTAGCGCAGATAATCAAGGCCGCGCGACTTATAGCTGATGCGGATTTCATGAGTAGCATTTGCTGCAAGAAGCTTGCTCCATTTTAATGCCCCTTCTTCATAATCCAGTAGCGGTTGTTCAGAGCCGTCAATTATGATGCTGAGATTATCAAAGACACCGTAGCCGTTTCCCGGAAGGGCAAAGCTGAAGTATGCCTGAGCCGGGGTCGGGTGTTTATTGACTACAGTGAAACCGAGTGTCGCTGTATATGAGTAACCGGCGTAACCGGCTCCGCCTAGATAACGCGGGTTGTATTTAATAAAGAATTTGGTGTTTGACTCTGTTACAGCGCTGCCCTTGAGGATTTTGCGCCTGAGAAAAACTTTGCGCCGTGATATACTCAGTGGGTCAATGATCTTGTTCTCCTTATCGCGTTTTACGGTGAAGGTTTCGTCTGATAACTGCCGGTAATTTTCTCCGCCTTCAAGAAAGGTTTCAGATGCGTCAGCCACTTCACGGTTTCCGCCGCCAGCAAAGTTTTCCTGGGTTATTTTCTGCGTTATTCCGAGGCTGACGTAAAGCTGGCGGATTTCATGGGCGATTCCCCATTTGGTCTTTACCGCGTCATAATTTTTCTGGGTTACCTGTCCCTGACGCTCACTCATCAGCCCCGACTGCACATGCAACATCGCACACAAAGTCAGCAGCACCAGCAAACCAAACCCGACCTTGCAGGCACTATAAAAATAACAGAGAATAATTGCCAGCTTGCCATCACTCTCCCCCGCCTGCTTCATCCGCCTGCGCCAGTTTGGAGTAAGCATGATTATCAGTGTCAGTGTTGAAATAACCACCCCTGCAAGCAGAATCAATCCTGTATATTCGTAACCGAGTATTTCCTGCGCGTAGTCATAAAAATATCTGTACATTAAATTGTCCCCAAAGTTTGTTAAATAAAATAATCGCCAACCTGTAATTACCATTTTTTTTTCTTAAATTGCTCTTTACCCATAAATTGCGATATTATCGGACTTCCTTTCAACTTTTTCTGAAATTTTTTTAAAAACCGGAGTGTTTTGGCTATAATCATTTCGGAGTTCTTGGGAAAAACAGTGAAATAAAAGGAAAATCCGGGTAATGGCAAAGGGTGACCTGACATATAAGGATTACGAACGTTCTCTGGGGCAGATTCTCTCTGATCTGCCGCCGGTTATTGTTATTGAAGGCGGGGAGGATTATCTGCGTAGCGCTGCACTAGCGGCGGTTATGGCTAAGCTCAAAGAGGTTAATCCGGGGATTTCCGAGGTGATGTTTTATGGGCCGGCCAGTCAGGGAGAGGCAGCATTCAATCTTAATGACCTGATGCAGGAGCTTAACAGTTCAAGTCTTTTTTCCTCAAGCAAGATTGTTGTTTTCCGCCGGGCGCAGCGGATGCTCTTTCTTGGGGCCGGCGGCGAGGCAAGCTCAAAAAAAGGCGGCCCGCTTGAGGCTCTGGCGGATTACATTACTAATCCAGCCGAGGGTAATTTTCTTATTATCGAGGTTGATAAAGTCAATAAGGGGCGCAAGATCGGTAAGGATATGGCTAAGGCGCCGACGGTTTTCTGTCCGGTTTTGTCAAAGCGCGGGGACGTGGCTGTCTGGCTGCGGGCAGAGGCGCAGAAACATGGCAAGAAGCTTGATCCTGACGCGCCTGACATGCTCTTTACAGCCCATGGCGGTAATCTTGGCGCACTTGCCGGGGAGATTGAAAAGATTTCTCTATATGGCGGGGCGAGCAAGACGATCACGCTTGAGGATGTGCAGACCTTTATGACCGGCTCCGTTGAGTTCAGCGTCTTTGAACTGACTAACGCCATCGAAGAGCGTGACCTTGGCAAGGCTCTGCACTGTGCGCGGCTGATAACCGGGCAGGGAAGCCGGGATCAGAAGAGCGGGAAGCGTCAGGACGGTGACTCTTCGGCGCATCAGGCTCTGGCGATGATTTCAAGTAGGCTTGAGATACTGCTGCGGGCGAGGGCGATTATCTCTGCCGGCGGACGTATCCCTGAATTATGCTCTGAACTTGGGGTTGGTAACTGGCAGGCCGAAAGCCTTTTTGCTGCGGCTAAACGCTTCACCCTGCTTGATCTTAAAAACGCGATAAATTCTCTGACAACCGAGATGCACTCCTCGCATGACACTGGCGCCGATGTCCAGCTTTCTCTTGAAAGGCTGGTTGCCGGTATCTGCAAGCCATAAAATTTATCCTCATTTTTTTTCGTGACAGGGGCGGCTGTGCTTGAGAAAATATTAACATACATCAAAGAATTTATGGGCGTTTTTGACTTTAAAACCCGCGTGATGTGGAGCTTTTTCTATATTGTTGTCGCTCTTACCTGGCTGTTGTGCTTATATCTTATCATAAAGTTGATGTGGGAGGTTACATCATAAAAACCGGCAGCAACCTTTGAGGCTACTGCCGGAATCATTACAGATATGTTTGTTTGACGTCTTCTCTGCAAGTTGCCTGCTGAATTATAAAGCACATTCATGCAGATCAAGCGAACGCAGGGTTACCTCGCCATCCGCGTCTGTTACGCGAAGTGTGAGATTGTTTACTGATACAGCAGGAAACTTGCAGATAGCCTTGTGTCCGATGTTGTAGCCGTCCCAGAAGACCCAGTCCTGATTGTACATTTTGGTGAAAATTTCATAGCGGCGCACACTCTCGCCCTTGCTGATATCCTCCATGATGACGACCTGGTCGACCAGTTTGTCTGCAGGAAATTCTATCGTCCAGGAATTGTCCTGACGAGTGAAATCGCTGATGCCGGCGATTTTGTTTTTATACAGCTTTTGGATGTTTTTGCCGAATTCAAGGATGCGGGTGGTGTCTTTTTCCGGCAGAACGCCCTCACGGTTTGGCGCGATATTAATCAGCAGGTTACAGCCGCGGCCTACGGAATATTGATATAACCCCATCAGCTCCGGCAGGCTTTTAATGGTGTTTTCGTCATTATCACTGTAAAACCAATTTTTCTTGCGCAGACGGCAGTCGCACTCCGGCGGTAGCCATCTTGCTTCGCTGATTGAGTCGCGGCAGGCAACGTCAATAGCGACGTCAAGGCTGTCGGTTACATTAAAAATCTTGCGGTGAGCGTAACCATGTTCATTGCCAACCCAGCGAAAATCCGGATCACCCATATTGAAGATCAGAATCTCAGGCTGAAGGCGGCGGATTTCTTTGGTGATTCTTGGCCAGTCGTATTTGTGGTCGCCAGAGCCGCAACCATCAAACCAGAGAATGTCGATCTTGCCATAGTTCTCAAGCAGTTCAGAAACCTGCGTAATAAAGAAATCATCATATTCTTTAGGGTCGCCATAAGCCGGACAGTCGGCATCAAAGGGCGAATAGTAAATGCCTACAGCAAGTCCGAACTCCCGGCAGGCCTTGGTGTATTCATCAATAATATCACCTTTGCCATCTTTCCAATCAGCATTTTTAACTGAAAATTCAGAGAGCTTTGTCGGCCAGTTAGCAAAGCCGTCGTGGTGCTTGGCGGTCAGAACCATGTACTTTGCGCCAGCCTCGCTGGCTGTTTTTGCCCATTGACGGCAGTCGAGGTTTTGGGGGATGAAGTTGGATGCATCCATTTTTCGTTCATCAAAATCGATGAATCCTTCATAGAAAGTACGCAAGCCAAAATGAAGGAAAATTCCGAATTCCCAGTCCTGAAACTCAATCTGTCTTGGGGTGGGGGTGACTTTTGACATTTTAATAACCTTTCGAATTATTAATGCGAAATTTTGAAAAAGAATAACTTGATATGCCCCTAGTTTACTTTACGGGGCGTTTACTTTCAATTGACAACCAAAACATATAAATGTATAATTGAAACATAAGATGTTTTTTATGATACCGCGAAAGTGTAGGATTATGGCTCTTCATGTCACTACGGATTTCAGCTTAAACCTTCTGCTGTTCACTGTTACCGATCTTGGTGAGTGGAAGGTCAGTGATTCGGCGCGCCCGTATTGGCGGTTTTATTGTAACGACCGCAGTGGAGCGGTAGTTTATTATGAAAAACAGAAGATTGAGCTTGAACCGGAAAAGTTTTATCTTATTGCTCCGGGAACAGATTTCACAAGCTCTCTTGCAAGACCGCTCAAGCACCTTAATTGCAATTTCACAATATCTGAGGACGCCGGCCTGATGCCTGCCGGAGTTTATTCTGTTAATGTACCAATGGAGCTTTTGGTTATTTCGCGTGACAGGCTTGGAGCGTTCTTTAATACGGCGGAGATTTTAGATCCGGCCATAGTATGGCATATGCGCGCGCTTATTTCCTATTGCCTTTCAGAGGTTGCCCATTTGTTCAGGCCGCGTAAAATTTATCTGCAAATCATTGAGGACGTTCTGGCTTATATTGATAAATCAATAAATGAGGGGGCGGTGGAAGGGTTCTCCAATTCTGAGCTTGCGGAGCGCTGCTCATTGCACAGGAATTCATTTACCCGGTTATTTCGGAAGGAAACAGGCTCAAGCCCGCAGGGTTATATCATGCAGAAGCGAATAGCCCGTTGCTGCCTGCTTTTGCATGACAACAGCCTCTCTATAGATCAGATTGCGGAAATTACCGGCTTTTGTGACCGTTATCATTTTTCACGTGAATTTAAAAAACAGATGGGACTTGCTCCGGTGCGTTTCCGTAATCACCTGTAATATATTGCGTGTTTTCTGTATCTGTGTTTTATCTCCGTGTGGAAATAATTTCTGCCGGCTCTGGTGTTTTTTTGCCAAAAGTGTATACTGGGCAATAAGTTATTGCTAATTGCTGGTTTAATTAAAATTCTCAACAACAGAGGTTTATGTATGAAATATTCTGCTCTTGCCCTTGATCTTGATGGTACGCTTCTTAATGAAGTCGGTGAAATAGAGGATCATGTGGCGTGCGCGCTGAAATATGCGGTTAAATCCGGAGTAAAGGTGCATCTTGTCTCCGGCAGAATGCATCCGGCGATAATCCCCTTCTGGCAAAAGCTTGAGCTGGATACCCCAATTATCAGTTACAATGGCTGCAAGATTCAGACTCCGGGGGCGGCAGCGATATATGAAAAAAACCTGCCCGTTGACTTGACGGCTGATGTCTTTAATTTCTGCGCCAGGAATGATTTGTCAATGAACTCCTACTTTGAGGACAAGCTCTATATCCTTAAGGATAACCAGTATGCCCGCTGGTATTCTGAGTATTTCCGCGTCCCTTACCAGATGCTTGAGGATAAATGGCCGGGCGACTCTCCGGTAAAAGTCCTGATGATTGTCAGGGATCAACAGGAATGCGATGCAATACATGAGATTGTGAAAAAAGAATTTGGAGACCGGGCCTCAATAACCACCAGCAGCGAACGTTTTATTGAAATTCTGCCGCAGGGGGTCAATAAAGCCAGCGGACTGCTGCATCTTGCGGAATTAATTTCTGTGCCGCTTGAAAACTGGGTGGCGGCGGGTGATGGCATGAATGACCTTGAAATGCTGCTGGAATGCGGTATGGGGCTGGCTGTTGAAAATGGTTCTTCGGCGTTGCTTGCACGGGTCAAGAATACGGTGTCACCTCTTCATAAGGGCGGAATAGAGCGTATCTTACGGGAATATTTCGGTATTGCCGGGGTTGGCTGCCGTTAGAGCTATGAGATAATGCGCGTATTCCCGGATTTGTGGTTTTTCGCTTTCAAAAACGGAAAAGATTGATATAATGGGTTTGACTTGAAAGTTCTATAAATATACTATAAATTTAAGTATACAGATGTGGCTAGGTGCAATATTGCCTTGTGAAAATTATGATTATGTCTGTGTTTGATTGAAATGATTTGAATTACCGGCCGGCTGAGAGGAATATAACAGTGTCCCTTGAAAATGAAATATCGCTAAAACCGGAAACCGTTGAAGATGATGCTGCGGTTGTGGAAGACGAACAAGCCTCTGAGCAGGAACTGCTTGAAAGTGGTAATGCCATATTGTGTGAGTATTTACCGGAAGAGTTTCTTGAATCATATGCGCCGATTGAAGACAGTGAGATTGAAAAGGAAGCGGCTGGGGCTGCAGGTGATGAGGCGGCAGGCAAGTCTCTTGACAGGAAACGTTCAGGTAATCTTGATACAGTGATTATGCGTCCTTCGGAGGTTCGTCGGATGGGCGGGGTCAAGGTGAGCAGCCGCAGAACTTCTGCTTCCGGCGCCTCTTCCGGCATTAATGCGTCAAGACGTTCAAGAAGAGTTTCTGATGAAGAGCTTACACCCGAAGAACTTGAGCGCCGCAAGCGTAATGATATGCAGGCGAAAATTATCATTTATGGCGTAGTTGCCCTGGTTACGGTGCTTTTTGTCGCACTGCTTACCTATAAACTGCCGTTTTATTTTCCGGAAACCTTCCCGGATGGTATCTGGCCTTGGAGTGAGATTCTGAATACCTATAACGGAGCCGAATAAAATAATATTTTAACTGGGCGGGTCTGCCAATGACCCGCCTGATTTTGACTTGTGTTTTCAACTTTTATCGTAAAAGCGGGGACGGGAAATGTTATTCAAACGCTTTTTTTCTGTGGTTGTTTTTTTCTGTGTTATTTCCGGTTTTGCACTTTATGGGGCAGACCAGCAGAGGACGGCTCAGGACACACTTGTCGAGTTGGAGCGGATGTCGCGTTCCAGCCGGCTTTCATTTGACGAGTTGCGTACGCTCAATGAGACGATCGCGAGAATGCGCGAGTCGATGCGCAAGCGTTCGCGAACCGAGCTTGAGCAGGAGTATATTAACGACCTCAAGAAAGTTCTCATTGATAAGTATAATTCAAATGAGAAAGACCGGATGGCGTTGTTCTCGCTGGTGCGTTATCTGATTTATATGGATGAAGCGGAGGAGGCTCTGAAGTATTTCCGCACGAGTAACCCTTCCTCCAAGGATGATCTGCAGTGGCGGATGATTGCGCTTGAGATTTATATTCAGCTTGGCGATTATGCGCGGGCATCTTTTTTCTCCAATGAAATAGATGGTCTTCTTTCGCGGCGCAACCCCCTTAACATGAGTAAGCCTGTCGCGGTAAGTCAGGTTACTGCCTACCGGTTGTATACGCCGAGGGAGAATAAGACAATAAAGCCGGGGGATATGCTGACTTTATATATTGAGATTGACGGGGCGAAGTTTGTCGAGAGTAAGGATAGTGCGCGCTGCAGCCTTGATTTCGGTCTTGAATTGCGGGATCAGCTGCAGAATGTGATTGACCGCAATGATAATTACGGGCGTTATGACCCGGTGTATGCGGGGAAGGTAAATGACCTGCATGCGACAATATACTACCGTGTGCCTGGTAATCTTGATTCAGGTAATTATGTTCTGGTTATTAACTGCCGTGATAATTATGCGGAAAATGCCAAGGCGCAGGTTTTCTATCCCTTCAGTGTCGGCTCGACGGTGGTTGTGGCTGATAATGAAAAACAGAAGAAAACCGCGGCCAAGGCTGAACTGCTGAAGAGCAAGCTTCTGAGCGGTTCGGGTAAGGATCTGCTTGAGGATCTCAACTCGTTTGAGGATCTGGATCTTGATGCAACCAAGAAAGATAAAAAGAAGGATACCAAGGACCTTAATGAGGATTTGCAGAAGATGGGGCTGGATATGAAGCTTGACCGGGCCAAGCGCACAGGCGATCTGCTCAACAAATAAATGCGGTGCAATCACGAAAGAAGTAAATTATGATAAAGGGTTTTATGCGGGGATTTATTCTCCCGTTCAGTGGCGGGGTGCAGGTTCTATCTACTCCGGGTGCGCGGCGCTGGGCTGCGCTGCCGCTTCTGGTTAATATCCTGTTTTATATTCTGGTGGTCTTTTTCTTTTTCTGGCTGTTGGATATTGTCAAAATCCCTCAGGCCGCCTGGGATTTCTGGGGCGGTACGGGGGCGTATCTGGCGGACGCGGTCAACTATCTTGCGCCGTTTCTGAAATGGGTCATTGCCATTCCGCTGGCTGCCACGATCTGCTATTTCAGCTTTACCTTTGTTGGAATGTTAGTGGCGACACCGTTTAATGATATTCTGTCCGAGAAGCTTGAGATGGCGATCACGCGCGGGGATTTTGAGGGTAAGATTCCGCTAAAGATGACAGTGAACGCTTTCTTTATCAGTATGTACAGTACGGCGCGCTTCTTTTTCAAGCAGATGGTTTACTCGCTTATCTGCCTGCCGCTGTTGCTGATACCTGGCGTGGGGGCGGTGCTGCTTTTTCTTGTGACTTCATATTATGCCGGGATCGGTTTTCTCGATATCGGTATGGCCAGAAACTATCTGCGTTACCGGCATAAAATGGCGGCTGTGCGCAATCACCGCTGGGAGGTTCTGGGGCTAGGGGCGGCGATGGAGCTGATGTTTCTTGTGCCGTTTGCGGGGTTGTTTGTGCTGCCGCTTGGCGTGGCGGGGGGGACGCTGCTTTATTGTGACATAGACTGGCAGGAGTTGCTTACCCGGGAAGGTCTTGAGAGTCCGGCGGGCTTTAATCCTCCGGTTGTTCAGGTAAAATAGTCTTTTTGTTTGGTGATTTGCGCTGCTCTTAGCGTTCGGGAAAAGATCAGGTTTATGGCAGAGAATGCTGGTGATAGTCAGGAAAAATCCTCGGAGATATCTTCAAGGCTTCTGAAGATTCCGGGGGATGTGCTGCTTGATCTTTTTGATGGAGCGGAGAAAGAGTCGCCGATTTCCGAGCGCAATCTCGGGGAGAGATATAACTTCTGTGATGTCCTTGGCGAGGGCGGGCAGGGGGTGGTTATACGTGCGCGTGACAGTCTGTTGCAGCGTGATGTGGCAATCAAGGCCCTAAAAAAACGCCATGACCTTGAGCATGAAAAAATGCTTGAGCGTGAAGCGGTTCTATGCGGCCGGCTTGAGCATCCCAATATCCTTCCGACTTACGACCTGGTATATGATGAATCTGAGAGTCCGCTCTTTGTTATGAAAAAAATCGAGGGGCGGACCCTTGATGACCTGCTTGATGAGCTTAAGCGTACCGGCGGGCTCGTCCGGTCACGTCTGCGTCTTCTTAATATTTTTCTTCAGGTTCTTAACGCCATGGATTTTGCCCATTCGCGCAAGGTTCTGCATCTTGACCTGAAGCCCGGCAATATCTCCCTTGGGTCGTTTGGCGAGGTTTATGTCATTGACTGGGGCTTTGCCAGCGTTCTTGATGATGCGCCGCAGAAAATTGCTGGCGGCACGATGCACTATATGTCGCCTGAGCGTATCGGGAAACTGCCTTTTGACGAGCGTGCGGATATTTTTTCGCTTGGGGTGATGCTGTACCGGCTGATGACCGGGCGCCATCCGCGCAATACCGGTGAGATGTCTTTCAAGGAATATAAGGCTAAATACCGTGAGCTGCCGGTGATTGAGCCGCGTGAGCGCGATCGGACGATTGCGCCTGAGCTTGGTGCGATTATCATGAAAGCGATGGCGGTAAATCCGGACGAGCGCTACCGGGGGGCGCATGAATTTGCGACTGACCTTGTACGTTTTATGGATATGCTGCCGGTCAGTGCTTATGATGAGGGAGTGTATGGCCGGGTGCGGCGTTATTGCCGCAAGCACAGGCGGCAGGTTATTGGTGCGGCGGCGGGTCTTGTACTGCTGAGTATAACGGTGGTTGCTATCTGGCAGAGTCATCTGGCTGAAGAGAGCAAGGCTAAAGCCGAGAAGGCGCGGATACAGCTGGAGCTTGACCGGGCGGAAGCTGAGCAGAAACGCAGGGAAGCGACCAGAAGGCGTTATGCTTCGCGGCGGGTGCTTGACCGGGCGCTTGATCTGTATGACAAGGTCAGGCCGGCTATTGAGAATGAGTCGGAGAATTCCCGCAAGCAGGCGCTGATTGCTCCGGCGATTGCGAAATTTAATGAAGCTGTCGCTATTGACCCTGAATACGCCGAGGCTTATGAGCGACGGGGCAGGGCGTACCAGCTGGCGTTTAAATTTAATTCCGCGCTCAATGATTTTCAGTCCGCCTTCAAGCTTGATCCTTCCTATATTATGTCGCTTTATGAAGCGGGGATGTTGCTGGCGGATGTCTTTAAGGAACCGGAAAAGGCGCGGGAGAAGTTCCGCCAGATGCAGGAACTGTTTCCCGGTGATGAGTACGCAGAGCTTGGACAGGCGCGGGTTGATCTGGTTGAGGCTGATCATTACCTCAAGCTCAAGCCTGATGAGAAGGGTTATGCTGCGCGTATCGAAAGTGCCAACGAGCTATACCGGCGTACCCTGAACCGTTGCGACCAGATAGAAACGGCAAACCCGGCGCTCAGTGATGTCTGGTATATCCGGGGGCTGATTTATCAGAAGAGCCCCGAGCATAAAGACCCGGCCAAGGCACTGGCTGCTTATGACCGTTATCTTTCATCAAGGCGCGACAGTCCGTCGGCTTTCCATAACCGGGGGGATGCGAAGAAAGACCTTGGCGATGTTGACGGGGCGATTGCGGATTATACCGAAGCGCTGAGTATTAATCCTGAATTTATCTGGTCGATGCGAAACCGCGGATATCTCCTGTACCGCGAGAAGAATCAGCCGGAGAAGGCGCTGTTTGATATTAACCGGGCAATAGAGCTGGCACCGGATAATTACTGGAGTTATATGGACCGCGGCGCGGTTTATGGCGGCATGAGACAGTACCGGAAAGCTGTTGAAGAATATCTGCATGCGCTGAAACTGTCGCCGGATAATCCGCGGATACTCTACCGACTCGGGGTGGAGCATATGTATCTGCAGGATCCGCAGAAGGCGGAAGATTATTTTACTCAGGCAATAGATAACAGTGCTGACGCTTCAAATGCAATTACCTATCATCGCCGGGGCTGCGCGCGTCTGGCGCTTGGTAAGTATGCAGATGCGGTGAGTGATTTTGAGAACTCGTTGCGCACCCGTGAAGATGGTGCGATTTATCCGCAGCTGATGCGTTTTCTGGCGTTTCGTTTTTCTGGTTTGCCGGTTGACATGAATGAATTCGGCAAGGCTCTGGTTGCGCCTGAGGATAAGCCATGGCTGACCGGGGTTGCGAGTTATTATCTAAACGAAGCGCATGAGGTGGACGTCCTGAAGCTTGCGGGGGATCCGTTTGCCGAGTTTGCTGGTAAAGGGATACTTTATCACGGTGAGCCGGAGCAGAAGAAAATTCTGCTTGAAAAATCAAAGAATCTCGCGGCTGTCTGTGAGGTGCGGTTCTATCTTGGCTGCTACGCTTTAAGCGGTGGTGACAAGGAAAATGCGCGTCGGCATTTTCAGGCATCGGTTGATACTGGCGAGCATCTTTATATGGAACAAGCCCTGTCGCGATATTTTTTGAAAATGACTGAATGATTTCAGGCAAATAGTCGATAACGCTTCTGCGGGGGGAAGTGATTCCTCATATTATCCGCATTTTAGGAGAGCTAATTTTGGCGGAAATGGAAATGATATCTGGTCCCAGCCATTTCAGGACAACGGCCTGGAGTGTGGTTATTGGTGCGCAGGAAGATGACGGCCACCAGAAGCATGACTGCCTCTCCAGATTGTGTAAAACTTACTGGAAACCAGTATATCAGTATATCCGCAGGCGTGGTTTGAGCCATGACGAAGCGCGGGATATGACTCAGGAATATTTCACCACGTTCCTTGAGAAGGATTTCGTTTTAACTGCTGACCGCGAGCGTGGCAAATTTCGCACCTTTGTTCTGGTCACAGTCAACCGTTTTCTGACCAAGCAACTCACCCGTCGCAGCAAACGCGAAGCCAGGCTTAATATCATCATCCCGACTGAAGATGACGGCGAAGAGTTTATGCTGCCGGAACTTGCCATTAAAGAAACCGCTGAGGATGAATTTAACCGGCGCTGGGCGCTCTCGATAATCGAGTCAACCCTTGAGCATATGAAGGAAGAGTGCCGTAGCGGTAATAAGAAATATTACTATCAGGCATTGGAGTTGTTCTTGGAGAGTGCGGCGAGTTCACATTCTTTGAGTTACCGTGAAATGGCCCAGCGGCTTGATGTCAGTGAGGTTGATATAACCAATTACCTCTTCCGGGGGCGTAATATCTTCCAGAAGCTGCTGCGTGAGGAAATACGCCAGTCTGTTTCTTCCGAGAGTGCTATTGATGAGGAAATCGAGGCGCTCAAAGAATATCTGCGTGCATGATACGAAAAATTTAACCTGAAATAACCTTCGCTGTTTCCTGTAATTGGGAGCAGCGTTTTTTCTTGTTATTGAGTTGTCTTTATTATTTCAGGGATATTATTGTGTACCGGAGTTGAAAAAAGAAGCGGTATCTGTACAATTTCATCCACGAAATCCGTCTATGGCAAGTTGGCAGTTTGTCCATAAAAACAGGAACTGACAAATGAAAAAAATCCTTATTCTGATAAATCTGATAATTGCGTGCAGTCTTCTTTATGCTGGGGAGGAAGGCGCTGCTGTTGCAGAAGCCGAGAGTATGCCGGCAATCAGCGGCGCTGAACGTGACAGTCTGCTTGATGAGGCTGAGAAGTATGAATTGCGCGGTGAGCGCTACAGCGCGCAGACGGAGTATGAATCGGCGCTTGCTGCAGTCATGCAGCGGATTTCTGATAACAAAGAGCCGGAGTATAACTCGGCTCTGGCGGAATTTGTAATTGAGAAGATTCTTGAGATCTCGTCATTTACCTGTGAAAACGCTCAGGCACTCGAGAGCCTTCAGCATGCTGTTGCTGGTAAAGACCTGCTGGCCTTTCTCCGGCGCAGGGTGGATATGGCGCAGATTGAATTGTATATGCGCCTTGGTGAGGGGGGGAAAGCGGGTGAAGTTGCCGCCAGCGCCGGGGTGGTGCGTGATTGGTTTTTTAATCTTTATTCCGAGAATAATGAAAGCAAGGGTAGTATCGGTGCGGGGGTGTTTCATAAAATAACCTCACCTTCAGGAGTTGTCGAGCCTGATGTATTTATTAATGATTCAAGGCTTCATTCCTTGATCGCTTCTACCGTTATCGTCAACAGCTCCGATAAGCCAGTGGAGGTATCGCTTAAGGTAGACAGCCGCTCGGCTTTCAAATTATCGGTAAACGGTATTGAAGCGGCCGGGGATAATATTTACCGTGAACGTCTTGAAGAGGTCAAGGTTGTAAGCTTCAGCATAAAACCCGGCAAGTCACTTGTCCAGCTCAAGTTCCCTGCTGAAAGGGAGAAGGAGACCGCTTTCAGGGTTTGTCTGTATGTCTCTGAAGCTGAGCTGAAAAAACAGCTCACATTTCTTGAGAAGGCCCAATTAGTTGAAGAAGCAATTAAAACATTATCAACGGACAAACCGGCAATGCTCAGAACCAATCTGCAGGTACTGACAGTAGATCCGGGCGCTTCGCGGATCTTTGCTTCGCTGGTTAAAGTCAATGTCAAGGATTACCGCGCGGCGTATTATCTGGGTTATCTTTTAAGCCGCAGGCAGTTACTGGGCCGTCACTCGACAGCTCCGGGGCAGCTACTGATGCAGGCCGCAAAAGGGGACAAGTCTTCAGGGATTTATTTTCTGGCGCTGGCCAGAGCCAATGACCAGTCGGGGCGCGCGCGTCCTGACCGGGATGAAAACATGCGCCGCCTGTCACTGCAGAAAGTCATCGAGATAATGCCTGAGAGTGTCAGCGCCCTTACTGATCTGGCGCGTTATTATATGGATTCGGTCGGCAGCCTTGAGAAGGCGGATAATTTCCTCAAGCTGGCTTTAAAGAATAATCCCCAGTCGGTTGAAGCTAATCTCGCGCTTGCTGACCTTTACCGCAAACGCGGTTGGGGGGCAAGGGCGTATTCACTGCTAGCCGAGGTTGCAAAGAGAAATCCGGTAATTGGAAAATTGCGTCTATTTGAGGGAGAGCTTGCCCTGCAGTTTTCCCAGGTAGGTTTGGCGCTTGATTCAATGGAGCAGGCGTATAAATCAGACCGGACTGATATCGGTGCCTTCACCCGTTATGCCGGCCAGCTTCATTCGTCTGGCAAAAGTGACAATTGGCTTGCAGCGGTTAATTCCTATCGTACTTTATTTCCGTATGACGTTGCTCCTCTGGTTGATCTGATTGAGTATTATCTGCGGGAAAATGATTTCATCAAGGCGCAGGAATATCTTGCGGTGCTTGGCGGGATAAATTCGGAGTCTGGTGATTTCCTGCGATTATCCGGTAATCTCGCCCAGCTTAAGGGGGATGAGAAAAAAGCTCTTGAGTATTATAAAAAAGCTAATCAGGCCGATACCTCCGATGTCAGCCTGCGCGACTATTTGGCTTATAAGGGTGTAACTGAGCCCTCACCGCTTACCGATATCGCCAGTATCGCCGATTACGCGGGCGAGTTTTCCTACTTCAAGGCCCAGCCCGGTGATGAGCGGGTTTATCTTCTTGATGAGCAGGTTGATGAGCTTTACGCTGATACGACAAAGAGCCGCAGCCATAATTCCGTTATCCGAATTCTTGATGACACCGGAGCGCAGAAAACACGGCGCACGCCTATCTGGTATGATGGCGAGTATGAAGATGTGAAGGTCTTGCTTGCCCAGGTGCATCACACAAACGGAACCAGCAGTACCGCGCAGACGGTGCCAATCTCGCGCTCTGGCGACAAGCAGGTTGTGCTGGTTGTCTTCCCGGCACTGGTCAAGGGGGATATTGTCGAGCTAAAATATACGATAAGCCAGCTCAAGCCTGATTTCTTCGGCGAGTATTTTGGCGATATTCATATCTTTAAAAAGTTTGATCCGGTTCTGCGCGCGCGTTATGTTCTGATTACGCCGAAGAAACGTGATATCTATTTTCATATTCTTAATGGCGCACCTGAGCCGAAGGTTGATAAGGACGGCGACAAGGTGGTGCGTTCCTGGCAGATGAGCAACCTCGAATCCATGGCCGCAGAACCGTTTATGCCGAGACTTGCCGCGCTCTCGCCGGTTGTGCAGGTCTCCACTTTCAAGGACTGGGACACCCTTGCCAAATGGTACTGGAACCTGATTAAGGACCAGAATATAACCAATGCCGAGATCAGCGAGAAGGTTAAGGAACTCACTGCCGGGGTACAGACCGACCGTGAAAAGCTGGCGGCAATTTATGACTGGGTTATAAAAAATGTCCGCAATAATGCCTGGGAGTTCGGTGTGCATGGGTATAAGCCCTATAACGCCGGGGCTATCTTTACCCGCCGCTTTGGTGACTGTAAGGATAAGGCGACACTGATTAATGTAATGGCGCGTGAGGCTGGTATTGATGCGTGGCCTCTCTTGCTGCGCTCGGTTGATCCGTCGGAGCCGGCCAGCGGGCGTACAGCAGAAGATCTCTCGCTTCCTCTTCTGACGCACTTTAACCACTGTATTTCGGTTGCGGATATTGCCGGCAAGAAATATTATCTCGACGGCACGATGCAGTTTCAGACCCTTGACAGTCTGCCTTTTACCGATACCGGCGCAGAGGCCGTTATTATCAGGCCGCAGGGTGCTGAGCGCGTATCGCTGCCGGCGCATGTGCCTGAGACTAACAGCTGGCTTGGAACAAGTTCCATTAAAATAGCCTCAACTGGCAATACTGATTTTGAATTCGGTTTTCAGGGAACTGGACAGGTCAGTGTCTTTCTTCGCTCGTGGTTTCGTAATCCTCAGAGCTGGGACAATGTCTTGCGCGCGATAGCGACCCAGAAGCTTGGGCCGGTTATGGCTGTTGTTGTTGATGATGTTGTCCTTGATGGTGAAAAGAGCGAGTCGGCGACCTTCCAGGGACGGGTTCGCATCAAGGAATATGCAAAGAAAGAAGGCGATAACATTGTCTTTAAAATACCGGCGCCGCTGCTTGGCGGAGTGTATGGCAAGGACGGGGCGGTTCCGGAAAAACTGATGGATTTCGCTACGGATTCGGCCCGGTCAACGGAACTTGTTCTGCCGAGTCTCTTTAATCTTAATCGGCAGATTCGGGTCGAGTGGCCGGAAGGTTGGGAGCTTGCCGAGAAATTTGAGAACCGTGAATTCTCTGCGGATTTTGGTGAACTCAAGGTCAAATACAGTCTGACTGCCAATATCATGGAATTTGATTTCCAGATGAAACTCAAGAAGATGGTGATTAGTGTTGAGGAGTACTCCGAGTTCAGGCGTTTCTGCCAGATGGTTGACCGTATTTGCGATTACAGCTACACCCTTGAGAGGAAATGATGGTTCTGGCAGGTCAGACGGGGCAATTATTTGGCTTTTCACTCGAGCAGTACAGTTACATTTTTCTGTGTTTTCTCGGGGCATATCTCATTGGTTGCCTTAATTTTGGATATTATGTTGTGCGCTTTTGCGGTAAGGGTGATGTGCGCCGAAGCGGCAGCGGAAATGCCGGGGCAACCAACGCCGGCCGCGTTCTGGGTAAAAAATGGTTTGTCCTTATTTCGGTGCTTGACGGGCTTAAAGGACTGATCGTCACACTTGTAGCATCTTTTATACTCTGGCCGGGGCATGGGCAGAGTGATAAGACATATCTGGTGATCACTGTTTTATTTTTCTGTATCCTGGGGCATATTTTTCCCTTTCAATTAGGTTTTCAAGGCGGGCGTGGTATGGCAACGCTTATCGGAGGTCTGGTTGGCCTTAATTGTCTGCTTCTGGCCGCTTTTGTCGCTACGCAAGTTGTCGTTTGGGCGATGACCAGGCGCGCTAATTTCAGTGCGATTATTGCCTTGGGGCTTATGCCTTTTGCGGCGCTGGTTCTTTATGGTAATACGTATAGTCTTGTTGCTATTGTTGTTATATCAATCCTAATGATTTATAAATACCGCAAATATTTCTTTAGCTGATTTTTCGACAAAATGGTATTAATTTTCGGCTCTAGTTCTGGACAACCATCTTTAATTAGCTATAATTTTCTCGAAATATAAAAAACAAATCAGTTTTGCTTTTTGGTGATTTTATTTAACAGGAGAATATTGTGAGAAAACCTTACATCTGCGGTAACTGGAAGCTCAACAAGACTATTGCTGAAGCTGTTGATTTTGTAAATACCCTCAAGGGTGAGATCGCTGGAATTAACGACGTTGAAGTCGGTATCGGCGCACCTTTCACCTGTCTTTCAGCTCTTTCAGACGCTTGCAAGGGCACTAACATCGCATCAGGCGCTGAAGACTGCTACTGGGAAGAGTCAGGCGCTTTCACCGGTGAAGTTGCTCCTTCAATGATTAAGGACGCTGGCTGCTCATTTGTTATCATCGGCCACTCAGAACGCCGTCAGTTCTTCGGTGAAACAAACGAGACTGTTAACAAGAAGGTCAAGGCTGCTCTTGCTGCCGGACTGCAGGCTATTGTCTGTGTTGGCGAAATGCTTGAAGAACGCAAGGCTGGCAAGGCTAACGACGTTGTAAAAGATCACATCGTTGGCGGTCTTGAAGGTCTCAGCGCTGAGCAGATGAAGAACGTTGTTATCGCTTATGAGCCGGTATGGGCGATTGGTACAGGCGAAACCGCAACACCAGCTCAGGCTCAGGAAATCCACGCTTTTGCCCGTTCAGTCCTCAAGGACATGTTCGGTGAAGTTGTTGCTGAAGCTACCCGTATTCAGTACGGTGGTTCAGTTAAGCCTGACAACGTCAAGGAACTGATGGCTTGTGCAGACGTTGACGGCGCACTGGTTGGCGGCGCTGCCCTCAAGCCAGATTCATTCGCTGCACTCGTTAAATTTAAGGCATAGTTATATTTTCCCTTGCCTGCTGAGTGATTTTAGGTAAAATTCCAGTAGTGACGCTGAAACCGGCGTCACTACTGTTTTATTTATATCCCGTATTGTCTTGCTATATATGGAGTTTACAAGTGATTTACCTTCTGGGCGTCTTATTCTTTGTTTTTGCTTTTCTGCTTATCGCTGTTATCCTTCTTCAGGAAGGCAAGGGCGGTGGTCTTGCTGCGATGAGCGGCGCGATGACTGATAGTGTCATGGGGGCAAAAAACCCGATGCGAAAGATCACGGTTTATCTCTTTGTCGGCTTTGTTGCGCTGATCTTGGGGCTTAATGTTTATATTAACCGTCAGAGCAGTGTTGAGCTTGCTCCTGGTCTGACTCCGGATATTCCTGCTGTTGAGTCTCCGGCTCAGAAAGCTGAGGACGCGGTCAAGGCTGTTGAGAAGGCTGAAGGTGAGAAACCTGCCGCCACGGAAAATGCTGCCGCAACCGAAGCAAAGCCTGCTGAAAATGCTTCTGGTACTGATAAAAAACAGGAGGCGGCACCGGCTGCCAAATAGGTCTGTTGTGGCAGATATCCTGACGTTATTCTCTGAGGAGTTGATTTTATGGCTGATAACCTTAAAAATAGTCCATACGTCGCCGTAAAGGTCAACTGTCCTGTTTGTGAGAAGGAAATTGTTCAGCGCTACGTAAAGAGTAAGTTTTACCAGCCTGTTGATATTGAAAAAGACCATCATGTCCAGACCTACAAATGGGTTGATGAGCAGTATAACCACATTCGTCCCGAGAATTATTATATTTGGTATTGTCCGTTTTGCCATTTTGCTGATGAGAACGATGTCTTTCGCGGCAAGATTGACCCGATGTGGAAGGGACGTCTGGATTTTATCGCGGAAAAGATCTTAAAAGCCGGCAAGGATACTGAGGGCTTTCAGGCAAAGGTTGGCAATGAAATTGACATTACCCGCGAGCTGATTGTAACTGAGCAGGCGATTCTGAGCCATCTTCTGGCCTGTTATATCCAGGAATCATTTCTTACAACCAATAACCGGATGCCGCATAAGGCTTCCCGTTTTTTTCTGCGTCTTGCCTGGCTTTACCGTGAGAGGGCGACTCTGGGGTCTGACGGAAGTTTTACGCCGGGTCAGTATCTTTCCTTTGGTGATTTTCTTAATGCCCTGAAATATATCTGGCCTGAGATGCCGCTCAATGAGAACGACGCATTACGTTCTGCGTCTGTATATTATGTCGATCTGCTTAATCAGAGCGGCAAGGATGATGACATTAAAAAAGAGATTACCCTGATGTTTTTGCTGCTTGATCTTTTCCGCCGTACAGGTGATCTAGACGAAGCTTACGGGTATGTGCGCAGTATCTTTACTCTGGCGATGAAACGGCGGCAGGCAACCAAGACCATGCTTGATAAGGGCGTACACAGCGGCCAGCTTTCCGCGCAGCAGATTGAGCAGATGCAGGGACTGATAACCTGGCTGACAAACGCCATTGATGATGCGTCTTCCGAGGGGGATGCGGTCAATGAAGCGATTTTCTGGAAAGAGTATGAAAGCGCACGTGATATTGCTTTGACGTGCAATCCGATGTTGCCGACCAAGGTTGTTGAGGTTCTGCGTGAGAAGGAGTTTCACGAGATCACTGCGCGTAAGGTTGCGAATATGTGCCGCCCACCCAAGGGCAAGAAAGTTGCTACCGATCTGCCTACGCTTGAGGTCTTACGCGAAAAAGATCGCCAGATGAAGCAGGCAAGGATGTCTCAAAGCAGCGCCGATGAGCAACAAGAGCAAGAAGGGACTCCGGAGTCGGGTGATTCCGGTGCTAATTAAACCATAAAAAATACGGCAGGTACTATATGAGCGCGATAATGAGTATGACGGGGTTTGGCTGTGGTGATGCTGAGAATGAAAATTCTTCAGTTCGTATTGATATCAAGTCAGTCAATCACCGGGGGCAGAAGATTAATGTCCGCAGCCGTCCCGGTTTGGGGCCGTTTGAGAAAAATCTGCGCGATCAGGTCAGTGCGAGGCTTTCCCGGGGGGCTATTGATATAAATGTTACCGTCATGCGCAAGTTCTCGCTTGAACAGGCTCCGATGCTTGAAGAGCTTGCAACGTCTGCTGTTGAAACAATACGCCATCTGGCGGCAAAGCTGAATCTTTCGGGGGAGGTGATGGCTAGTGACCTTGTCCATATTCCGGGGCTTTTTGAGACTGGTGTTACTGAGTTGGTTGATGAGAGTGAGTGGTTACTCCTTGAGAAGGCGACTGCTGTTGCGCTTGAGCAGATGGAGCAGATGCGTTCTGATGAGGGGCGTGCCACGGCGGAGCGGCTGCTTGAGATTGTTCAGCCGGTTGAGGATTTCCGTATTGCAGCGACTGCGCGTGCGCCGGAAGTCGTTGAGCGCCAGCGCAAGAAGCTCAGAGACCGCCTTGCCGAACTTGAGGTTGTGCGCAGTGCCGATGAGCAGGCGCTTGAGCGTGAGCTGGTGTTCTTTGCTGACAGGGTTGACATCAACGAAGAGATGGACAGGCTTACCTCTCATGTTGAGCAGTTCCGTGCTGCGATTAACAGCGGTGGCGAGATTGGTAAAAAGCTCGAGTTTCTCGGTCAGGAGATGTTGCGTGAGGTTAACACTACAGCGAGCAAAGCTAATGATGTTGAGATAACCCGCCAGGCTGTCGAAGCGAAAATGGCTGTTGAGAAGATTAAAGAGCAGTCGGCGAATCTGGAGTAGGAATGCTTTTTGAATCATTATGTGTTTTTCTGGCATCTTTTTCCTTTGGGCTTGTGATGTTTGCTCTGGGGCAGGTTCTGATGCTTGTGCTTCCCGGTTGTCCGGGTGAAGAGGTGACGCTCAGGCAGTTTCCGGCGCTGGGTTGGAAGCCGTTGCTGACTCTGGCATTGGTCGCGGTAATTCTGGCGGTTGTCTGTGCTTTGATGCCGCTGTATCACTGGTTTGGATAAATTATAAACACAATAATAAATAAATCGAAGTAAGGTCGAACATGGATAAAAGAGGTCTACTTGTTGTTCTTTCAGGCCCGGCAGGCAGTGGTAAAAGTTCTATTGCTGAGGAGATGATTAAGCGTTCAAACGGTGAGGTTTGTCGGGTTATCACAGCGACTACCCGCGCGCCCAGACCTGGTGAACGTGATGGACGGGACTATATATTCATGCCGCGCGATCAATTTATCGATGGCCTTTCCGAGAATGAGTTTGTTGAGCATAATGTGTTTAACAATAATTACTATGGCACTCCGCGCTCTGTGCTTGATTCTCTGCTGGTAAGAAAAAAGGTTGTTCTGCTGGTTGTTGATGTTAATGGCGGTAAAGCAATAAAGCGTGACTATCCTTCCTGCCTGCGTATTTTTGTCCTTCCTCCAAGTGATGAAATTCTCCGCCATCGTCTGAGCAAGCGCGGTACCGAGTCGAAAGAGGATGTCGAGGCCAGACTTTCCATTGCTGAAAAAGAGATCGAAAGTCTTGAGGAGTACGACCATCTGGTGATAAATGACGATCTGGATCTGGCGGTTCTGGATGCGATCACAATTCTTAAAGTAGCCAGGATTCACCACATCCGTGGTGGAGAGCTGGCTGCCTGGCGTGAGAACAAATATGAAAGCTGGCACAGTAAAAGAAACCCTGCAGATTTCTGAGAGCAGGAAGAACGCCGCAATTATCCTCAACCCTGCTGCCGGCAGGGCTAATGGCATGGCTGTAGCCAAAGAGTTGTGCGCCCACCTTGATAGTTTTCAGGTCAATTATACCCTGTTTCAGACAGACCGCCCCGATCATGCCCGGGAAATAGCCGCGTTTTCACTTGAGGGTTTTGATGTGGTTGCCGGTATTGGCGGCGACGGTACGATCAACGAAATAATAAACGGCCTTGCAGACAGTCGCAGTGAAATCCCGCTTCTTCCGGTTGCGGCCGGGACGGCCAATGTGGTTTCAAAAGAGTTGGGGCTTCCAACGGATTTTCGCAAGCTTGCGCTTCTAATCAAAGACTCACCGGTGAAAAAGATTGATCTTGGTATTGTTGGTAACCGGCGCTTTGTGATGTGTGCGGGGGTCGGGTTTGATGCCAATATTGTGCGTGAAGTCAGTAAAAAACGTGGCGCGGCAGGCATTACCATGCTCAGTTATGTTGTCCCGTTTCTCAAAGAGCTTTTTACTTATTCCTTCCCTAGACTTGAAGTTGTCGTCGACGGGCAGACGGTCTGTGATGATGCGACGTTTGTGGTTGTGGGTAATATGCGTCAATATGGCGGGCCGTTTGGTTTCTTCAACGACGCTGAGGTGGATGACGGCTTGTTTGAGGTCTGTTGCTTCCGGGGCAGAAGCTGGCTCTCACTACTGAAGCTTGGTGTTGTAACTTTCTTTAAAACTTTGGCCGATTCTGATTCTCATCCGATTCTAAAAGGCTCGGCTATTACCGTTCATTCAAAGTCGGCGATCGCGACGCAGCTTGATGGTGACTGCGGTGGTGAGACTCCTGCCGCGTTTAAGGTGCTGCCGAAGGCTGTGAGTTTTTGTATCCCTGCCGCCGAGTGATTGCTAAAATACTTTTTCTCAGACCGAAAAGTTTTCCGGCAATTGCAGACCTGTAGCAGCGATCGCGGCGATTATATCCTGCGCAAGAGGTGCGTGAAAGGTTATTCGTTCTCCGCTATCAGGGTGGTCGATAGTGAGCGTGTGCGCGTGTAAAGCCTGACGGGTAATTACCTGGTTATGGTCAGACTTTTTGCCGTTAAGTTCACCAAAGCTGAGGCTGTTTTCCCTGCCGTACTCCGCATCGCAGATAATCGGGCAGCCAATGGATTTCAGGTGAACACGTATCTGGTGCGTCCGTCCGGTCTTTATGTCACAGTCAAAGACTGAAAAATTATCATTGCCTGCCAACAGCGTGAAGTAGGTCAGCGAGTAGCGTCCACCGTTATCCATTAACGTCATTTTTTTGCGGTCATTGTTGCTGCGGCCGATATTGCCCTCAACCTTGATATTAGGTTTGAAGGGTCTACCGTGCGAGAGGGCGATGTAATGCTTCTCAGTTGTGCGGGACGCGAATTGTTCAACAAGGTTTTGATGAGCAGTGTTGCTCTTGGCGCAGACAATACAGCCGCTGGTGTCACGGTCAAGGCGGTGGACTATACCCGGGCGCAGTTCCCCGCCAATGCCTGAAAGATCGTTGCAGTGGTGGAGCAGGGCGTTTACGAGTGTGCCCTTTTCATGGCCAGGTGATGGATGGACAACGAGTCCGGACTGTTTGTTGAGTACAATAATTTCGCTGTCTTCATATAAGACGTCAAGGGCGATATCTTCAGGTTCGGCGGACATCTCAACAAGTTCGGGGATATTGAGGGTTATTTCTTCGCCGGCTTTTACCTTGCGCGAAGCTTTGGTTTTATTGCCGTTTATCGTGACATGATCGTCGTCAATAAGTTTGCGGATAAAGCTGCGGGAGATGTCTGGTGTTTGAGCTGACAGAAACAGATCAAGGCGAATACCGGAAGTATCCGCCTTGAATTGGTAAGTTTCAGTAATTGTATCGGTGTAGCGCATCAGTAATCAAAACCTCGAAAAGCTCGCGGCGGACCGAGGATCTCGGCTAGAACAATCGCATCCTGAACATTGTGTTTATTCTTCTTCAGGAAGTTAGTATAGCGATTATTCCCGCCTTTGGCAACAGTTTTGAGTTTTTCCTTTTTTGCCTGTTCGGCTTTTTCTGCTTCAAGCTTTTCGCGGCTAATTTTTTCAAGATGCTGTTGCTGCTTTTTCTGGCGCAGTTTTTCCTGACGGATTTCCGTTTCATCGAGTTGCTCTGAGATTATTTTGTTTGCAGAAACATTAGGACGCGAATATGAAGCACAGATTTCCTGTGCCGTTTTTCCGCTGCGCGGATGCTCTTCAGGCGAAAAAGCATTCTCGGCAACCTCAGAGAGTTGACGGAGGAATTCACCAAAGCTGCGGTCTTTGTGTTGGACGCCCATTATTGCTCCTTGTCAGTCCCGCTGATAGAATCGCGCATCTGCGTGTCGGCCTTGATATTCTGCATCTTGTAGTAGTCCATGATTCCAAGGTTGCCGCTGCGGAAGGCCTCTGCCATGGCCATGGGAATCTGCGCCTCGGCTTCGACAACTTTTGCCCGCATCTCGGAGATTCGCGCTTCCTGTTCCGCCTGCGCCGCACGGGCTTCGGCCGCACGTTTTTCCGCATCAGCCTGCGCCACCTGTTTACGGGCGTTAGCGCGCTCAATATCAAGTTTCGCTCCGACGTTGTTACCCACGTCAACGTCAGCAATATCAATTGAAAGAATTTCAAAAGCTGTCCCCGCATCAAGCCCCTTGGCCAGCACGGCTTTTGAAATACGGTCAGGATTTTCAAGCACTGAGGTGTAGCTCTGGGATGAACCGATAGCAGACACAATACCCTCACCAACGCGGGCGATAATTGTTTCGTCGGTAGCACCACCAACCAGACGCTCGATACAGGTTCGCACCGTAACACGGGCTTTGGCCTTGAGCTGGATACCGTCCTGCGCGACAGCGTCAAGGGTCAGCTTGTCACCAGCGGCACGCGGGCAGTCGATAACTCGCGGGTCAACCGAGGTGTTTACCGCCTCAACAATGTCACGTCCGGCAAGGTCAATTGAACAGGCCATGTCAAAGCTCAGGTCGATATGGGCTTTGCGCGCGGCAATCAGAGCGCGGACAACATGCTTGACGTCACCACCGGCCAGAAGGTGCGCACCCAAGGCTTCAGGTCTGATCTTGATACCGGCCTGTTCACTGGTAATTAGCGCCTGCGTCAGAACCGGCACATTACCGCGTGCAAGGTAGTGGCTTTCCAGAAACTCGCGGTCAAGCTTGACATTGGCTTTGTGCGACATAATCATCGAGTTTACAATGACCCCGGGGTTGACTTTACGCAGTGTCATGGCAAAGAGTGAAAAGATACCGATATGGACACCACTGGAGAGCGCCTGAATATAAAGGCTGGCGAATTTGCCAAAGAGTCCGAGTACAAAGAGCAGTGCAATTACGATTAGAACTACTACGACTGTTGATAATCCGGCAATAGCGGCAAGTGGCATAATTTCTCCTTATTTTTGAATATTCCCCGTTGAAAAAATAATTATATGTTATTACCAAATGAAGTAAACCAAAACCCCGTCAGATAATTATTATTTTAAAGACTCATATCTGTCTGCTGTGCTTGCTCTGGCGATTTTTTCGAGTTCAGCCCATTTCGCCTGAACTAGTGCCCGTGCTTTTTTGTTATTGATAGAAAGTTTCGTTTTAATGTTTTTGATAAACTCTTTTCTGGCTTCAGCCATTTTTGCCGGCTTTAAATCCCTGGCTTTATCAAGCATGACCAGCCAGTCATGCGCCTGTCCGAGTTCGGTTTGTATGAGCTTTAATTTCTTGAGCGTCTCTTGCGGATAAGTCTTTGAGAAATCGGAAATAAATTCGCAACAGTAGCGCAGACCCTTATAACGCACCCGCAGTTTGTGCAGCGCCTTGTCATCTTTGTCGGTTATTGCCTCTTGATAAATTTCGTTTGCATGGTTGAACAATAAAAGCGGAAGACGGTTCAGATCGGAGATATTCACCTCTGAATAAAGCGCACGCATTTTTTTCTCACAGACAAGTTTTCCCGGTTTGTATTTTTTCAGTTGTTTGATCTCACGGCGCAATTTTTTCTGCTGCCTGCGGCTTTCCTTTGAAATTGATTTTAACAGCGCGCGGCAAAAATCATTCTGCGTCTCAAGATTTCTGAGCTTGCTGGATAACTCCTGAGAGTCACGCAGGTATGAGAGCGTCTTGCGGAATTTCTTCAGCGGCGGTACGGCCTTGTCATCGACAAGGTGCGTTCGGAAACATTTTCTGAAGAAGTCATCAAGGACCAGAAGCCGTTTTAGCGAGGTGCTGAGGCTGTGGGTCGCTTCCCGCTCAGGGCAGGAGCGGACTTTTATAAGGTTATCCCTGAAATATGTCTGGCGCAGCATGACTGCCTGAAAAAAAGCTTCGCCGTTATCATCCAAAGTCATAATACCTGCCTTTACCTGAGCTGAATTATTCAGAAATTCTGCGTACAAGTATATGGTTCATGCTGGTTGAAATGACCTTGACCCGCTCACCCACATCAATAATTTTGCCTTCACTGACAACGTCGATAATTTCACCGCTGTCAAGCTTGACCTTGCCGCTTGGGCGCAGCATGGTTGCAGTAACGCCGCATTCATTAAGATACTTGGTGCGCACATCAGGATTCTCCCGCCGGTCCTGCTCATCCTCGCTGATCCCTTCCTTTAAGGCTTCGCGTCCCGCTGGAAGCTTCTCAGGCAGAAAGAGTGCCTTAAGCAGAGGAATCTTGTCCCCCTTCTCAAGAATATACATCAGAACTATCAGGCCGATCAGAATAAAAGCGAAGGTGACGCCAAGTACGGAAATAGTTTCATCCCAGAAATGTTCTTGCATGTAACTTGACTGTAAGTCTGGAAGCATTGACAGCGCCAGCCCTGCCACCAGACAGATAATTCCGGTGATCCCCGCAAAGCCAAAGCCCGGCAGCACGACGATCTCGATTATCAGAAAGGCGATGCCGACAACAAAGAGTCCGATCTCAAAGAAGGTCGCCCGGTTGTGCATCATCAGTATGTAGAAGAAGGAACTGAACCCGATAATGCCGATAGCCCCGGGCAGGCCAAAGCCGGGGATACTCAACTCGGTGAGTGTTCCGGCGATACCGGCAAGAAGGCAGATGACAAGCAGCATGATAAGCCAGTTGCTGAGCCCGATTTTATCAAACTTCAGTATCCTCATCGCATCAAATTTGCCCTCGGCAATCGCGACGTTGATAATGTCCGATTCGTTGATGGCGAGGTCTTTTAGAAAATGTTCCTTGTCCTCGACTACTTTTTTGGCCAGTCCGTAATAGTGCGCGTCCTGCGCTTCAAGTGAGAGCAGCTTGCCTGAGGTCACAACAATTCGCGGCGGCTGGGCGAAGGTGCGTTTGTCGATTCCCTGCTCCATGTTTTTCTTGAGCAGGTCATACTGTTCCTGTTTTAGGAATTCGCGTTTGCCGTCCGTGAACTTTACTTCATAGATCTGAAAACTGCGGGTGACCATTGCTTCAAGCAGCACCTTTGAGTAGCCGTTATGGCTGGCGTTTGAGGCCATTATCGCCCTGACATCGGCCTCGATTTTTTCGCCGGTTCGTTCATCAATTTTGGCGCCCGGAATCATCATCATCGGCTGGATGTCACCCATCCGGCTGCCCTTGATCATATAGATTTCTTTGCAGGCTGTAGCGACCATTGCCCCGCCGCTGATGGCTTTGCGGATAACCAGCGCGTAGACCGGGGTCTTGCTGTGCAGGATTGCTTCACAGATTTTATCGCAGCTGTCGACAACCCCGCCGGGGCTGTTGATCTCCATGACGATCAGTCTGGCTTTGCCGGAGGCGTTGTTGATTGCTGCGATAATTTTTTCTTCAGCTCCGCCAAAACTTTCCGGGCCGATAACGCCAGTAACAGGAATGATAACAGTTTTCCCTTCCCAGGAAACACTGTTATTTTTCTCTGAGGATTTATCCTCATTGATTGTTTCTTCAGTGGCGGATGATTTTTCCGTTTTGTCTTTATCTGCGGAGGTGGCTGTTTCTTGTGCCGGGCAGTTGCAGGCGAGGCCAAGAATTGCTGTCAAGAGTAGCAGAAAGATGGATTGTCGCAGTTCTTTTTTCATAATTGATAATTCCCCGTTGACGTATTTTGGAGATATCAATTATTGGCGTTCAGCTGGTTTTTGTCAAGTTATCTTTCGTCTGGATAATTATATTGCGATCCACGCTTACATACTGGTGAGAACTGTTTCGCGTCGGTGCAGGCGGATTTCTTCGAGTGCTTTTTCCGCACACTTTGGACAGTAGCCGTGTGAGTGTAGTTCATCGTTAGAGATGTTTTTGTCTTGCCAGCCATAATCAGTCTTGGTCTTGTTGCAGACGCAGCAGATAGTGACCATAAGTTTCTCCTTATCTGTCCGAGAAAAGTTCTCTTATGTAAAAGTTATCGGCCTTGGTTGAAATGACTTTAGTAAAAAATGACACTGAAATGGTTGATTTTCGTTAGCAGGTCGAAAATAGGGCAATTACAGGTTGCTCACCAGCTCCATGGCTGCCAGGAAAACTTCTTCCGGTGCGATGCTTTCAAGGGCTTCTCTGGCCATTCTGGCAACCTTCGGGTCACGGAGGTTGGGCGTTTGCATGCCGCCCTTTCCTATAATGGCGACTTTCTCTCCCAGAGCCCTAGTGCGTGAAGGTTCGGTAATACCGAAGATTGAGACAGTCGGGATATTCAGCGCTGCTGCTGAGTGCGCCCCGCCTGAGTCACCTCCGACAAATAAATCCGCATTCTTAAGAAGTCCTAGAAATCCGCTCAGACCTGTAAGGCCGGCCGCCGGAAATACTCCGTCAATGCCCTCTGCAATACTCTGGCATTCTGCTTTCTGAGCCGGAGTACCGGTTATCAGTACTTGCATCCCGGTCTTTTTTGTAATCATGGCAGCAATATCAGCATAATACTCTTTAGGCCAGTCCTTGACCGGACCATAAGCGCTGAAAGGAGCGATAACAGCGTATTTTCCGCTTTCAGGTATTCCCAGACTTTGCAAGGCAGCCTGCGCCTCTTGCTGTCCCTTTTCCGGGACAAATAATACCGGATTGCTCATATTTGCTTCAACGCCAAAGCAGTTAAGAAGTTGCAGATAGTATTGACCCTGGTGTGCGGCAGCGATATCTTCAGTGACCTTGAAAGGGCAATTAAGCAGCAGTGAACGCAGATCCCGGGCAAAGCCGATACGCTTGTTGATCTTGGTAAGCCATAGCCACAGAGCCGAGCTGAAACTGTTGGTCAGAAGTACGCCGGCGTTAAATTCCTCTTCGCGCAGAGCCAGTGCGGATTGGTAAAGCTTCTTGAAGCCTTCAATTCCTCCACCAGACGGCGGAACAGTTATTACTTCATCAATATCAGGTGAAGCACAGAAACAATCCTGCAGATTAGAGCGGCAGGCAGCGGCAATATGCGCGGAAGGGTAAGCTTTTTTCAACTCCCTGAATACCGGCAGAGCCATGATGCAATCGCCCAGCCAATTCGGAGTTCTGACTATTATTTTCATCGGTTTTCACGGTACCAGTAGTAAAAGAAAATCATATATACTCCCCCTGCGCCGAAAGTCAACAGCAGGGAGTATTTAAGACATCCATTATTTGCATATACATGGTGCATAATAGGTTATTTTATGAGCTTTTTTACATTCTCAGGAAGACTTAACACCTTGAATTCAAAGGGAATAACAAATTCCTTGGCCGATCCGCTGTCACTTTCCCGAGGTTTAAGCAGTGTGTTTGGTGATCTGAGAATATTGAGACTTTTGTCCTGTTGGACAGATGCTTTATCAATGAACTCATTAAACTTTTTGCAGTCTTTGGCTTTTATAATTTGAGCGGGTATAATGCAGTATGCGCATAGTGTAAGGGTATTTCCTGTCAGGTTATAATCCATTGAGAATACCCCGAAATCGGATTCAATAAAGATATCCTGGGGCAGTGTAGAGAAGTTCCAGCCCTCGGGTGCGGTATAAGACAATACATTTTTGAAGATTTTATCGGAGGAGATCTGCATATTGTTAAGCCGGGGCAATGGGGTTGTCATTGACTTGAGGGGGAAGAGGTCTGGTTTTATGCTCAGTCCGTTGGCGGCGGGTGTACAGAAATCCTTGATTCTTCCTTTTATTGTGAAATATATATAGTCTGGTCTGTCACTGGCGGTGAGTTCATTTGCTTTTGGGTAGGTGATTTTGGTATCGGTGATGCGGGGGAATACGCTACTGGCGATACCGAAAGCGAGTTTTTTTGCGCTGTCGGGGTTTTCCAGTTCCTGACGCAGCGAGCCGCCAAACGAGCCGAAGACATATATTGTCTGCTCAACGCTTGCGCTTTTGTCTGGGTTGATTTTATAATTATGCTCTGTCGTTGCTACAGAGCTGTCATGTTGTGGATAGACAGAATCAAGCTCGACTCCTTTATTGGAAATGGTTCTTGTTGAAATGCCGATGGTTCCTTTTTCAAGATCGGTGAACTCATAGAATTTAGGCTCATTGCGTATTGTCCCCCAGAAGTTATCCGGGATTTTTTCGCCTTTTATTTTGAGCATTTTCTGGCCGTAAAAATTCGCCGCTATTTTACCCCGGGTTTTGAGATAGGTCGGGTCATTAAGCAGGTAATTGGGGCTGCATCTATAGGATTCGACACCGGCAGCAAAGAGCATCTGCTGCATCAGGTTGAGCTTGGCATCCTCATTTCCCGAGCGCATCATAAAGCAGTTTCTGGCTGTATTCTTTCGCAGGGCATCGTCATTATTCTCGGCGGGCGGGGTAATGTTTTGGGTTACCCAGTCATAGATAAGCCTGGTCTTTTCTTTAATCGTCCGGGCTTTTGCGGTTATTTCCCTGGCCTTGGCCGTCAACGGGGCGAAGGTGTATTTTTTTGCGTTGCAGGGCTCGGTGAAGGTGTAGCCCCAGTCGAAGGTCGGATAAATTGTAACCCGGACTGATCTGCGCACAGGTTCCAGCGAAGACAGCATCGGCTCCTGAATTTTCCCTTTTTCATTGGCTGCTTTCCATGTAAGAATGATATTGTCACCATCTTCTCTTATCTCGGGCTGAAAGTCCTCGGGGAAGGTCTTGATGTCTGTACGGGTAAGGGCGCCGCGGGGGAGTATCAGCGAATATTGCGAGTGTTGTACATCGGAATCAAAGTCCTGAAAGTAGAAGCTGTCGCTGATTACCTTGCTTGGATAATTGCCATCCTGCACGCGTAGAGAGTAATCAAGTACAGAGTCGATATTGACATTGTACATGCTCATGGCCTTGCCAAGGTCAAGGTTTTCGGTTGAGTCAGGGATGAAGACGCTGCCGTCTGGCGCAACGGTCTGACAGAGGATAATCTGCGCCTCAGATGGGATCGAGATTTCGGATAAGCCGCTGATGCCCTCTTTGTCAAAGACCTTGATGGCGTTATGCTCGAAGGTGTCGGTCTTCTGTCCTGGCAGGAGTTGCATAGTCTTTAATCTGATGACGGTTGAGTAGCTGGCCCGTGAGTTCTCGGGTTTTTTAATGTCTTTATGTTTGGTTGAACTCAATTTGATGTCATTGGCAAAAACGGGTGATTCTATTCCCTGAAGATCGTTGATGCGTTTTAGGAGTTTGAAGTTTGTTTCTTTGTTGAAGACTGTAATGGCAAAGGCTTTTCTGAAGTTCTCAAGGGCAGATTTTTTGTCATTTGCCTCAAGTTTGAATTTGGCGATTGAGTCACAATAATAAGGATCATAAGGTTCGATCACTGCCAGTTTTTCCAGACATGAAATAACTTTTTCCTTGTTTTCCTGTGTATTGTAAATGCGCAGCTCATTGTGAATAAAATCGTCAGGGTTGCCGCCGTTACGTTGCCGGATGAGTTTGAAAATTTCTCTGGCTTTGGCGAAATCATTATTTTTGAGGTAGTAATCGAGTTTGCAGTGCGTGCAGAAGAGAGGATCGTTGAGTTTTGATTCAAGCAGCTTGTTGCGCTCTTCAATACGGTCGGTATCCTGCAGGAATTTCAGATAGTTCTGGGTCGCCTCCGGCTCAAGGCGTATGTAGTCGGCAAAGCTTTCTGCTGCGAGGGCGGTCCACTTTTTATTCAGATAGACCTTTGCCAGTTGCCAGCAAATGTCGGCATTTTGTCTGCCCCCGGCCTTGAGCTTTTCATTGATCGGCTCAAGCAGTTCCAGAACCTGCTGCTCCTGTTTGTTCTCGATGAATATCGAGGCGAGAGAAACGGCGGCAATTGTATTCTCCGGATAAATCTCAAGCGCTTTCTGCAGATATTTCGGACAGAGTTTACCGGTGTATTCGTACCTTCCCATTGATTTAAGGAAATTGCCGTAGAGGCTATTTATCAGGGAACTTTTCGGGTAATCCTGAGCCAGTTTGCTCCAGACCTGTTCCGCCTCGTCCCAGAGGTCATACTGCATGAAACGTGTAGCGGCGATAATTTTTGCGGTAACAGTCGCGTCATCAGGCAAGTCTTTTCCGGCGAACTTGATTTGCTTTGAATACAGTACACCGGCAACCGGGTTGCAGGCCGCTTCCTTCCAGTCTTCCTGCTTGAAGGGAAGAACCGTAACCCCTTTAAGCGGGGAGTAATCCGCAGAACGCAGGCCGATATCCGAGTTCACAGAGTTAGTCTTGACCAGCAGCAGATTCCGTCCTTTCCGAAGCTTTATCAGATACCGGTTGATCCCGATCTTTCTGTCTTCGTCATTGTTGTCGATCTTGATGATTGGCAGGGTGTTGAGCCAGACCTTGATTCTGTAGCTGTTGCCAAGCCATATCAGGCAGTCCTGTTCGGTGTCTGAGTTGATAGTGAACTGCAGGTAATAAACCGGGTTGGAGTTTGACGGGGCTGGGTGGCCGTAAATCTGAACATAACCATGCGGCCGCAGCTTGAGGTCCTTATTGATTTTTACTGGTACGCCGATAGTGTCTGGATAGTCTGAAAGTTCTGGTGTGTATTCTACAGGCAGGGGGGAATCCATAAATTGTGTTGTGTTGGAGCAGAACGGACCGACGATCCGGGAAACCATGGGAAGTTCACCGATTTCCTGCTGTAATTTGTCAGTCATCTGGAAGTCAAAACTGTAATTGTACTTATTCCAGAGGTAGTTTCTGACTCTGGCGGCAGTAAGTGCGTAGGCATTGCTGAGGTCGAGTGTTTTGAGAAAAGAAAAGAGACGCCTGTCTTCATAATTGTCAGAACAGAAATTAGCCAGCCAGACAAAAAATACACTTCCCTCTTCATTTTCAAGGTTGATCGTCAATAGTTCTTCAAGTGCTTTTATCGAGCCAAGATCGTTGTTGTTGAACTGGTTAAGGTAAAATCCGGCTAACGCATTTTCCGTCTGTTGCTGTTTTGATAATTGAACCCGTTGGGCTTTTTCAAGTGGCGGCAGCGCAAATTTATTTGTAAGAATACTTTGCCAGATCCCGGTCTGTGCCGGATTGTCAGTGCTGAAAATCTGGGGCGCGGAAAGAAGAATAAACGCGACAAATAATGTGGCACTGATTGCTTTAATGGTGTGTTGCATTAAATAAACCTTTATAACTGAGTGCTGATAATTTATAAGTTTTAGCATGAATCCGACCAAGAGCCTTTGAGACTCTGAGACGATTAATTATATAAAAGCGGGCTGTCAGGTCACGCAGAAATTCCGATTATCTGGCTGGAATCATAATGGCCGGCAGAATATCAGCCGTTTCGGAATCTGCCCGGGGAGAGGCCGGTGATTTTTTTGAATTGCGAGCTGAACTCATAGACCGAGCTGTAACCAAGTTCTGCGGCGATTGTTTCAAGGGTCTGGGTGCGGTTACTGATAAGCATCTGTCTGGCTTTATCGATACGGCGGCGTATGCGGTATTGCGCTGGTGATATTCCGGTATGGGATTTGAAGAGTTTGCGGAATTTTTCATAACCCCAGCCCTGTTTGCGGCAGAGCAGTTGCAGATCAAGCTTCTGCTCGATATTTGAGGACAATATCTGGCAGGCCAGGGAGACTGTGGTCATGTTTTCCGAGCTTTCCATGTTTTTGGAGGTGCTGATAATCTGGTAATGCAGCGCCAGCATTTGCGGAAGAACCGCGCCAAGTTCTTCCTCCTCGGCGGATTCCAGCTTTCTTCTGATCTGCATGAAGCTCTCGATGATGTCGTTGGACAGTCCGCAAAAGCCGCAGGGAATCCTAGGGTTTACCAATCCCATTTTAATTAAAGAGTCGCAGAACTGTCGGCTGAAGCAGATAAAACATTCCTGCCATGAATCGGGTTCATCAATATAGTTTGAATGGATAAAATCAGGAAAACGCTGGAAAAATGAACCGGGGCGCAGCTTATGCTCTGTTCCCCATGAGTCAAGATAGCTCCCTGTGCCGTTTATCACATAACATAAGGCGTAATGCCAGTTGTTATTGTTGACCAGATCGCCGCCAGAGTATTTTTTATACATATACCCCCCGCCAAGGAGTTCCTCGGAATTTCCCGGTCCCAGGGTCCTGAAAAACACGCCATGACCTATATCATTTGGAAGTTGCAGCAGCATAATTTATGACCTGTTATATTTCGCTGATAATAAATACCATTTTACATAAAAATATTACCATGGTAAGAATTGTCAGGCAAGTAAAAATATCGTATAAAGATAATAATTGATGCGTTGAATTGGTTGTTTTGTTAATTTCAAGTGGTTTTTAATTACTATTACTTAATATGAGGATATTGCAAATGCCATCTTTTAAATTCCCCAAGGCATGGGAAACCCCCGAGCTTACCGAGATTAACCGCCTGCCGATGCGGGCTACGCTTGCGCCGTTTAAAACTGTCAAGCAGGCACTGGCAATAAACGCGGCCAAGTCTCCCTGGGTAATCTGCCTTGACGGGGAGTGGGACTTTAAGATGTATTTCAGCCCGGACGATGTTGCTGAGAGTGACCTCGGGGCAAAGGCCGGCGGCAAGTGGGACAAGATTGTGGTTCCGGGTAACTGGACGATGCAGCGTGAGGATGATCTTCCACATTATACCAATGTCGTTATGCCGTTTGAGAACAATCCTCCATTTGTACCGGAGAAGAATCCTACCGGGGTTTACCGCACGACATTTGATCTGCCTGCTGGCTGGGATGGCCGGCGTACGGTTATTCAGATTGGTGGCGGGGAGAGCTGCTACTATGTTTATGTTAACGGCGAGTTTGTCGGCATGAGCAAGGACAGCCGCCTGCCTGCGGAGTTTGATCTGACCAAGGTGGTCAAGAAAGGCAAGAATACACTCGCTGTCATGTGTATCCGCTGGAGCGACGCGTCATATGTCGAGGATCAGGACCACTGGTGGATGGCCGGGCTTTACCGTAGCGTAAATCTTTACAGCACAGACCGGGTATATATTGAAGATGTCAAGGTTGATGCCGGTCTTGACAGGAAATATAAGGACGGTGAGCTTAATATTCTGACCAAGATTAATTTTATCCGTGATGCAGATGTCAGGGGAGGGGAGACGCTCAGGGTTGAGGCTGAATTGTTTGACGCAAGGGGCAAGAAGGTTCTGCGTACTCCGCTCAAGGGAACGATCAGTTCTTCATACCGCAGGGATTATTATGAGTGCAAGCTCTCAGCGCAGATAAAGAATGTAAAGCGCTGGTCGCCGGAGACTCCGGATCTGTACACGATTGTGGTCAGCCTTTATAATGTCAAGGGCAAGCTGGTTGAAACTACTTCCTGCCGTATCGGCTTTAAGAGTGTTGAGCTGAAGGGCGGGCAGATGCTGATTAACGGTAAGCCGGTTCTGGTTAAGGGTGTCAATCGTCACGACCATGACCCTGATACAGGCAAGACTGTTTCACGCGAGAATATGTTGAAGGAAATTTACCTGCTCAAGCAGTTTAATTTTAACGCTGTGCGTACCAGTCATTACCCCAACGATCCGATGTGGTATGATCTTTGTGATGAATATGGCATCATGGTGCTTGATGAGGCCAATATCGAGAATCACGCCAGTTTCTGGCTGATGTGCCGTGACAACCGTTGGGCCAAGCCTTATTTCGAACGTATTCAACGCATGGTTTTGCGTGACAAGAACCACGCCTGCATTTTCGGCTGGAGTCTTGGTAATGAATCCGGCTACGGAGAGAATCATGACTTTGCCGCCAAATGGCTTCGTGATTATGACCCGAGCCGCCTGGTTCACAATGAAGGTGCGGTAAAAGTCAACTGGTCTCAGGGCGGAAATGAGTTTATTGCCGGCGGTGAGCGCTCAAATGATATGCACAACCCGATGTATCCTCATTTGTATATCAAGCCAGATGATCCGTACCGGGGTTCAGTTGAGGATTACCTCAAAAATGGCGATAAAACACGTCCGTTTATTATGTGCGAATATTCACATGCGATGGGTAACTCAAATGGCGCGCTCAAGGATTACTGGGACATGATTTATGCCAACAAGACGTTGCAGGGCGGATTTATCTGGGACTGGATTGAGCAGGGGATTCGCAAGGTTGATGAAAAAACAGGCCGCGAATTCTGGGCTTACGGCGGCGACTTTGGGGATACCCCAAATGACGTTGACTTCTGCTGTAATGGCATGATTATGCCAGACCGCACTCCCAAGCCGCAGATGTGGGAATTTAAGAAGATCGTACAGCCGGTTAAGGTTGTAGCCAAAAATCTTAAAAAGGGTGAGATTGAAATATTTAATTCAGACTTTTTCACTACCATGGACTGGCTGGTTGGCAGCTGGAGTATTGAGGTTGATGGCAAGAAGGTTCAGTCGGGCAAGATTCCTGTTCTGAAGATCGAACCGCAGGGGCGCAAGGTACTAAAACTCGCTATAAAAGAACCGTCAATGCTGGCAAAACAGGTTGCATGTCTCAATGTTTCATTTGTGACCAGGGACAAGACTCCTTGGTGTGGCAAGGGGCATGAGGTGGCGTGTGAACAGTTTGTTCTTCCATTCAAGGGTAATGGCAAGTTGCCTGCGATGGCAAAGTCGCAACTGGTTGTTTCCGGCACTAAAGTCGAGTGTGGTAAGCTTGCGGTTTCATTTGATGAGAAAAAGGGCGTTATCAGGTCTGTTGACCTTGGTGGGGAGAAGGTCGTGACTGCGGGGCCTGAGTTTAATATCTGGCGTGGTCCGCTTGATAACGATGGCGTTAAAGGCAAGGATGAACAGTGGACCTGTGAATGGAAAGCACTTGGCCGCTGGATGATCGCCGGTTATGACAAACTGCAGGTCTCGCTGAAGAAGTCGGTTGTCAGGGAGAGCGCAAAGGGTGTGGAACTTGCGGCTGATTTTGTTTACACCTGCAAGAGCGGAGAGTTCAAGGTCGCAAACAGATATCTGGTTGCAAAAAATGGTGTTCTTTACTGTGACCATGAGTTTGACTTTGGCAAGAAGATGATTGATCTGCCGCGTATCGGAATTCGTATGACTGTTGCCGGCGGATATGAGAAACTTGACTGGTTTGGCCGGGGGCCGTTTGAGAATTATAATGACCGCAAATACTCGGCACACTTTGGCAATTATTCTTCGACGGTGTCCGAGCAGTATTATCCTTACATTGTTCCGCAGGAAAACGGTAACAAGGAAGAGGTTGACTGGTTTGCGCTCAAATCTGCCGCCGCCGGTAACGGTTTGCAGATTCAGGCAACGGGCAAGGCGTTTGGTTTCAGCGCCCAGCACTTTACCCCTGAAGACCTGACAAGATCCTATCATACCTATGACATGAATATGCGTCAGGAGACAACGGTTCTGATTGATGCCATGCAGAGAGGTCTTGGAACGGCAAGCTGCGGACCTGACACGCTTGAAAAGTATCAGGTGCTGCCAGGAAAGTACAAGTTATCTTATGCCATTGCCGCGATTTCCGCCGGCCATAACGGACGCCTTGGGCTGTAATTACCTGTTCTTCTGATAGTTCTGATTTTGTATGTAAAGCCTGCCGTGATTACGGGCAGGCTTTGTTTTTTTTATATATTTCGCCTAAACCGGATAAAAAGTTTTCATTCTGGGGTATAATTTTTTATAATTACCAGACTATTTCATTGGGGGCGAGCGTGTCTGATTTGTATGAAGAATTAGTTGAAGCTGAGAGCATTGAGGATTTTCCTGAAGAAGATCGTTCATACCGCAAGCTTACTGAGCTTTGGCATAAAGAAGTGAATGAAAAGCTCAGTGCCATGGACCTCAATGGCAAACCCAAAACAAATTCCAGGCTCGACTATCTGCCGGTCTTTTGTGACGGCGTCGAGTACCGCGTTTACGGCGTGATCCATGGCTGGACTGGTGCCGGCAGCGATGATTACCGCAAAATGATACACCGTTCCCTCAAAGGTGAAGAGGCGATCATCTACGAAAAAATGCTCGGACGGATTTACTCGGGGCGAAATGTCGTGGAGATGCCTGATTTCTGTGTGTTGCGCTGGTGGGGGCAGATGATGCTCAGCTTCAGGTTTCTGCTGATCTGGCCGGTTTTCATTATTGTCGCTTTAAAAGATATCCTGACCGAAATCCTGCGCCGGCATGAAAAAACCGAGCAGGGGCATATCGATGATATCACCTACCATACCCTTGATCCGGAGCTGCGGCGCGGACTTGACGGCTCGCTCCCTACAAGGCTGCAGGTCGAGTATGAGATGCGTTACTGGTGCAGGCTTCGGGCACTCTTTGACAGTTACCTGCTTTTCTGCGTTGTCCCGCGTTCTGCGTATATGGCAGAGTTTGCCAGAAATTGGGTCAAATGCAATTCGCATAAAAAAATAGCGATAGTTGTCGGCGACCGCCATCTGACTGAGGTCAAGTATTTTCTAGAAAAACCGGTAAATAGTGCGTGGATTGCCCGGACGGCACAAAGCCATGCCTTTGGCATCTACCGTTCGCACTGGTATTATAAAATTCTATTTTTTCGCTATTTCTTCTTTTTGCTGCTTGGAGGATTTTTGGGGGTTGCTCCCTGGCTTGCTGGCTACGTTGCCTATCTGTTTTTCTACAGCTGAGAGTTTAGGCTTTACTGGCGACAGCGTTTTATGTTTTTATGTCAACAGGCATAATTGATCTTTTGTGAATTTATGAAACTTTTTTGTTTTACTTTTTTTCAATTTCATATACTATAAAAGTAGACAACAAAGTTTTTTAAGAATGTAACATTATATAAACCGAGCACTATTACAGGAAGGGTTGAAAATGCGTATTGTTACCCGAGGAGATTTTGACGGCCTTGCCAGCAGCGTATTAATCAGTATTTGTGAAGAAATCCGGGAAATCAGGTTTATTCACCCTAAAGATGCACAGGACGGCAGGGTTGAAGCCGATCATGAAGATATTGTCATAAACCTTCCCTACATTAACAACTGTGGCCTCTGGTTTGACCATCACGTCTCAGAAGAAAAGAAACTTGCGGACATGCCCGAGTTCAAGGGACGTTTCGAGATGGCGCCCAGTTGCGCGCGCGTAATCTACAATCATTACAAAGATACCCATGGCGACAAGCTTGATCCGTTTATGAACATGCTTGAAGCGACCGACCGCCTCGACTCGGCAACACTGACCAAAGATGACGTTTTGAATCCTGAAGGCTGGATCCTGCTTGGCCTTACCCTTGACCCGCGTTCAGGTCTTGGCCCGGAGTTCCGCAAGTACTTCCGTTGGCTGGTTGAATATATCAAAGAACTCCCGCTTGAAAAGGTTCTCAAGCATCCGGAGGTTAAACGCCGTACTGACCGGGTTCTGCATGAGCAGGAAAAGTTTAATGATATCCTCAAGAAGCACGCCCGTCAGGATGGTAAGGTTATTGTTACCGACTTCCGTGATCTTATCGAGAAGCCTGTCGGTAACCGTTTTCTGGTTTACACAATGTTCCCGGATGCCAATGTCGAGCTTCGAATCTTTCATGGCTTTAATGGTACCGTCGTTACTGCGGTTGGCCACAGTATCTTTAACCGAACCTGTAATGTTAATATCGGCAGCATGCTTCAGGAATATGGCGGCGGCGGACATAACGGTGCAGGAACAGCCCAGATCCCTGCCGAAGAAGCAGAAGAAAAGATCACCGAGATTGTCGCAAGGCTCAATGAAAACAAGGGCTGATTAATTCTGACGCGTCTTAAATTATTCAATTATAAAACCTGCCGGTGGTCTCTGGCAGGTTTTTTTTGTTTTGCACATATCTTAATATTTAATGTCGCGTTTTATTCAGGGTGACAATGCCGGTAGTGATAATCCTGAATCAGACTGCCAGACCATAAGCACTTATTGCCGCCAGACGATTTACGCTTAACGCCGCACGTTCAATGTTGTTCTGGCTTACCGGAGCAGTTTGATTTGCTTGATTGATCTGCTCAACCATGGACTGGGCCTGGAAAGATCCGCTTGCGTCATAGGCCTGCTGCATCTGCTCGACATCAAGCATGCCTGATTCCTGATTGCTTTCCTCTTCTTTTACCGTCTCACCGGCAGAACGATTTTCTGATTTTTCTGCATTTTTACTCTCAGAACTTTCCTCGACATCTGTGCTTTGTTCGTCTTCTTCAGGATTTGCCCGTTGTTGTGCCAGTTCCTGCTGGGCTTGCATCTTTGCCTGAGCAGCGGAGGCCGCTACTGAGCGGTCCTGTCCTGATGGCGAGGCCGGAGCGAGCGCCGCTTTCTGAACGGTTGCCATCTTCTGGATAGTCGCTTCTGGTGTTGATTCTGCTGAAGTGTCGATACTTACTTCACCGCCGATTGCGTAATTCTGGCCGTCAGGTCCTTTTTGGTAAGTGTAAGATGCCCCGGACGTTGCGTGTCCTCCAGAGGCGGCGAGATGCGCCTGTTCGTGGGTGCGGACTTCGGTGTCGCGCTTTTTAAGTTCACGTAGTTGGCTCTTGTCTTCGTCTGAAAGTTCTTCTTCGCCAGTGTTTTTTTCGCTTTCTTTTGTTGCTGTTTCCTCATCGGTTTCATCGGCAGACTGAGTCTGTCCGGCTGCAGGGCTTTCTTCTGCACCGGGATTTTGAACGGCAACTCCGGGAGCTTGAGGCGCAGCGGCTCTGTTGGTGTTAGCCGACTGCGGAGAAGTTTCTTTATTTTCGCTGATTGCTGAAATACCGCCGTTATTGGCAGCTGCCTGTATGGTTGTATCCTGCTGGCTGCTTTGCTGGCCACCGCCTATACTGAACATCATTCCGCGCTGGCGCATGGTGTCGGCTGACAAGCCATAACTGTCGCTCGGGTTTGTCGAAGTTTTTGAGCCGAGCAGTGAGGTGGTGTCTTCTTCTTCGCCACTGCCAAGCATGTCAAACATATTCAGGGCTTCACTGCTGAAGCTGAATGAGTCGTAATCAGACAAGAGTGGGGGCTGTTTGGTAACATCAGCATTAACACCGCTAACCTTCTGCCTGAAGGATGCTTCGGTGATATTTGATATGAAATTGGGCGAACCAATTCCGGTGATGGCTGATAGCATCATGATATTTCTCCCTTCCCTGGGAGCGATGACCGCCGATCTCACAGTCATGCCTGAAACTGTTGCCCATCCATAGCAACAGACGAGGATATAATCATCCCCTCCAGAGATAGTTTATCATATGTTTTAACGGTTTTACAAGGTTTTTCTTTACACAAAAAATGAAAAATTTTGAAAATAGTCAATTATCAGGATAAAAAAAAGCTGCATTTGTTAGGTAAGTTGTTTATTTGTAATATGTTGTGTGTTTTTATAAATGAAGAAGCGGAAAACATCGAGTGTTTTCCGCCGAGGTGTGAAAGAGGTGAAGGATCTGGTTATTTTTCCGGTTTGAATCCTGGTTTGGCAATGACAACAACGTCCAGCATGGCTCCGGCCTCACGTGGCAGAATCGTCAGTTTGTGTTTTCCCTTGGTGAGTTTGACGACGTGTGACTTTGAGGTTCTGTCTTTTGCTTCCTGCCATTTAAAATCAGTCTTGCCCATCAGGTCGATGGTCATTTTCTCGCCGTCGTCAAAGACAAAGAAGAATGAATCGCTGTTACCATTGGGGCCGGTTGCCTTGATCCAGATTTCGTAGTCGCCGTCTTCTGCAATATCAAATTCGGTCACAGCCTTACCCTTGGTGCTTTCTGCTGTAATATACTTTCCGCCTGAGGCCTTGGCATCATCAACTGCTTTCATTGAAGGGGTCAGGGTTGCGGTTTCTGCTTCAATAACTACATCCTCGGCCGCATAAGTGCTTACCGAAAAAACAGCCAGAACTACCAGAGATAGTAACTTATTAGACATGGAATCGCTCCTTTGGAATTGTAAATAAAAATAAATATCTGTTTCGCTATCATCTGTTTATAATTTTTTCAGAAATTTGTCAATTTAAAAATATTTTCACACAGTTGCAAACTGTAGTGTTGATATGGGTTTGAACGGTGGTGGATGTATTACTGTGATGGGTATAAAAAAGGTCTCTGCCGTAATACCGTGTGGGAGGGATTATTGGAACCCGGGTTTATCCAGGTGGGCGCCGCACGATAAGAGCGCAAGTCCGCAGCATGGCGGCAGGTGCGCATGATACCGGTATTATGGCTCCCTCTATTAATTAGAAACAGTTCTCAAAATCTACCAGCCCAACACGAGTATGACAGAGACCAATGTCTTACACCTTTATGATACTTCTAATTCTCGGGTTTTGCAAGTGAATGTGGCAGCGCCGGTAAAGATTTTTTAATGATGTAAAAAATTGCCCGGTGTAACTCAGTTGCGCAGCAGAGGTTGGTTGAACAATACGGATTTGCGGAAAAAATTAAAATTCACTTTTACCCCGCCATGGTGGCGCATCAATAGCGCGGTAATGTGATTTGAAGACCTTCATGTGTACTACAGCCAGGTAGATCAGCATGACATTAGTTATGACAAAACGGGCAATAAAGCCAAGAGGTATTACTTCCTGCGTCCAGACGGCGATAAAAAATTCCACACTCAGGCAGAGTGAGAAGAGTAGAAGGATTGTGCGCGTTCCCAGCCTCATTGCAAAGTATGAGGCAAGAAATAGTCCGGCAAGGGTTACGCCTGGCAGTGCTGAGAACCAGAGAGGTGTGACCCCGCTCATATCGTAGAGGCTGAAATTGATGACAGTTGCGGCAATTGAGCAGGCGGTCATCAGGGAGATGCTGGTAATGATGGCTAGAGCTATATTGACGCGGAAGAAAATCGTCAGGATGAAATAGACCATGGTGTCTACGCCAAAACCAATCCAGCCTGAGATCATCCCGCCGAATATTGAGACGACTGCCAGCAGTGATAGATTAAACCAGTTGTCATTGATTTTGAGCTGGTTGTACTCACGCTTGAAGAGCAGGCCGACAAAGACAAACTGCACCAGTACAAACGAGACGATGTTGAAGATGAATTTGAGGATTTCCGGGTTTTTCAGGGGGAAGAGTACGAGCCCGGCAAAGGTGCCGCAGACGCCGCAGACAATACACAAAGGGAGAACCTGCCAGAGAAAGAGACGGGAATTGACCAGATACCATTTGAGCGTGCCAAGCCCCATGCCGTAAGCCTGTATCATCTGGGTGAAGCGGACAGTTGTTAGTGGCGTAATGCTTAATTGTGTCAGCACCGGGAAGTAGACAATTCCTGCGGCGGCGGGGGTGGTGTTGGCGATTGTTGCGGCGATTATCCCCAGAAGCGGCATATAAAAAAGATGGTTGGTGAATTCCTCAAGAAAGTGGGGCAGGGCGATAACCCAGGAGGCAATCGCGCCTAGTGCGAAGAATCTGGGGAGGATTCGTCTGAGGTGGCGTTTTTTGAAGAGTCTCCGCCAGCTGCGTCTGCGAGGTGTATGTTTTTTTTTTCTTCTTCAACCCAGAAGTCGACATAGCTCTGTCTGAAGAGACGGATGTGGATATAAACAAGATAGAGTACCAGTGCATTGACAATTGCAAATTGGATAATGTAGCCCCAGCTGAATTCAACAGGTGCAGCGGAAATCACGCAGAACTCCGCAACCATAAAGACAATGAATATCTCAAGGAAGGCTTTCATGGTGACGCGGGTTACAAGATAGGATGCGAGGAATATCCCGCCCAAGGTAACACCGGGAAGAGCCGAGAACCAGATCGCTACGGGCATATGCTCTGTATGGATTATGGCATGGGTGATTGTGCCGAAAGCTGACACCCCGGTCATCAGGGCGATACTGCTGACAATTGCAATTGCCGGTTGTATGCGGAAACCCAGAGTCAGCAGGAAGTAGAAGATGGTATCAACGCCAAAACCGAGCCAGCCGGCAAAGATACCGCCTGCCAGCGAGAAAACGCTGAGGATTATCTTGTTGCGCAGGGTCATGCGGATATCGGTATTTGGGTAGCGGTGCTTGCGGATAACGGAGTAGAAGATGATGCTAACCAGGATTATTGAAGCGATATTGAAGGTCATCTTCAGGCTTGCGGGGTTATCAATTGTCAGAACATTGATACCGAGGTATGCCCCGAGCGAGCCCCAGAAGACGCTGATTTTAAGGACCTTCCAGAGAAACAGTCGCCGGTCTTCAATAAACCAGCGCACCGTGCCAAGCCCCATGCCGTAGGTCTGGATCATCATTGTGTAGATAATAGCCTCAATCGGAGTTATGTTAAGCAGGGTAAGAACCGGAAAGTAGACAATCCCGGCAGCAACAGGGGTGGTGTTGGCGACAGTTGCCGCCATGATTCCCAGAATCGGCATATAATAGTATTGGTGAATCAGCTCGCCGCCATAAAACGGGAGCAGCACCAGCCAGATCACAGCTCCGGTAATAATCAGCGCCGTCACGGTCTTGCGGCCATTCTGGTTCATGTTTTGCTTTATCAGGTCTTCCATAAGACAAAGAGTATAATTTGCAATTTGATTTTTACAACTAATTTTTGCCGGAGAAAAGAATAAAAGCGACTAAATTATGCAAATTGTGTCGTGTTAACAGTAACCTAACATTAATTATTATAGTCTGGCAATATTTCTGAATATTCTCATAACTTACCCAATTAGTAAAAAAAAATTATATGTTGGAATTATTGGCTTGAAAAAAAGTGAAATTTGGCTCAAATTATAGTAGGGGAGCTGTTTTAGGCTGAGTAGTGAATTGCGGATACGTTAAGGAACTTCGGATTATGGAAAATGACATGGATCTTATTCTTGGGTTCACCCAGGAAGCAAGAGATTATCTTGATGAAGTTGAGCCTGCTCTTATCGAACTGTCGGAGAGTGATTCTGATGAGGGCGGTGATGATGCGGAGCTTATTAACGGCGTGTTCAGGCTCTTTCATTCTATGAAGGGCAGTGCCGGTTTTTTGCAGCTTAATACCGTTGCCAGCCTGACGCATGAAGCAGAGACGCTACTTGAGAAAATCCGCCGCGGTAAAGCCAAATTTTCACACGAGGTCACGCAGCTTTTGTGCCAGACGCTTGATCTCTTCCGTGAGATGCTTGACGCAATTGAAGCTAATGGCAATGACAGTGGCTTTGATGACCAGGCCGGACAGATGTGTGCAAGGCTTGTTAGCGCACATAGCGGAACTACGGTAAATCCCGGGACAGATGCTGTTTCCATCGCCAAACCTGCTGGTAATACGACTTCCGCCGCGCCAGCGCAGAAGGAAGTTGTGCCGGGTAAGTCGTCGTCGGCTGCGGCTGGTGGAAAATCGCCGGAAGACCCTGCGCCCGAGGTGCGCCTTGTTGAGATAACTGACGAGATGCGCAAAGGTTTTGTACTTGAAGGGAATGAGCAGATAGACCTTTCCGAGCAGGCATTACTGGTGCTTGAAAATGACGAATCCTCTGTTGCAGAGAAGCATGAGGCATTGAATGAAGCCTTCCGCAATATCCATAGTTTCAAGGGTAATTGCGGTTTTATGGGCTTTGCCGACCTTGAGACGCTCAGCCACAAGATGGAAACCTCACTTGATTGCATGCGAGAGAAAACCAATGCGCCTTCAGCCGGGAATATCGGAATTTTGCTGAGCCTGGTTGACGTATTGCGCGATGTTCTTAATTCCATCGGTAATGGAAGTAACGGACAGGTTACCTCACTTGAAGTTTATCTTGAGCTTATGGGGGATATGCTGCCTGATGAAGAGGTGGCTGCGCCTTCTGTTTTGAATGAGAATGAAGATATTCCGGCTGAGGCGGCGGTTGTTGAGGTTGTTGCAGAACCTGCGGTGCAGATCGATGCTGTTGAGGTTGTTAAGGACGTTGAGATGCCGCCGAAGGCTGAAGTTGCAGCGGTTGCTGCGGTTGTGGAGCAGGAACCAGATAAGCAGGTGGCTCAGTGCGTTTCTGCTCTTGAGGCTGAAGATGCGGATAAACAGGCTGTAATCCAGAAATCGACTGACCGGGCAAGGCGCGCGGTGCGTCAGGATATCAGGGTTGATCTTAACAAGCTTGATACGCTGATTAATCTGGTTGGGGAGCTGGTTATCGCTGAGGCTATGGTTACGCGTTGTCCGGCGGTGGAAGAGATTGACGACGAGTATTATTACCGCGCCAAGCACCAGTTGCGCCGGATCTGTGATGAGCTTCAGGATGTTGCGATGGCGGTGCGGATGATCCCGCTTTCTGGCGTCTTCCGTAAGATGATCCGGCTGGTGCACGACCTCTCGCACAAAGCGGAAAAGAAAATAAAACTGACCATTCTCGGCGAAGAGACAGAGGTTGATAAAACGGTTATCGAGCAGATCGGTGATCCTCTGGTGCATATTATCAGAAACTCCTGCGACCATGGTATTGAGACGCCGCATGAGAGGTTGGCTGCTGGCAAGCCGGAGGTTGGCAATATCACTCTTGAGGGGCGGCATGAGGGTGGTGAGGTTTGGATTCTCATTACTGACGACGGCCGCGGGCTTAACCGTGAGAGAATCCTGAAACGTGCCATTGAGCGTGGTCTGGTCAAGGGTGATGGCAGCGAACTTTCTGACGAGCGGGTCTACCATATGATCTTTGAGCCGGGGTTCTCGACTGCTGAAAAGATTACTGATATCTCCGGCCGTGGTGTGGGGATGGATGTTGTTAAAAAGAATATCGAGAAGCTTAATGGACGGGTTGATATCCGCAGTACTTTGGGGCGTGGCTCGACGATGATTCTGCGTATTCCGCTTACCCTTGCCATTATTGATGGTATGCTGGTACGAATTGGTGATACCAAATATACTATTCCTGTGCTTTCAATCCGCGAGAGCCTGCGACCGTCGAGAAAACTGATTACTTCAACACCTGACGGTCAGGAATTTCTGCGTCTGCGTGATGAGATGATTCCGGTGGTCCGCCTTTATCGCCTTTTTAACCGCAAGTGCGATTCTGTCTGCCTTGAGGATGGTATTCTGGTTATTGCTGAGGATTCCGGGGTATCGGTGGCGCTCTTTATTGATGAGATTGTCGGGCAGCAGCAGACTGTTATCAAAGGGCTTTCAGATTTTATCGGCAAGGCCAGAGGGTGTTCTGGGTGTACTATCCTCGGTGACGGCTCGGTCAGTCTGATCCTTGATATAAACTCGATCTGTTTGATGGCTGAGGAGTTCAGTGGTTTGTCAGAAGAAGAACAGGAGCAGATTGCCAGAAAGGCGGCGGAAGTTGCTGAATCTCAGCAGGATAATGATTTTGAGGAAGTCGCGGTCTCTGTTGAGTAGGTGCTTTAGTTTATTTTCGCCTCTGTGAAAATAATTATTGGCAGGGCGGTTGTCTGTTTTTTGTTCAGGGTTTTGGTCCGATATCGGAATAAGGTGGGATAGATAGTTGTCAGACGCTCCATTAGCTAAAAAGTATTTTCTTGATCCTGGTTATGTCTGCGTTCCGCTTGAATCATTGTTGCTGGCGGCTGTAGTTGCTTCCGGCGTTGCGGTTACGGTTTATGATAAAAAACTTCAGCGTGGCGGGATGGGGGTTTATACGCATCCTGTCAGGCAGGACGGGAAGTCTACGGCGGTTTTTGCTGCTCCTGCCATTGCTTCTCTGGTGCGGCTCTTTACCGAGAGCGGTTCGGATAAGAATAATCTTCAGGCTCATCTTTGCGGCGGGGCTGTCAATAAGGATTCTGCCTTTTATATCGAGGGGCTGAGTGAAGAAAATATCAGTGTTGGGGATGAGTTACTGGCGCAGCTGGGGGTTGAGGTGATCGGTCGTGATGTTGGCGGCCCGCATGCGCGCAAGGTTGTCTTTAACACCAGTACCGGCGAGATTGTGATTGCAAAGGTTCATGGGGTGCGCAAGACTGATTGGTATCCGCCGGCATGCCCGGAGATGCGTAAAGCCAGGGAGCTTAAGCGATGAGTGTTGAGGATATTAACAGACAGATTTCAAAAGAACTTGTCGGTATGATGCAGATAACTGACGGTGAGTTTGATAATATCCGCAAACTTGTGTATAAACATTTTGGGATTAACCTGACTGAGCAGAAGAAGAATCTTGTGGTCGGAAGGCTGCAGAAACTGGTAAAGCAGCTCGGGTTTGCGACGTTCCATGAATATTACGAGTATGTCCTTGATAACCAGCAGGCGCTGAGCGAGCTTGTTAACCGGATATCAACCAACCATACTTTTTTCTTCCGGGAGTCGGAACACTTTGATTTTTTTAAAAGTGTGGTATTGCCGGAGATCAGCCAGAACCATAAGGCCGCAAATGATTATGACTTGCGGATCTGGTGTGCGGCCGCCTCATCGGGGGAAGAGCCATATACGCTGATGATGACGATGCTTGATTATTTTGGTTCGGCTTACAGTAAGTGGGATGCGGGATTGCTGGCGACGGATATTTCGGAGAAGGCCCTGAAATCGGCGCTTGGCGGGGTCTACCCGGATGAGAGGGTGCAGCTTGTTCCTGATATTTTTAAAAGCCGGTACATGACTCAGGTCGGCTCAGGACTTTGGAAGGTCAATGATGATATTATCAATGAAGTTACCTTCAGGCGTTTTAATCTGATGAATGATAGGTTCCCTTTCAAGAAGCAGTTTGATGCCATTTTTTGCCGTAATGTGATGATCTACTTTGACCAGACAACGCGTGACAGACTTGTAAACAAGCTATTTGATATTACAAAACCCGGTGGTTATCTGTTTATTGGGCATTCAGAGACCCTTGGACGCGATAAAACCCCATGGCGCTATATAAAACCGGCAGTGTACCGAAAGGAAGTATAGAATGCCCTTTAGAGTTATAAAAGTTCTTATCATTGATGATTCGGCACTGGTGCGTAATATTCTTCAGGCCGGCCTTGATGCTGATCCGGGAATTGAGGTTGTCGGGACGGCGGCTGACCCTTATAGTGCGCGTGACAAGATTGTGGAGCTTGCGCCGGATGTGCTGACTCTGGATGTTGAAATGCCGCGGATGGACGGGGTTGAGTTCTTACGCAAGCTGATGCCGCAGTATCCTCTGCCGGTTGTCATGGTAAGTTCATTGACAGAAAAAGGAAAAAAAATTACCCTTGAGGCCATGGAAGCGGGTGCGGTTGATTTTGTCTCAAAGCCAAAGGCTGATATTGCCAACGGTCTTGAGATGATGATGAATCAGCTGCGTACTAAAATCAAGGTCGCGTCTACTGCCAATGTCTCGCACTGGAAGAATCGGCAGGTGACGTTTAACTCCGGACGGGTTATGGAGTACAGCGCCCTTGCCGAGTCGACAGACAAGGTAATTGCAATAGGCGCGTCAACTGGCGGTACGGAAGCCCTGCGGGCTGTAATAACCCAGTTTCCGCGGGCGACTCCGGGGATTGTTATTGTCCAGCATATGCCTGCCGGTTTTACGCGGATGTTTTCTGAGCGTCTTAATTCTCTGGCCCAGATGCAGGTCAAGGAGGCCGAGGACGGCGACAAGGTAATGACGGGGCGGGTTCTTATTGCCCCGGGTGGTCAGCATATGGAGGTTTTCCGTTCCGGTGGCGAGTACCGGGTGCGGGTTGCTCCGGGAGAGTTATGCTGCGGACATTGTCCGTCTGTTGAGGTGATGATGCAGTCGGTTGCCAAGTCTGTGGGGAGTAATGCGGTTGGCGTGATGCTGACCGGGATGGGACGAGACGGGGCGACGGGAATGAAAGCTATGCGCGATGCGGGTGCTTACTGTATGGCGCAGGATGAAGCGAGTTCGGTTGTTTTTGGTATGCCAAAGGAAGCGTATGAGTGTGGAGGTGCGCATCGGCTTGTACCGCTTGATAAGATCGCAGCCAATGTTTTGAATGTACTGTCAGGAGCTATGTCTAATGGCTGATACTTTAATGTTAGGTGTTGGGGAGTATGGGGCTTCGGTGGTTCGCGGAAGCCTGATTAAAACCCTTGCCCTCGGCTCATGTGTCGCGGTTATCATGCTTGACCGCAAAACAAGGTGCATCGGCATGGCGCACGTTGCGTTGCCGGACTCGAAGATTAGTCCCGAGCGAGCCAAGGAGCGCCCCGGGCATTTTGCCGATACTGCCATTCCGGCATTACTTGCCAACATGAACAAGCAGGCCGGGATGGTCTCAAAGGGCGCTGGACTTATTGTCAAACTGGCCGGCGGGGCGAATGTTGCTGATCCGAATAATACCTTTAATATCGGCAAGCGTAATGCCTTGGCGATCAGAAAAGTTTTGTGGAAGTATGGTTTGGGGCCGGTTGCAGAGGATGTTGGCGGGGGGTTCAGCAGGAGTGTCGCTGTTTATCAGGAGACGGGACAGGTCATTTTATCAAGCCCGGGTCGGGACGACTGGGAGATTTAGGAAGATTATATGTCCAGTATAAGTCAGAAAATAATAGAAGAAGTCAAAGTTATTCCTCCTCTGTCGAGGACAGCTTCTGATCTTATTGTCGTGCTTGAGAATCCTGATCATACGGTGGAAGAGGTTGTGCATGTGGTCAGCAGCGACCCGATGCTTGTGGGGCAGCTTCTTAAAATTGCTAATTGCGCAGCTTTTGCTCGGCGTTCACCGGTTGAGTCTATCGGCGGAGCTGTGAGCTACCTTGGCGATAAGATGGTAATTGGTATCGCTCTTGGCGCGAGTGCGGCACGTTTGTATGATGCGCCGCTTAAGGGGTACGATGCGGAAGCGGGGATGCTCTGGTCGCACTGCCTGCTTACAGCGCTGGCGGCGCGGGAAATTTCAAAATTTACCGACGGCAAGGTTCGCGGCGGGGTTGCTTACACTGCCGGTCTTTTGCATGATATTGGTAAGGCGATTCTTTCGATACACCTTGAAGACCGTCTGAAAAAAGTTTTTGACCTGATAAATAACGACAGCTATGATTTTCTTTCGGCGGAGAAAGCTGTGGTTGGGGTGGACCATTGCGAAATCGGTGCGTTACTTGGTAAACACTGGGGATTGCCCAAGTCCATCCGCGAAGTAATCGCGCACCACCATCAGCCGGCGGAGGCGGCGCAGGAGCATCAGGTCCTGACTTATGTTGTCCATCTTGCAGATACGGTCGCGATGATGAGCGGTGTCGGCACCGGGGTGGATTCCATGCGTTACAGTTTTGTTCCTGATTATGAGAAGTTTATTAGCCTTGACCGGGATGATCTTGACCGGTTGCTTTTGATGATTAGCATTGAAGCGGATAAAGTTGGACGGGCACTCAATGAAGCTGAATAATTTACTTTCGGTTTTGCTACTTAAGAGCCAAAAGTTCGGAGATGAATAAAATGAGAAGAGTTGTAATCGCTGACGATTCAGCACTGGCCAGGATGTTTCTCAGGCGCTGCCTGGAAATAACAGGCTTATCGGATGCTGAGTTTGTTGAGGCATCAAATGGCGAAGAGGCACTGGAGCGCCTTAAGGAACTTCCGGCAGATCTTCTGGTGACGGATCTTACCATGCCTGGTGTTAATGGCATTGAGTTGATGCGCAGGATTGCAGCCAGTCCACGTTTGAACGGTTTACCGGTGCTTGTTGTGACCAGTGCCGGCAATGAGCAGCAGAGGGCTGAGCTTACATCTCTTGGTGTTGCCGGAATTTTGTCCAAGCCGATAAGTCCTCCTGTGGTTGCTGACGCATTGTCTGGTATTTTTCCTGATTGCGAGGTATGAGTATGATGAGTGAGACTTTGAATAAAGATGAATTGAAGGAAGAACTCTTTGAGTCTTTGCGCGATACTCTTGAGACCATGGCCTTTGCTGAGGTTTTGCCTGATAATAATGATTCTCTTTTTCAGATATCGCAGGATACGGAGATCATCTGGAGCAGGGTTGCGATCCATTCCGAAAAACTTAAGTCAGCAGAGTTGGTGCTGCCTTTGGAGTTGGCTCAGGATCTGGCTGATACGATGTATGCGGGGATGGCTCCGGAAGAGGCGGGGACGGTCTTTGACACGGTTGCCGAGCTGACTAACACGCTTGCGGGTAAATTTATGCTAAGCCTTGGCGGGAAGGCCGGGGATTTCTTTCTTGATGTTCCAGAGAGCGGCGAGGGTGTTCCGGCGCTTGGTGAAGGGGCGGTTGTAAGTCAGTGCGTGGTTGATGAGATTCATCCGGTTCGCATTACTTTAGGGGTCAGTTGAGATTTTCTTTTCAGCTGAGGTGAAAGGGGTAGGCATGGATTCTGATCTTGGGGTAACTGAGGGTATTGCTGCTGCAATGAAATTGCCGCTACTGGATGAAGAGCGTTTCAGCCGCATCTTTGGTGACAATGACACCCTTAAAAACAGGGTTCTTGGCGTCTTTCTTGAGTCTGCGCCAAAGTATTTCGATAAATTTATCAAATCTTATGATAGTGGCAACCTTGCTGATCTGGCCAGCCTCGCGCATACCCTCAAAGGTTCACTCAGCAATATTGGCGGCCAGCGCAGTGCGGAGCTTGCCCGCATCATTGAGATAAACGCAAAAGCCGGTGACAAGGCCGCACTTGAAAATGTCTGCGATATTTTTATTTCTGAATTTGAAGCATTCAGGTCTGCGCTTGAAAAAGCGTGATGCTGGGATTGTTATTAATAAATGATATTAAAGAAGCAGGCTGGAATTTGATTTTCCGGCCTGCTTCTTTGCTGTTTTAGGCACTTAAAATTTTAGTGTTTCGCCAGGTTTGATAGAGGTGTTATTGTTGTCGATGGAGAACCAGACTTCGGTAGCGCTCGGGTTGTGGATGATTGAGCAGTCGGCACTGAGTTTGATGCTGCGTACGGCGTTGATATAGTCAATGATCTCGATATTTGTCGCGTACCAGACATCAGGCCAGTCTGCAGCTTTTTTGCAGAAGTCTTCAATCATCTCCCAGTTGTTGTTAGGCAGATTTCTCTCGAATTCAAAAGCATGACCCCACATATAAAACAGACCAAACGGGCGGTTATAATCGCGGAACTTATCCAGAACCTCAAAGCAGTTGTGGGTGTGGTGACAGGTCGGATGCCAGGTGAGAAAATTATCCGGAAGGGTGAAGTTGTTTGTGGCAATAGTGGTGCGAGAATACTCAATTCCTGCGGTTTTGAGCATCTCGACAACTCTCTGGTCGTAAGTGCCGAAAGGGTAGCTCATGCCACGCACCGGGTAACCGGCAAGAGCCTCAAGTCCTTTGCGGTCGTCAAGAATCTGGTTGAGCGCTGACATCATCGGCAACCGTTCAAGATAAGGGTGGTTATAGGAGTGAGCCGATATTTCATGGCCGGCAAAAACCTCGGCAATCTCTGCAGACTTCAGATTGCCCTCTTTATCAAACCCACCGCTGTTTAAATGGAAGGTTGCGCGAATATTGTATTTGTTAAAGATTTCAACAAGGCGGAGGTTATAATCGTGGCTGTCGTCATAACTTAAAGTCAGACATTTCATTTTTCCGCCCGGGAAGAAACCAAAACGTAAATCTTTATTTGCAGACATTTGTTGTCCTAACCTGTTTGAAAGTTAAATAATTTAAAAAATAAATCAGCATAGATCAAAAACGCCGCCCATGTCAGCACTGCGTGCGTGTTGCAGGTAGCGCCCGAGCCAGCCGCGGTTGATCTTCGGTTCAAACTTGCCAAGAGTTTTCAGGCGTTTATCGATTTCCGCCTTGCTGATCTTGAGGTTGAGTGAACGTTTTTGTGAATCAATCTCGATAATTTCGCCTTCTTTGATGATGGCAATTGGTCCGCCTGATGCGGCTTCAGGTGAGACGTGACCGATACAGAGGCCGCGTGTGCCGCCTGAGAAGCGTCCGTCAGTAATCAACGCTGCTCTGATGCCCGCGCCCTGAATAGCGGCCGTCGGTGATAGCATTTCCTGCATGCCGGGACCGCCGCGTGGTCCTTCGTAGCGGATAATGACAACATCGCCGTCCTTGACCTTACCCGCGAGGATACCTTCAAGAGCTTCTTCCTGCGATTCAAAGATTCGTGCCGGTCCTGAGAATTTCATCATGTCTTTTTCAACGCCGGCAGTCTTGACTACTGCGCCGTCTGGTGCGATATTGCCGAAGAGTACAGCCAGACCGCCGTCTTTGCTGAAAGCTTTTTTATTGGTGCGGATAATCTCGCCGTCAGGTTTTGGTGCTTTGTTGACGGTTGTGGAAAGTTTGCCGTTTACCGTCGGCAGGTTGAGATCAAGCTCGCTGACCTTGGCGACCTCCTTGAGGATTGCCGGAATTCCGCCCATCTCATGGACGTCTTCCATGTGAACTTCCGGGCGGGATGGCGAAACCTTGCAGATACACGGGGTCTTGTGTGAGATCTGGTTGATGCGTTTGAGGTCGTACTTGATGCCGGCGGTTGCTGCAAGGGCAAGGGTGTGCAGGATTGTGTTGGTGCTGCCGCCCATAGCCATGTCAGCCATAAACGCGTTATCGATTGATTTCTTTGTCACAATATCAAGTGGCAGAATTCTCTTATCAATACAGTCTTTCAGTGCATGGGCTGCATCCTGAACAAGTTTGATTCGTGCAGGATTAAGCTTGGTTGCGGTCTTCTTTTTGTTAGCCCATACTTCGGCGGTGATAGTGCCGTTACCCGGAAGTGCCAGGCCGATAACCTCGCCAAGGCAGTTCATGGAGTTGGCGGTGAACATGCCCGCGCATGAGCCGCATCCGGGGCAGGAGTTCATCGCAAGTTTGTCAAGTGCCGAGTCGCTAAGGTTGCCGGTTGAGTTTTTGCCGATACCTTCAAAGACCGTTATCAGGTCGCCGCCGCGCGCTCCGGCAAGCATCGGGCCGCCAGAAACATAAACTGAAGGGATGTTCATGCGAACCATCGCGTTGTACATGCCGGGTACGATTTTATCGCAGTTGCCGATACCGATCCAGCCGTCGCATGGGTGGGCGTTGAGGATGGTTTCAATCTGGTCTGTAATCAGTTCGCGTGAGGCGAGTGAGTACTTCATGCCGAAGTGCCCCATGGCAATACCGTCACAGACAGCGCCGCCGATATTGGTGCGCCAGACATTGTAGCCCAGTTTCTTGAGTTCCTTGACAACATACTCTTCGAGGATGCGCAGATGAGCGTGTCCGGGGATCTGGTTGGTGTATGAGTTTATAACGGTGACAAAAGGCTTCTGGGTGTCTTTAATGTTGCGGACAACGCCAGCGGCTTTCATCAGTGATGTAGCTGCGATAAGTTTGCGGTTGCCGGCGACAACGCGGCTTCCTTTTTCCCGCAGTTGCTTGTATCCGGGGTGCTCCGATTTCTTTGCCATTTTCCTCTGCTCCTTTTTTTTATTCCCGCGTTGCAACTCAAAAAATATTTTCGGTTTGCACCGCCGCATGGATTGAGATGGTTGACCCTATCATGCCATCTTCTAGTTTACAGAACTACAGTTAAAATTATCTTTAGGAACATCTTCTGCCAATTCATCAAAGGTCAGGATGTCATTGAGTACGCGCCGTGACGCGTCAACTATATTCATTGCCAGCGCAGCGCCAGTGCCTTCGCCAAGGCGCAGTCCAAGATCAATAAGCGGGATCTTCTTGAGAAGTTCAAGCATTTTTATATGACCGATCTCAACGCTTTTATGCGAGGCTATCATGTAATCCGCGCACTCTGGTTTTATCTTCCAGGCAATCAGTGCTGCGGCTGTTGAAATAAAACCGTCGATCACTACCGGGCGCCTGAGTGAGGCTGCTGCGAGGATTACCCCGGCAATGCCCGCAATTTCAAGACCGCCGACTTTGCTGAGGACATCAAGCCCGTCATTACAGTCCGGCTGGTTCAGATCAATAGCCCTGCGTATGACCGCCACTTTATTATCAAGCGCCTTGTCGTCGATTCCTGTGCCGCGTCCGGTTACATCTTTAGCCTCAAGTCCCGTCAGACAGGCGCAGATAGCTGCTGAAGGGGTGGTGTTGCCGATACCCATTTCGCCAGTGCCGTACATGTCAGCGTCAAGTTCAAGGGCGACTTCAATGCCTCCTTCGATCGCCTTGCTTGCCTGTTCTCTACTCATGGCCGGGCCTTTGGCGATGTTGTTGGTGCCGTGCATTACTTTTTTATCGAAGATCTTGCCTCTGAGGTGTGAAAGGTCGTAAGCTACGCCAAAGTCTGCAACGACAACCGACGCAGACGCGCTTGCTGCCAGTGCATTGATACTTGCACCGCCGCGGACAAAATTTTCAACCATCTGTGGGGTGACATCCTGCGGAAACGCGCTTACTCCTTCTTCGACTACGCCGTGGTCGCCGGCACAGGTGACAATCACCCGCTTCTCAAGTTTGGGGGTGAAGGTTTGGCTCATTGCCGCAAGGTCTTCTGCAAGATCCATCAGGCGCCCCAGCGACCAGTGGGGGATTGCCAGATTACTCAGGCGCTGATGTGCTTTGTCGCGCCATTGACTGCTTGCGGGAATTATCTTGTCAATTGTCTCTTGTAGTAGATTCATTTGCGTAAATATTCAATATTAAATGATGTAAAAAATAAAAACTATTTTATGCGGCGCATCTTGAGGTTCAAGCCGAAATTATTTTTAACCGGCAAATAAACTCAGAAGGTCTTGAGACTAGCCTGATGTCTTTGATAATATTCAGCGCCCGAAACGGCTGGCCAGTTCCTTCCAACTCAGAAAAATACTTGTCGGTCTGCCGTGGGGACAGGTCAGAAGGGAACCGTCTTTGTATTTCTCCAGCAGTGACAGGCAGGCGTCTTCCGAGAGCGGAGTGCCGAAGAGTACCGCCGAGTGGCAGGCAAGTGACGCGATGAACTTTTCCTTGAACTCCTCAAGCGGGGCATGCTCAAGATCCGCCAGCACGTCCCTGACTACCTGCTCTATTTTCCGCGGCGGAACAATTTCCGGATGTGCCAGCACTTTCAGGCATCCCTCCGTCTGCTCAAGCTCAAAGCCTGCTCTGGTCAGCGGCTCAAGCGCCTGGTCTGCCAGTGACGACTCGGCAGGTGTAAGTTGTATCTCACACGGTAGCAGCAGGCGTTGGGAATTGATGGTCAGCTCTTTTTCTTTTAAACGGTCATAATTCCAGCGCTCATGCAGGGCGTGCTGGTCGACGATCATCAGTCCGTCTTCTTTCTCAAGTATCAGGTACTTGCCGCCAGCCTGAGCCAGAAGATTGAAACACGAAACCTCCTCAAGCAGTTTAAGCTGCGCTGGTGAGGTGTTTGTGACCTTGGTCTGTGTCGTGTCAGTCCCGCTGCAACTTTCGGCATTTTCCTGATGTTGTAATGAGAATGCTGCTTCAGCAACTTGTCTTGGCTGGGACGTGGTGGAGCTGAATTTACTTTCAGGGCTTTGCGCCGTATTTGGCGAAAGTCCCCGCGGTGACGAGAAACTCAGGGTATTTGCTTTTTCTGGGGCGCTGTAGTTAGTGCTACCGGAGGGCTTCACCGGAGATTCCCGGAATGACGGGAGCTGCGGTCTGTCTTTCATAAAATCGGCTGCTGCGCTGAAGGTCCGGTTCTGCTGCTGCTCACGCATCAGCCGCGCGCGCTCCACTTCCGCAGTAAACGACCCGCCGCGAAGGGCTTCGTCGATCGCCTTGCGCATCCCGCCGACAATCAGCGACTCATTCTCAAAACGCACTATCTCCTTAGTCGGGTGGGCGTTTACGTCAATTGCCTCAGGTGAGATTTCAAGCATTATCACCGCAAACGGGTAGCGCCGTGGCGGGAGGCTGCCCTGATAGGCATCAGCCGCCGCGCGGGCAAGCCCTGGATGCTTGATCCAGCGGTTATTGAGGAATGTATAGATAAAGCGGCTGTTGGCGCGGCTTTCAGGTGGGCGCGCGCAGAATCCTGTAACCTTGAGCGCACCGTCACTGGTCGTGCGGTCAATTGGTAGAAGCTGCAGGCTTGAGCCGAAGAGTGCGGTTATTCTTTCTGCCAGAGTATTGTGCGCGGGAAGCTGCAATGTCTGCTTGCCGCTGTTAATAATTTTAAAGGATAACTTGTGGTTTGCCAGAGCCAGGCGAGTGACCGTCTCATTGATCGCCGCAACTTCCGCACTGGCGCTTTTCATGAACTTGCGCCTTGCGGGGGTATTGAAAAAGAGATCACGCACTTCAATCACCGTACCCTTGCGTGGAGGGCTTGGGGCAATCTCCTCACGCTGCCCGCCGCAGACCTTGAGACATAACCCGGTCTCGCTGCCGGGCGTTGCAGTGGAAATGCTAAGCCTTGAGACCGCGCCAATTGAGGGCAGCGCTTCACCGCGAAAGCCCATGGTCGTGATCTTAAAGATGTCATCCACATCAGAAATTTTGCTGGTTGCGTGGCGCTCGATACAGTTTGCCAGATTCTCCCGGTTCATGCCACAGCCATTATCGCTGACTTTGATAAGGCGCATCCCGCCTTCTTCTATTTCCGTGGTTATGCTGTCTGCCCCGGCGTCAATTGCGTTCTCCACCAGCTCCTTGACAACCGAAGCCGGTCTTTCCACAACCTCACCCGCGGCAATCTTGTTTTGGACGACCTCAGATAAAATTCTGATAACCGGTTCTGTTTTCTGCTCAGCAGACATATAACGATAACCTCTTTCGGGGTAATGAATAATCTTCGCTACGGTGCATACATCTCTCGACGTAGCTGAAATTATAGTCATAACGGAAGAAGTTGAAAGGTCTTTTTGTGCAGTCCGATAAAAAGGTGAATTTTTCAGGACCGATTGCCGATAAAGATGACGAAAGCGTATTGTTTTTATGAAGTTTGCTTAAATGATAATAAAAGTTTACATATAAGGAGGTTGTACAGACAATGAGTTTGCCTAAGTTGCCTGTAATGGTGTTATTGGTGGTTATAATTTGCACCATGAATAATGGATTTTGTGCTGGCCGTGAGGATTATCAGTATGCTCTGGCACTTCTGGGGGAGCGTGCAGAGTATGAGTTGGCGGCGGAAAAATTCGAGCAGTTTTGCGCGGATAATCCTGATAACGCATTGGTTCCAAGGGCGTTGCATTATCTTGGGGTCTGTTATGCGAAACTCGGCAAGGATATGACCGCTGCAGAGACTTACAAGAAACTGGTCAACCTTTATCCTTCGGCTGATAAAGAGCTTATACGTAAATCAACGGTTTATGGTGCGGATGCGTATTTCCGGGCCGGGAAATATAAAAACGCGATTGAGCTTTATACGCTGCTGCTTGAAAAATATCCGCAGGCGGCTGAAAACGAACAGGGTTTATACTGGCGGGGTGAGTGTTATTCCCGTCTGGCGGCACGTGACAAGGACGGCGAGGCGTATGTAAAAGCTTTCAATGATTTTAGTAAAGTGATTGAGGATTATCCGAATTCGAAATTACGGGCGGATGCTTTGTATGGTGCTGGGGTATGTGCTTATGACTCAAAGGATTATGAACGCGGGGCAAAGTGTCTGCAGTTATTTGAAGAGGAAAATCCCAAAGATAAACGCGCTGAGGAAGCTCTTTTTCATGCGGCAGACTGCTGCTACTGGCTTGAGGATTATCAGAAAGCCGAGATCCTGTTTGATAAGGTGTTAAACAGTTATCAGGGTGGAAAATACTACAATGATGCTGTCAGCGGCAAGGGGTGGTGCGCGTATGCGGTGAAGGATTATCTTAAAGCCGGTGCCAAATTCTTTGAGGCCGGAAATTTACTTGGTAAATCTGAAAAGTCCTATCAGGCGTATTATGATGCCGGAGTTGCGTATGAGCAGGGCAAGGATAAGGCTAAAGCGGTTGAAGCATTGAAACTAGCGGGTGCGGATGATAGCTGTAACCCGGTAAGAGTAAAGGCCCTGGCGCGGCTTGGGGGAATAATCCGTGAAGAAGCGCTTAAGGTCAAGGCTAATAAGGATGAATATCTGGCGCAGCTCAAGGCTGCTGAGATTGTACTCACTGATGCGATGAATCTGGCGGGTAATGATTATCCGGTCGAGCAGGCAGCAAGGAGCGGGGTGATGCTCGGCGAGATACGTTATGAGCTTGGCAATTATCGTGAAGCGGCGGATGCATTTTTGAATGTCGCGGTTAAATGGCCGGACAAGAAGTATGCGCCTTTCGCATTGTATCAGCTCTCTTTGGCGCTGGCGAAACTAAATGACTATACTAAAGCGGCGGAATCTATCCGGACAATGCTTGTGGGCTTTCCCGAGAATGACCTGCGTCTGCAGGCGGCTTATGTAATGGCTGATTATCAGAGTCAGCTTGGGCAGGTGGAAAAAAGCCGGAGTGCATATCAGTGGCTAGCCGATGACGGGCAGAAGTGGGCTGAGAAAAAGGATGCGTCAGTCAGACAGACGGGTAAAATTCTGGCGGCAAAATCATTGTTGAGGCTTGGCGAATCATATAACGCCGGTACTTCGCCTGAGGACATTAAAAAGGCGCGTGAGTGTTTTGTCAGAATCGTCAGTGCTTACGGTGATAGTTCATGCGTTGCTGCGGCTAACCTGCGACTTGGAGAGATTGCGGAAAAGGGCGGTGCGTTTGCTGAGGCTGGCAAGTATTACCGGGAGGCACGATCACTGGCTGATGCGGCACAGTCAAAGGTTGAAAATGAAGCCCAGGAAAAGGAAAGCAAAAAGATTTCGCTTTATTCGTGGTATCGCTGGGCGGTGAGCGGGGTACTGGCGGCACAGTCAAATAAAGATGCGGACAAGGACAGCCTGCTCAATGAGGCGTTGAAAAATATCGAAGAGTTTATCCGTGCTAATCAGTCGAATACGGATGCGGCAAATCTGGTGATACGCAGTCATTATTATCGCGGAGAAGTTTTGTATGTGTTAAAGAGAAAGCAGGAGGCGATTGCGGATTATCTCTACTGCTATGAGCATGAACCGGAAGGGTCACTTGCTGATGCTGCGTTATTTGGTTTGTGCTGGAGCCTTAATGATTCCGGTCGTAAAAAGCAGGCGCAGGCACGTATGCAGGAGTTGATTGAGAAATATCCGACAAGTGAGTATGTACCGGAGACATTGCTGGCGATTGCGGCAAATTACCGTGAATTCAAGGAAAATGAAAAGGCACTGGAGGTCTGCAACCGTGTGCTAGCTTCGGCAAAATATAAAAAGTTTTTTGACCGTGCTGTAGTTGAGCAGGCAAGGAATTTTATTGCCCTTAAAGAACCGCAGAAAGCGATTGTCGGAATAAAGAAATTCATTAAGGATAACCCGTCCTCAAGTCAGATGCCTGAAGCCTTGTATACGCTCAGTTGGGCGCAGTGGGCTGTTACCGAACCCCTGTATAAAATTTCCGAAGACGCCAAAAAGGAGTATGAGGATTTTACCGGCGGAGTAGCGCTTAAAGATCTTGACGGGGAACGTGGGCGCAAGGCTGAGTTTCTTAAAACTGACTGGGAGAAAAAACTTCAGGCGGCGAGAAACCGTGAAGCGGGGATGATTGAAACTCTCGATTCATTACGCAAGAATTATCCCGACTTTGAAGGTGCGGGTAATGTTGCTCTGCGTCTTGGCGAGAGCGCTTATGACCGCAAGGCTTATGCAAATGCTTTTGAGTATTATCAGGAAGCAATCAATAAGGGTAATAAGAGCGTGCTTGACAAGGCGTATTACCGTATTGGTTGGTGTAGTCTGCGGATGAGTGAGAATGCTGAGGACAGTAAGCGTGATGAACTGCGCAAGAAAGCCTTGTACAGTTTTATTGAGGTGTGCAATACTTTGCCGGAGAGTCCGCTCAGTGGGGAGTGTGCCTGGCGCAGTGCCGAGTTGCTGCGCGAGAGCGGTGATTATAAAAAGGCGATCTGGTATTATGACTACGCGAAAAAATCTTCAAACATCTCGGAAATCAGCATGGGGGTAGACTATGGCCGGGCATTGACCCTTCTTGAGATGAAAGAATACGCTTCGGCGCTGAAATCATTCAGGGAGTTTCTTGATAAATATCAGGACAGCAAGTTAATGCATGAAGCTTGTTGGGGGGCGGGTTATGCCTCGTACAACATGGGTGCCAATGCCGACGCACGTGAGTATTACCTCAAGGCCAAGGCTGATGAGTATGGCGGGGAAGTTGCTGCCAAATCACGTTATGGTCTGGGGCTTATCGCGATGGATGAGAATAATCTGAAATTGGCGCGCGAGGAATTCCGGAAGGTTGATGTCTTTCATTCACACTGGCGGGAGGTGGCTGCTGCTGCATTGCTGAAAGCGGCAGAGGCATCACGAAAGATGGGTGATGAAGCGGCGGCGTTAAAGGATATTCAACGGGTTATAAAACGTTATCAGCAGACAACACAATATAAAAAAGCAAATGAGTTTCTTTCTTCAGCGAAGTAATGAAAAGGGGATGATATGAAAAAGCATCTGTATTGCCTGATGGGTTTCCTGGTGGTTATGCCTTGCGCAATCTCGGCTGAGGAGAATAACGCGGTTGATAATATAATAAAAATATTTTCCAGTGGCGGGGTGCTTATGTGGCTGATGCTGTTAGCGTCTGTTGTCGGGATGACTTTTGCGCTTGAGCGTTATTTTGCGTTGAGGAAAAGTCAGCATATTCCAAGGGAATTGAAGAGCCATGTTCTCTGGTTGCTGGAGAATGAGGATATGCTTGCGGTTTTTGATTATCTTAAAAACAGGAACTCGACATTCTCGCGGGTGTTGCGGGTGATACTTGCAAGAGTAAATTTCAGCCGTGAGGAGATTGATAAGGCGGTTGATGATGAACTGGCGAGAGCTTTGTGGGATGAGCGGAAAAATACACGGATAGTCGGAATCGTAGCGACGGTTGCGCCACTGATGGGTTTGCTTGGTACGGTTGTGGGTATGATTGATGCCTTCAAGCAAGCGGCAGAAAGCGGAATGGATAACCCTGCTAATTTTGCCGGTGGTATCTATCAGGCGCTTTATACAACAGCTTTTGGACTGGCGATCGCGATACCGTTTCTAATTATTTATCACTTTCTGCGTTCAAGGGTAGAGCAGGTTATGCGTCAGGTTGAGGATGAGGCAATCGGTTTTGTCGAGCAACTGCAGGAATGCCGTGATGTTGAAGCGCCTTCAGAGTATGAAGCTGCGTAAGGGGGGATTATTATGCGTACACTGGCAGAAGAAAAAGAAAGCTTCGAAGTTCCGTTGACCCCTCTCATTGATGTGGTTTTTTTGTTGTTGATATTTTTTCTGGTTGCAACCACGTTTACTAACCACGAGATGGATCATGAGGTGGAACTGCCTGAAGCAATGGCTGGTGCAAAGTCGGTTTATCAGCGCGAGAATCTTGTAGTCAATGTCCGCAAAAATGGTTTTCTGGTGATTTTGGGGCGCGTTGTGTCGGAGGGTGAATTGCCGGCAATCCTCAGTCAGTGGCAGAAGGAGAATCCGGGAAAAAAAGTATTGTTGCGTGGCGATGGTAAGGTTGAATACAATCGGGTAATGAAAGTCATGGGGATTTGCCGGAGCTGTGGGGTAAAAAAGATTGACCTTCCGGTCAGCGATAAACAATTATAACAGGTGGGAAAAATGATGCGGCTAGCATTGCGTAATATTTTAATTGTAATTGCATTGTTCTGCGTTTGCAGTGTGAATGTCTATGCTGGCAAGCAGGGACTGGCGATGCGTTTACTCAATGTCGATGCCGGTGCGCCAATGTCACCCGGTAATATTAAAGCCGTTATACAGCTGCCTGTTGAGTTGCAGGCAAGGAAGATTACTGCGGACAATTTCCGTTTTTATGTCTATCCTAAAAAACTTGAGCCGGTAAAGGGCGCGCAGGAACGTTACCGGGCTGGCGGGGTTATTTTCTGGCAGAGGGGAAGTCTGCTGTTTGCGGATATCAGAAATTTACCCTATCAGGATAGTGCGGGTGAATGTTCGGTGCTGTGCGCATTTATGACTGGAGATAAAGTTGCAACTTCGGCTTTGGCGGCGGGAAGTGTTGTTTATGAGTCGCCGGATATTGATGTTGCGCTGATTATTGACTGCAGCCAGAGTATGGCAAAAAATGACCCGCATAAAAAAAGGCTTGCGGCTGCGAGTGCGTTTATCAAAGTTGCTGCAAGAGATGGAAAAATCAATTCTGTCGGACTGATAAAATTCAATGATACCGCCAAGCTTATAGCGCCGATGCTTGATATAAAGAATATGGCTAATCAGGAGATGTTGCTTGAAAAACTCAAGACTATCGGTGCTGACGGGCAAACGAATATTGGCTTGGCATTTGAAGAGGCGGTAGAACTTTTCAAGTCTTCACACAGACGCCGCCGGGCAGTGATTTTTCTTACTGATGGTCGTAATGAGTCAGTTGCGTATGCCGATCAGCACTTGCAGTTGGCTGTGGAGGAAACGGCGGTATACTGTATCGGTTTGTCAAAAGAAGCAGACATGTCAATGCTTGAGCGGATCTCAAATGAAACGGGAGGTCGTGCTTACAGTGCCGCAAATTATAATGAACTGATGTCTTTGTATCAGCGAATCGCGGCAGAAATCGGCAAACGAAAGGTTGTTTTGTCAAAGACCATTGCTGATGAGCAGACGGTTATAACCTTTCCGGTTGATGAAACGGTGAAAAATCTTAATCTCGCTGCCGATGCCGGACCGTCAGATTTAACTCTGGAGTTGATTTCCCCTCAAGGCCCAGTCAGTACAAAGTCCTACAATACAGCAGATTTTCAGGAACTTAAAATTGACCATCCGGTGGTCGGGGTGTGGACGGTTAAAATCAGCAAGAAAAAGAATGTCATCGCTTCAAATGTAGCAATCAGTGCTGAGACGACTTTGTTTGTTGATACTTTTCCGCCGCTAAAAAGCGGCGAGAATATTTTATTGGCTGCGACGCTTGCTGATCGTAAACGTATAGTTGCCGGAAATGTTGCGGTATTGGATGGTTTGGGGGACAAGCCTGTTGTGCTGTATGATGATGGAATGCATCATGATGGTGAAAAAGGTGACGGGCTGTATGTTGCCGTGTTATCCGAAAATTTTGCTGACAGAAGGCGCGTTGTTCTTAGTGCAAAAGAATTATCGGGGGCTAGTTTTTTACGCCAGACTGACGCGGGGTATCTGGCTTTTGATAAAGCGGTTTATGTCGAGTCTTCTACGTATGTTCCTGATGCTGTAGACCTTGGTTCTCTTTTCCCCGGGCAGATGTGTACCAGAGAATTTAAAATAAAACATCAGGGACGGGATAAGACGTTCACACTTGCGTGTGATAAGCTTAAAACAGTTTCAGGTGGTTTGTTAAAGGGAAGTTGTGAGATTGCGGCTGAGGTTAAGATCGTTGATGGCAATAATGATTTGAAAATTAAATGCGGTTTGGATGGTGATGCTGTGCCGGGAAAATACTCCGGTATTGTGCAGGCTCGTTCTGGCGATAAAAAATATGAGTTTCCTGTTTTGTTGCAAGTCATGTCATATGGGTTGAAGGTAAAAGATAGCAAATATGATCTTGGCATGGTTGTGCCGGGGGATGCTCTTGATATTGAGATTCCGGTTTATTTTGAGTCTGATAAACCGTTGAAGGCTGAGGTGAAATCAGACGCCCAGTGGTTGAATGCTATCACTGACAGTGGTGCGCTGGAACCTGGTTTGGAGCAGATTTTATCGGTTAAGGCTACTGTTGATTCCGGTGTTGTTCCGGGATTAAAAAAGACCTCGTTATTTATCTCGTTAGGGGCTGAAAAGAAACGTATAGAGCTTAGTTTTGAAATTCCGCAGCGGGGAAACGTTGAACAGTCACTTGTTAATGTTCATGAATTTAAGCTGCCCAAACTTGGACGCGCGATGGTTGCTGGCGGGTACGTTCATGAAATGGCGGTAACACCAAAGGTTGTTGCGGTTGCCATTGCTCCTGTACGGTCTGGGCAAAAGAGTAATGATAAATTAACAGGCACAATCAGTCATGTCAAACCGCCTGTAAATGGTAATGCGTTTTTCAGTCCGGCAGTAATTATGGCTATGGCTGTTTTGATTGCCATTACATTGCTTGTTATCAGGAGCATGCTCAATAACAGGCTTACGCGTTTTACGCTATTATCGTTGGCTATTCATATTCCTCTGGTGGCGTTTGTCGCCGGATATCTGATGCTTGTTAATAAGCCGGCTGATCGCAAAGTGAAAAATGACGTGATATCTGTTGAAATAGCACATGAAAAAAGCTCAAAGCAAGTTGAATCCGGTGATGATACTGATAGCGGTATTCTGGTAAAGAGTATAGGCGTTGTCGAAAATTCAGAATCAAGATTTTTAAGTAAAGGTAATTCAAAAAGGATTGTTCAGGAAGCACAGAAACAGTATTCGCTTAAAAACGATGAAGACTCAATTGAGTTGAATAATCAAAAAGAGAGCATTCTTGCTGACGGGGTGACCAGACAGATTTCCGAGAAGATAGTTGCTGTTAAGAGAGTTCCAGGCGCGCCGGAACTGGCGGTTGGACGACGGGAGCTGTTAAGCAAGCCTGAAGTTGCGGATGAAAATATGAGCAATAATTCTGAAGAGATAATTGTTCGGGAAAATTCTCAAATGGATAATGTAGGGCGGTTGAATGTCTCTGCAATAAAAGTGAATAACGCTCAGAAGAGTTTGACTACAGTACGCGTGAATAGTTTCATACTGCCTACCACTGAATTGAGTGAAAAATCAGGCATGGTAAATGAGCAGAAAAAAGTTGAGCGCGAAGTTAATCACAAGTTGTCGTTAAATCAGGTTACGGTTCCCCATAATGAAGAAGTTGTGTCCGCGGTAAGCGGAAGTTCCGCCTCAAAAGTTCTTGAGACGGTTGATAATATGAATAATGAGCAGAAATTTAACAATGATAAAATTGATATAAAATATAAACTTGCACGAAAGATTAAAGCTGTTGTTACTGCAGGTAATCAGCTTGCTGCTGTTGAGACAGAAGCGCTTTCTCTTGTTGCTGAGGATAAAAGTGGTTCTGCTGACAGTGTTACCAGGGAATTTGCAAATAAACAAATCGAGAAACGGAAGGTTCCGGGAAGGAGTGTTGCTATTGAAAAGCCTGAGGTTATTCCTGCTGTAAAAGCTCAGGTTGCCGGCGGTAAGGATGTTTCTGCTGAGATAATTGATGCGGGTGAACCGGCGTTAGCTCCAAACAGAAGCGTGATGGCGAAAAATGACGGCTCCATTCTGAACGGAAAGTTATTATATTCACGTGAGATTGTTACTGGGTTTCCGGAAAAAGGAAAGCCGGTTTTGCTTCCTGTTGCCAGATCAATAGCGATTACAGAGAAAAATATTGCCGCTCCATCCGTTACGGCTGATATCAATGTTGAAAAAGTTTCCGGCAATTCTCGACTTGCGGTAACGAGTTCGTCAGTAAATTCCGAGAATGAAGACCGGTTTGGTGAGGGTGGTTTTACCTTGCTTGCAATGTCCGCTCCTGAAGGCGGAACATCTCGATTGGAACGCGCGTCAATTTCGTTTTCAGACAGTAAGCCGGTTGTTCGTTCAGAGCGTAAAGACAGGAAGGGTTTGGCGAAGTCTGCTGAGGGGAGTGAAAATATCAAAGATGTATTTACGGCAAACGCCAGTAAGATTGATATAAGGCTTGGTTTGTTTGGTGAGTTTGATTGTCTTCTTCCTGAATATATTGCTAATGATGTGAAGTTGCAGGCTGTTAAGGTTGGCGTAAACAAGAATGATTTTTCAAATGTGCAGGTTCTGATTGTTGCCGGGATTTCAGATTTCAATGAAAATGAAAAAGCCCTTTTGGATGCTTATCTTAAAAATGGCGGCAAGATCTGGTTTTACGGAAAATCAATTCCTGATTACCTCAGAAATGAATGTGAAGCCAATAGTCGTGATAGCGGCTCACTTATAAAGAAAAACATTTACGATCTTAGTTCATTAGCCTTGCAGACGGAAGGTTTGGCCCGAAACGGACTGAGTGTTGTTTCTACTTCGCGGGTTAGTGACAAACACTTGAGCCAGTTATCGATAAATGTTCTTAATGCTTTTTTTGATAATAAATTTTCGTTAATTGAGACGGCAGAAAACAAACTTAACAAGACACTCTGGCAGGATTTTGATTCACTCGCTGCAGGGCGTCATGGCTGGCGGGTTGAGTCTTGGAGCAGTCCGGCGGCCATTGGTCTGGCACCTGATGGCAAAGGCGGTAATTCATTGGTCGCTTCTGTTCTTAATAATACCTCCGGCAAGGTCGGTGTTAGCTATGACATACCGGAATATAATAATCGCAGGATTGATTTGGGTGGTTACACTAAGGCTTGTGTGGATATCTTTAATACTTCAGAGAATCCGGTTAAGGCTTCGCTTCTGCTGACTGCCTACACGCCTGAAAGAGGTTGGGACGAATTTGAAACAAAGCCGGTATTGCTTAAAAATGGCTGGAACCGCAATACGGTTTTTGAGTTGTCGGGGCTCTTGTCGAGGCTTGAGGGCAGGAAGAGTTATTCCTCAAAATTACATGGGGCAGAGCAGTGTGCACGGGTAACAGTTCTGCTGAGGACATCTGGCAAGGTAAAGGTTCTGGTTGATAATATTTGCTGGGTAAAGTGATTTAATTCTTGCTGTTATTGGCTGACATTTCTACGGCTGTTATGATTGCCTGAATAAGCGAATCCTCTTTGCCAAATCCTTTTCCCGCAATGTCAAAAGCTGTTCCGTGGTCGACTGAGGTGCGGATAATCGGCAGGCCAAGAGTGATATTTACCCCGCTGTCAAAGGCTAGCGTTTTAAGCGGCCCCAGACCCTGATCGTGGTACATAGCAAGTATAGCGTCAAAGTCTCCCTGCAACATACGGTGAAAAGAGGTGTCTGCCGGCAGTGGCCCGGTTACAGCGTTTTTCGCGCGCTGCAGGTCCTTGACCGCCGGTTGAATAATCTCGACTTCTTCGCGGCCTATTGTGCCTTCCTCGCCGGCATGAGGGTTGAGGCCAAGTATCGCCAGTCGCGGCGTTTTAATTCCGAAACGATTTTTCAGATCTTTGAGTATGATTTTTGCGGTGTGTCTGATGCGCTCTCTTGTTATCAGCTTGCTTACCTTGACCAGCGGTTCATGAATTGTTGCCAGTGCCACGCGCAAGCCTCCACCGGCAAGCATCATCACTTCGTCATCACTGCCGGTAAGTTCGGCGAGCAGTTCGGTATGACCCGGCCAGTTGCCGCCTGCGGCTTTCCAGGCAGCCTTGCAGATAGGGCAGGTGACGATTGCATCAGCTTTTTTCGCGATACAAAGTTCGGTGGCCAGTTTGACATACTCAAGGCTCTGCCTGCCGCTTTCTTTAGTCCATTTTCCCGGTGCGGTCAGGATACCATTCCATTTTAATGGTTCGTAAAGCGTGATGCCTTTGGAAAATTCGGGTGTATCAACCTGTTTGTAGCTGAATTTTTTGCCGGAATTAGCGATTGCTTTATCAAGATAATAAGCATTGCCGATAATCAGGAAACTGGCCAGACGCCTGACTGATAATTTATTCAACGCTTTTACTATAATTTCTGGGCCGACTCCGAGCGGGTCGCCCATGGTGATAATCATTTTATTCTCAGGCATTATCCAGTCTCCGCATAACCTGCTGAATGTGCATCCAGGTCATTTTGTCATAATCATTTCCCCTGCCCAGATGCCGTCTCTGTCGCAGCAGATATGACGTGTTGAGAATCGGCATGACCGGAATGTCTTTATATTCCTGCCAGACACCGATCATCTGGTTTACGGTCAGGTTCTGCCCCGTCAGAAAGTTCGCCGCGTTTAGCCCGACGGTTATTATGATTTTGGGCTTTACGATATTAATCTGCTCATCAAGATACTGCAGGCAGGTGTTTACCTCCTGCTCTTCTGGCTTGCGGTTACCCTGTGGGCGGCATTTGACAATGGTCGTCATATAAACGTCTGCGCGTTTGATCTTCATGCCTTTCTGTATAATGTCAGTAAGCATTTCCCCGTCTGCGCCGATAAAGGGTCTGCCCTGCAGATCCTCCTCGCGACCCGGAGCCTGTCCGATGAACATCAGGTCCGCATCAAGATTGCCTTCCCCGAAGACTACCTGCGAGCGGAAGTGTGAAAGGTTGCACTCCTCGCAACCGAGGGCTTTCTGGCAGAGCGGTTTAATCGCTTCGAGTTTCTGCTCTGAGCCGAGATGCTGGGGCTCGGATTGTTCTATTTCCGATTTTGATTTTGCGGTCTGGGTACTTTGTGGCCGCATAGCATTTTGGGGCGCTGCCGGAGCCATGGCAAAGGAGTCGGGCAGTTTGGGCGTATCAGTTTGGCCTGAAGACCTTAGCTGTCCCGCTTCCGGGGCGGTCTGTTCTTTTGACGGAGCTGCCGCAGGCAGGCTGCTGACAATCGGTGCCGCCGATGCAATTGGTGCAATCGGTTCATGCGGCTGAGGTTTTGGGTGCGGGCGTTTTGCCGGGGGCGTCAGGCCGATTATTTCAGGCGCGACACTCAGGTGTGTTACACCCAGTGATTCATCCAGCGCGAGGCGCGCTTCAAGAATTGTCGCCATTCTGGCAAGCATCTCTTCCTGCTGACTCATAAATCCTCCAATTGACAGATATCTATTATATTCGCAAAAAAATAATAATAAACCCTGTAATCATGAAAAAAACTTGCCATTGACGCCCGACTAAATATGATATTATAGCATGATGTCGTGGAATTTATCCTGTAGTCGAGTTTTTGAAGGTTAAATGGGCAAATAAATATATTTCCTTTACAAATAATGTTTTATACGAAAGGTTACTCTAATGGCTGAAGTTATTGCGATCGGTTCGGACCACGCTGCTTTTCCGGTAAAAGAGAAGCTCAAGGATATTCTGGCTTCAAAGGGGTATAAAGTTAAGGATTTTGGTGTGACTTCGCCTGACAGCTGCGATTACCCTGATATAGCCCGTCCTCTTGCTCAGGCAGTGGCTGAAGGCAAGTATGAACGTGGAATCCTTCTCTGTGGCACTGGTCTTGGCATGAGCTACGCCGCCAACCGTTACGAGAATGTCCGTGCGGCGCTATGCTGGAGCAAGGAAGTTGCCAAGATGGCGCGCGAGCATAATAACAGCAATGTGCTGGTCCTTTCCGGCCGCCATGCAACTATTGATCCGCTTGAAGATATCATGCTAACCTGGCTTGTTACTGAATTCCCGAATGAAGAACGTCACGCGCGCCGTATCCGCAAGATTGAGGGTGAGGTCTGATGGAACGTTTTTCTGCGGTTGCTATTGATGGTCCGGCGGGATCTGGTAAGAGCACCATCGCGCGAACGGTAGCTCAGGAGTTGGGTTTTTTATATATTGATACCGGTGCGATGTACCGTTCGGTTGCGCTCAAGGCAAAGCTTAAGGGCGTTGATCTTGAGGATGAAGCGGCGATGGCTGAGGTTGCGGCTGGTGTTTCAATTTGCTTTGATGCGACTGGCACGAGAGTGCTTCTTGATGGTGCGGATGTTTCCGAACAGATCCGCACTCCCGAAATTACCGCAATCACCAAGTATGCGGCGCGGGTTGTTGCCGTGCGCGAGCGGATGGTTGAGCTGCAGCGGGCTATGGCGGCAAACCGTCCGGTTGTTATGGAGGGGCGTGATATCACGACTGTTGTCCTTAAGGAAGCTAAGTGGCGTTTTTTTGTTACGGCTTCTGCCGAGGAGCGTGCCAATCGTCGCTTTAAAGAATTTAAGGAACGCGGGCATGATGTTGATTATGACCAGTTGCTGTCTGAAATTATCGCGCGCGATGAATCTGATAATGAGGTCGGCCCGATGAAAGACGCTCTGGAAATCGCCCATAATGGCGGCGGTATAGTGCTTGTTGACACGACCCTGATGAGTCCTGCACAGGTTGTGGATGCTATTGTAGATAATGTAAGGGCTAATCCCTGATGAAGAGCGACCTGCTGCGGGCGATAATATTTCTGGTTCTTGCAGCGGCTCTTTTCATGTTGCCGCAGGGGTATACTGACAGACTGCGCCTCAAGGTTTATGGCCTTTTCGCCAGTACAGATCGGGCGGTAAGCGGCCTTGACCAGCCTGAAGCTGTGTATGATTCTTCGGTTGACCCGCGTTTGCGTCTGCAGGAGATGACCAACGAGCTTTTCCAGAAAGATGCGGAGATATCTGAACTCAAGCGCGAGCTGCGTAACTTTATCGACTTCAAGAATATCCTGCCTACGACTAAAATCATACCTGCCAGCGTGATCGGTTATAAACCGGGTGAGAGCGCTCCGGAGGTCTATCTTTCTGCCGGGGTAAAGGATGGTGTTAAAAAAGGTGATTGCCTTGTGCAGGGCGGGGCGTATGTCGGTAGGGTTTTTCTTGCTGGTGAGTCTGCCTCAATGGCAATGCTTCTTGATAATCCCGGGTGTGTTGTGGCGGGGCGGGCAATTAAAAGCGGCGACACCTGTATCGTGCGTGGCGAGGGTTATGACAAGGCGCAGGCGGTTTTTTATACAAGTCTGAGCGCGGTGGTTCCGGGTGAGAAGATCATCACTTCTGGGCTGCTTGGTGATACTCCTGCCGGGTTGGTCATTGCTACGGTCAGTGACTATCCTCATCTTGGTCGTGAACCGGGGACGCTTGAAGCACCGGTGCGTATTCAGGCGCATCTCTCATCACTTTCCGATGTCATAATTATCAGCGGGGGTAACGCCGTAGCCCGGCCGGGAGCAATGGAGGGTAAAGAATGAAATTTATCCTTTATGTTTTCATGCTTACGGTTGCTGCGGTATTGCAGATGCTTTTTGCCCGTGGCATGACCATACCAAGAGCCAGCGGCGAGTATCTCTTTCTGTTTGCTTTTTGCATCTCATTATTTGCACCGCGAAAAAATATAATTCCTCTCTTTTTTATTGCCGGGATTTTTCGTGATATCTTTCTGACCCAGCAACTCGGCCCCGCGACAATCCTTTATACGCTATGCGGTATAATGGTGACATTTCTGCGCAACTATATTTCAAGCGACCATGTCTTTACCCGTTATGTGTTTTTTCTGCTGGGGCTTTTTTCGGTTCTGTTTATCCTTGGTATTTTCAGCAGCGGCCATTACTCTTCCGACCTTCTTGAAGCGGCCTTTTATAATTCGGTATACACACTTTTACTTGCCCCTCTTTTCAGAATCTTTGTCATGGCAACATCATTTGCTGACTGGGATAAACGGACTGGGGTGCTGCTGTGAAAGCAATTCTTGTAAGCTCGGCTGCAAGCAACTCTGGCAAGACTTCTTTCACCCTTGGTCTTTGCCATGCGCTAAAAAAACAGGGGCTGAAGGTGCAGGCCTTTAAATGCGGCCCTGATTACCTTGATCCGACCTACCTTAAACTCGCTACCGGCCGGCCGGCCTATAATCTTGATTTATACATGACCGGTGAGGATTATGTGCGTTCTTTATTTTACTCTTCCTGTGCCGGACGTGACGGTGAGGAACCTGCGGATATTGCGGTTATTGAAGGTGCAATGGGGCTTTATGACGGAGTTGGCGCGCAGAGTAATAACGCTTCGGCTGCGGCTGTCAGTAAGCTCCTGGGCGTTCCGGTTGTGCTAGTTGTTTCAGCCAGATCGATGGCCGGGAGTTTTGCGGCGCTGGTTAACGGTTTTGTGGATTTTCCTGATGCGCCTGATTTTGCCGGAGTAGTTGCCAATTTCTGCGGTTCGGATAATCATGCGTCTATTCTCAGAGACTCTTTAAGTCGCATTTCAGGCATGCCGGATTTTCTGGGTGCCATTATGCGCGGTGCCTTTATTGAGCTGCCGTCGCGTCATTTAGGACTGGTACGGGCGGAAGAAGCTGGTATGACAGACGGAATTTTAGATTCGCTGGCTAATGCGGTAAGTGAGGCGATTGATCTTGACGGTCTTCTGACGAATGCTGCGGAGATGACCTACGGTAAAATTATCGCGCCCGCGCCTGTAAAGCGTAAACTGCGTTTGGGGATTGCCTGTGATGAAGCATTTCATTTTTATTATCCGGATAATCTGCAGGCTCTTGAAGATCGTGGTGTTGAACTTATTGAGTTTTCTCCACTGCATGACTGCGTATTGCCGGATAACCTTGACGGGTTATATCTTGGCGGGGGGTATCCTGAGATGTATGCAGGAGTGTTATCTCAAAATTTTCAGATGCGTGAAAATGTTCGTGAGTTTTGTGTGTCGGGCAGGATGGTATATGCAGAGTGTGGCGGGTTGATGTATCTTGCGGGAAGCATTATTACCCTTGATAATTCTGTGTATAAGATGGCGGGGGTAATTCCGGTAAGGGTGAAGATGCTTGAGAAGATAAATAAGCTTGGCTATGTCTGCGGTAAGAGTAATGGCGGGGTCTGGGCTGGCGGCGTTGAGGTGCGGGGACATGAGTATCATTATTCTGAGGTGCTAGACCCGTTGCCTGAAGGGTGGTGTAGTGCATACTTCTTGACACTGGCTCGTGATAAATCTGCCGCAGTCACCGAAGAGGGATATGCCCGCGGGCTTGTTCAGGCCAGTTACCTGCACGCTCATTTTGCTTCTTCGGAGGAGTTGCTTGACAGGTTTATTTCCGCACTTGAAAGGGTGTGAGTCGGGTTGATTGGCTAGTATGTAATTCTTTAAGCTCTTGCAATAAACGGCGGCCTGTACATAATTTTTCATTAAATAAAGGATGGCAATTATGTTTAATACTATTATAACTCCGCGTTTTGGTGATGTTGACGGTTTGCGCCATATCAATAATGTCTCACTTATCGAGTGGTATGAAACTGCCCGCAACGAATTTTTTCAGATATTTAATCCGGAGCTTTCACTTGATGCCTGGAATCTGATAATGGTGCATATGGAGGTTGATTATCTGGGGCAGATGTATTTTGGCAAGCCGGTTGAGATAAAAAGTTGCATCATTAAAATCGGCAACTCTTCTTTGACGCTCCGACAGGAGGCGTGGCAGGGGGGAGAGCTTTGTGCGCGTGGTGATTTTGTAATGATACACTTTGATTTCAAGAGCCAGAAGCCGGTTGCTTTAACGCAGGAGCAGCGCGGTAAGCTTCAGGAACACTTTGTTGAAGTCTGATCTGGCATATAACAGTAAGGATATTTTGATGAAGGAATTTTCTTTCAAGCAGATTGGGGTGGTTCACAGTGAACATCAGGAAGCGGTTAAAACTCCGATACAACCGGTTTTTGCTGATGATTGCTGCGGTAGTATTGAGATTTTTGATGAGTACGCAGAGGGGCTTAAAGGCGTCGATGGCTTTTCGCATATCATGGTTTTTTATGTTCTTGACCGTCGGAGCAAGGTCGAGCTGATGGTCAAACCATTTATGGGTGATGAAAAGACCGGCATCTTCAGTACCCGACATCCACACCGTCCTAACCCACTGGGCATAAGCCTGCTCAAACTTGAAAAGGTTGAGGGCAATACTTTGATGGTCTCCGGGGTTGATATTCTCGACGGTACTCCGGTAATTGACATCAAACCGTATGTTGCACGGTTTGACTCGCGCGAGGACGTCAAGAGCGGCTGGACAGATCAGGTCGCGGATAAGGACGCTGAAATCCGCGGTCTGCGTGAATATAAAAAATAGCCGGTAATTTTTTTACCCGAACCCAGCCGGTTACCTGAACATCAATTCGCCAAGGCTTGGCGGCGGCATATCGGTCTCAGGCTCTGGTTCTTGCGGCGGCGAGAAATCGGTGCTGTTCTCAAGCAGAAATCGCCTAATTATATGGGCGGTCAGCTCATATTCGGTGACGGGGAATTCATGGCCGCAGTCACTCAGCCAATAGGTGTAATGCTGGTTTCTCGATGGAAGGTCGGTGAGGTCTTCCGGCCGCTCAGCCCGTCCCCTGTCGCCATATAAAAAAAGAATTTCGGTATTGGCGTTATCGGTAAGCCAGGAAAAATTATAAGCATTTATCGTGATTATGTAATCATCCCTGATATTTATCCGCCACCCCTTAAAAGTATTTCTTATACTCAGAAATTCCTCGCGGTTTTTGTACGGAATCAGGTCTTCGCCGAAGATGTCTTTGCGCTTTGACGGTGGCAGGAAGGTATCAAGCAGGATCAGCTTTGAGCATAAATGTGGAGCCTGACGCAGTACCTCAAGTGCCAGTATCCCGCCTGTGCCATGCGCAATAAAGGGGATGCGCCCAAGCAGTGCGCCGCTGACCAGCTCGATAATGTCTCTGGCCATGGTTTTAATGGTTGTCAGTTCAAACGGGATATCGCTTTTACCGTGACCGGGAAGGTCTGGGGCGGTAACGCTGAAATCGATCTCAAGCTCGGAAATAAGCCTCAGGTAATAATCAGAAGAACGGCCAAAGTCATGCAGGAAAATGGTACGCAGGCCGCTGCCGGTTGATCTGTAATTGAGACTGCCCCAACTTCGTTTGATCTGTTCCTCAAACACCGGTAGCCTCCGCAGGGTGATCTCGTGAAATCAGACAACGCTCTTTTTCTGCTGGCGCTGGATACCGAGTACCGTTACATCATACTGTGATGAACCGGCGCGGCTTTCTTTCAGCAGCATCGCAACCTGATCGGCCAGGCTGAAACCGCCGCTGATCTCCATCTTGGTTGCCAGCTTCTCTGAGAGTTTGTCAAGCGAGAGACTTTTCTTCTCTGTGAATTTATTGATGTCGTCGGTCATCAGGGCAAGTGAGTCGCCGGGGGCAAACTGCATCTCAACCTCTGTAAGCTTGACCCCGCTGAAGGCACCAAGGTGCGGGCCGAGGGCTTCGTCAAATACTGAGAGTTCGCCGCCTTTGAAGCGCAGCATCTTGACACTTCCTGCCCGGCATATGCGTGCCTTGCGGGTACGGGTATCTAGTATCATCATCGCAATTGAAACAAGCTGTGAACGGTTTGAATGCTTGATAAGGTCGTCATTGATGTATTCCATAACCTCAGAGAGGGGTTTTCCGCTTGAAAGTTCGCCGCGGATAGTCGGGATCAGATGCGCAAGATTAAGCGAGGCTTTCACGCCCCAGCCTGAGGTCTTGCCGACAATTATCACCATTCTGCCATTGGGCAGCTGCAAAAAGTCATGGAAATCGCCACCACCCTCAGGGCAGCGCAGAAGATGAAGCGACGCGTCAAAACCTATAATCTGCGGCACTTCTTCTGAGAGTATCTCAGCCTTGAGCGCGTGGCTGAATTCAATCTCAAAATCATTATACTCGCTCATGTTGCTGGTATAGAGAGAGTGTGAAATATTATTGGCGTACAGGCTGATAAGGTTCTTGATGTTTACCGGAAGCTTGCCGGTCGGGCCATCGCCAAAGCACAGCAGGCCAAATGGAATATCCTGAAAGATAAGAGGTATGCAGTAACCGCATTTCCAGCTTTTGCCGAGAATGCTGCTTGCCCCGCGGCCGGAGAGAATTTCCACCGGCTCGTCAAGATCAATATTGACCTTAACCTCATCATTAAGGCTGACCAAGGGTAAAAGTTGCGTCTCATCAGCGGAAAGTTCAAATAAACAAGCTTTGCCAAAACCACACGTTGACGCGAATTTATCAAGAGATTCGGAAAAAATTTTCTTGAGTGACCGCCCGAGGCTCATGCCTTCGCTGATAGACAGAATAGCCGCATTTGCATTATCGCGTAGCTGCAGTTCATTGTATTTTTTCACCAGCTCTGCTTTGCTGGATTTGCTTATGTCTGTGGTGTTGCCTGTGGATTTGGTCTTATTCATAATCTTGTCTTCGTTGTTCAGTAACCCGGACCTCCAATTTAGTTATGCCGATTTTACCTTTTCTTTAAAAAATTGTCAACCTGCAAAAAATCATATTCATAACTTCCATAAAATTAAGCTCTTAGATAAATTTAGAAAACTGTGGCAGACATCCACAATAAATAATCAAACATTTGTTTGACTTTTCAAACGTTTGTTTTATAATTAATATATCACAAAGTGCAAGGAGTGTATAGATGGATAAAGAAAATTTGAATACCAAGACAGCTCTGATTCTTGCTTCGGGTCCGATATTTGCCGAAAAAGGTTTGGAGGGTGCAAGTGTCCGGGCGATTGCCAAGGCTGCGGATGCTAATGTTGCCAGTGTGAACTATCATTTCGGGACTAAAGAAAACCTGTATCTGGAAGCGTTCAAATATGTGGTTGGTGAGGTGCATACAGAGTATTTGCATGAAGCATGGAATCTCATGCCGCTGGAGGAACGTTTGCCTGAAAATATAATACGGATGATAAAGAAGAATCTCCGTGACTGTTTTGACTGCTTCTTTCGCAAGAATCATCCGTTATGGTTTTATATCCTTCTGCACCGTGAGATGTGTAATCCTGGCAAGGCGTTTATGTGTTTGAAGAAGAATGTGATTGAGCCGGTTCATCAGGCAGCGCGGGAGATCTTTGCGATAATGAAGCCTGATGCGGGTAAATGGGAGGCTGATGTCTGGATTATGACGATGCATGGTTTTCTGCTTTTTACCGCCACAACCATGAATGCCAACCGGACCTTGTATGGGTGGGAGACAGGCGGTTGGCCGGAGGATTATCTGGAACAGGTTATTACAACCTCGACAAAGTCAGCTATGGCCATGATTAGTCAATGATTTTAAATTTTTATATATTTAGTAACGGAGTATGTGAGTATGAAACACAAGTATAAGATTGGGGTGCCGTTGAGTCTTTTTGCGGTATTTGGTTTTGTGGCTATTGTTTGCGCGGCAAACCATCCTGCGCCGGATAAGGCGGTGATTGATGACAAGTCAAGGCCGGTGAAGACGTTGGTTGTCTCGGAGAAGATGGCGGGTACTGAACGGATTTATCCTGGCAAGGTCAGGGCCAGCAAACGCGTGAATCTTTCATTTGAAATAAGCGGGGTGCTGACGTCTTTACCGGTTCGCGAGGGTGTGCGGGTAGAGAAGGGCGATATCCTTGCCCGTCTTGACCAGCGCGATTATATCAACTCCCTTAACTCAGCCAAGGCACTATTTACCGAGGCTGATCTGAACTTCAAGCGCAGCCAGAAGCTGCTGAAGGAAGGTATTGTCGCCCAGTCAGAGTTTGACAAGTACAAATCATCCTACGACACGGCTCTAGCCAATTATGAGATCAGCAAGAAGGCGCTGGAGGATACGGAGCTGCGCGCACCATTTGCCGGTATCGTCTCAAAGCGTTATGTCGAGAACCACGAGCATATTACCGCTCACAGCAATATCGTCGGCCTGCGTGATGTCAGTAATATTGAAATTGTTATCCAGTTGCCTGAGGATGAGATGGCTAATATCCGCGATCTGATGGGCAGCAAGATGGTTGTTGTTTATGACGCCATTGCCGGCAGGACTTTCAGCGCCAAGGTTGTCGAGTACAGTGTCGAAGCAAACGCTGAAACGCAGACTTATGAGGTTGTTCTTTCAATGGCTTCGCCAAAGGATTATAACATCCTCCCTGGCATGACCGCGCAGGTCAAGTGGCATCACGGCAGCAAGAATGCGCCTGACAGGCTGATTCTTCCGGCGACTGCTTTCTGCGGGGATTCTGTAACTCAGAAGAGCTTTGTTTATGTTGTGAAAAAGCCGGAGATGGTGCTTGGCAAGATTGCGGTAACAGTCGGCTCACCGACACCTGAGGGGATTCCGGTAATCAGCGGTCTTGCGGGTAATGAAGAGATCGTTGTTGCCGGCTGTGCATATCTCAAGGAAGGCATGCCGGTACGTATTATGCCCAAGTATTGATTCAGGGCTTCTGGATAGTATAAAAATAACGGAAAATGGATTATGGATCTGACAAAATATACAATGAACAACCGTCTTGTTTCGATGGTTATTGTGACGTTTCTGATTATCGGGGGAATAAAGTCCTACGGTAATCTTGGTCGTCTTGAAGACCCGGCCTTTACCATCAAGCAGTCGGTTATTATCACCCGGTACCCCGGCGCCTCGGCAAAAGAGGTCGAGAAGGAGGTCACCGACCGCCTTGAGACTGCCGTGCAGCAGATGAAGCAGCTTGACAAGGTCTGGTCGATAAGCCGCCCCGGCATATCGGTTATCTACGTCGAGATGAAGGACATTTATGACAAGAGTACTCTGCCGCAGGTCTGGGATGAGCTGCGCAATAAAATCGGTGATGTGCAGGGACGCTTGCCAAGCGGGGCGACGACTCCGGTTGTTCAGGATGATTTTGGCGACGTGTTTGGGGTCTTCTTTGCGTTGCATGGCAAGGGTTATACCTTAAAAGAACTTTATGAGTATGCCAAGCTCTTGCGCCGCGAATTGCTGCTCTGTGAGAATGTCGCCAAGATAGATCTGCTGGGTTATGATTCTGAAGCGATTTATCTTGAGATGTCACGCGCCAAGCTCTACCAACTTGGAATCTCTGCCGAGAATATCGTCGCCGCCATCAATCAGCAGAACACCGTTACGACTGCCGGTAATGCCGATTATGACGGGCAGTATATCAGAATAAAATCGACCGGCTCCTTTGCTGACTACAAGCAGATTGGCGATATGCTTATCCGCGGAACAGAGCCGGGAAACCTGATCCGCATCAAGGATGTGGCTGTGGTCAAAAAAGGTTATATCGAACCGGCCCAGTCGATTCTTGAGTTTAATGACCAGCCGGCAATCGGTATTGGCATCTCAACAATTCCTGGTACCAATGTCATCCTTATGGGGGATGCTGTTAAAAAGCGCCTTGCGGAACTGATGCCCCAGACACCTCCGGGTATGGAGCTGGGTATCATCTCATACCAGTCGCAGGCGGTTGAGGAAGCGGTGTCTGGTTTTGTTGTCAACCTTGTTGAAGCGGTAATTATTGTTGTTGTCTTGCTTCTTATCTTTATGGGCAAGCACGAAGGGGTTATCATTGGCCTGATACTCCTGCTGACGATTCTTGTTACCTTTATCCTCATGGATCTGTTCAGTATTAACCTGCAGCGAATCAGTCTTGGTGCGCTTATTATTGCGCTGGGAATGCTGGTTGATAACGCGATTGTGGTGGCGGAGGGGATTGTCGTCAAGATGCAGCGCGGTCTTGATAAGGAAGCGGCTGCGGTTGAAGCTGTCACCGAGACCAAGTGGCCGTTGCTTGGCGCGACCTTTATTGCCGTTCTGGCGTTTGCGGCGATCTCTCTTTCAAATGATTCAACCGGTGAGTTTCTCGGCAGTCTATTCCAGGTTATCGCTTTATCGCTTCTGATAAGCTGGGTTCTGGCGATAACCGTTACTCCGCTTCTCTGTACCATGTTAATTACCAAAAAGGATGCAACCGAGAAAGACCCGCATGACAACCGCTTCTTTCGCATGTACGGGGTGGTGCTGCGGTGGTGCATAAACCATCGCTGGAGTGTGCTTGTTTCAATGTTTGTCCTCTTTCTGGTCTCAGGCTATTGCTTCAAGTTTACCAGCAAGGAGTTCTTCCCCGCATCTTCCCGCGCGCAGTTTTTGATTGATGTCTGGACACGCGAGGGTGGCCACATTGACCAGACCAACAAGGCTCTTGAGTCTATCGCCAAAGAGTTGCGTGAAGACAAGGATAATATCTCTGATGTGACGACAATGGCCGGGCGGGGTACACTGCGTTTTCTTCTGACCTACAGCCCTGAAATGTCTAACCCTGCGTATGGCCAGTTGATTGTTGATGTTCACGACTGGAATAAGATTGATGACATCATCAGCAAGCTGACAAAGCAGCTGGCGGTTAATTATCCGCAGATGCAGTTCAATATCAAGAAATTCCAGCTCGGTCCGTCGACCGGCTCAAAGATAGAAGCAAGGTTCCTTGGCCCGGATGTCGAGGTGCTGCGTGATCTGGCTGAACAGGCGAAGGCGGTAATGTACCGAATTCAGAAAGAAAAAGGCATTGTCAAGTTTATCCATGACGACTGGCGCCAGCCGGTGCAGTCGCTGGATGTTGCTATCGCTGAAAGCCGCGCCCGTAATGCCGGTATCTCACGGCCAGACATCAATCAGACAATCGCCACTAATTTCTCCGGTACGACTATCGGCGTATTCCGTGAGAACGATGAGCTTGTACCGATCATCGCCCGCCCTCCGCAGAAAGACCGTGGTGATATCAATGAAATACACAACCTTCAGGTCTGGAGCCCAAAGCACCTGACCAATATCCCTATCGGTCAGGTCATTGACGGGGTGCGGTTATCCTGGGAAGAGAATAACATCCGCCGCCGTAACCGTCAGCGCTGTATTACTGCCCAGTGCGATCCTGTCGGGGTCACCGCCGCAGACCTGCAGAAGATTGTCGGCAAGGAGATAGAGAAGATCAAACTTCCTGACGGTTATAAACTTGAATGGGGCGGCGATCATGAAAACTCCACACGCGCGCAGAGAAAGCTCATGCGGAATGTTCCGCTTGCGGGTATTCTGATGTTCCTGATTACCCTGTTTCTCTTCGGGACGCTCCGGCATCCGATTATTATCTTCCTCGGCCTGCCACTGGCGGTTATCGGTGTGACCTGGGGGCTGCTGCTTACCGGGCGACCGTTCGGCTTTATGGCGTTGCTTGGCTTCCTCAGCCTTTCTGGCATGCTTATCAAGAATGAGATCGTCCTGCTAGACCAGATCAATCTTGAAATTGCTTCGGGCAAGAAGAAGTTCACCGCGATTATCGAGGCGTCAATCAGCCGTGTGCGGCCGGTATCAATGGCGGCGTTCACAACCGTCCTTGGCATGATGCCGCTCTTCTTTGATGCGTTCTTCGGGCCGATGGGAGTGGTTATCATGGCCGGACTTACCTTTGCAACAGTATTAACGCTTATCGTTACACCCGTACTGTACGCAACGCTCTTTAGAATAAAAGAGTCTGACGGCTAACGTTAACTTGTGCTGATAATTAAGAGGTTCCCTGCTTGATGCCGGGGGGCTTTTTTTGAGGAAATTATAGGTAATAAAAGCCCAGGAAAATTTGCTTAAGCACGATGATTGTATATAATAACATGTAACGTATTTTTGTTAAATTGGTTATGTGTTTTTGATTGTGATGGAGGATGTTATGCCTAGGTTCTTGAGATTTATAACTTTATGTTCTATTGTTCTGGCGCTGGTGTTTTCTGTACGGGCTGCTGAGGAGAAAAAGAAGGTCAGAATTCTCGGTATTGGCAATAGTTTTACTGTAAACGCAACTAAGTTTTTGCCGCAGATTTTCAAGTCAGACAAGGATATTGATATCGATATTGCTTTTGCGCAGATTGGCGGCTGTTCGCTTGAGCGTCACGTAAATGTTTTTACGACAAACGAGAAAGAACCGGATAATCCGAAGGGAAAGATTTACGGCTACAAGCTTAACAGCGAAAAGTATCAGAACGGCAAAAGTCTTAAGGAAGTACTGCAGGATGGCAAGTGGGACTATGTCACAATTCAGCAGGTGAGCTGGAAGAGTCCTGACAGCAAGTCTTATATGCCTTTTGCCAAACAGCTTTATGATTACATCAAGAAGTACCAGCCGGATACAACAATTGTTTTCCATGAAACCTGGGCTTATGAGAAAGAGCCGAAGAAAAATTTCGATCAGGATAGTATGTACAAAAATCTCCATGCCTCATATGGCAAGATTGCAAAAGAGCTTGATGTTGCGATCATTCCTGTCGGAACCGCTTTTCAGAATGCTCGTAAGCTCCCGCTTTGGACTTTTGAGCCACTCAAGGATTTTGATGAAAAGTCTGTAAACTATCCAGACAAGCTACCTGTTACAGGCAAGAGTCTGAACCGCGGTTATTACTGGCGCACAGACAGTAAAGATAAAACCAAAAAAGTTGTAGCTAATGACACGCACCATGCTTCACAGGCTGGTGAGTATCTTGGTGGCCTGGTCTGGTATAAATTCTTTACCGGCAAATCTCCACTTAAGATTACTTACAAACCCGCAGCACTCTCTCAGGAGCAGGCGGACTCACTTAAGAAGGTTGCAGACGAGGTTGTGATTGCAAAATAGGTTTGCTATTAATCGTCGCGTGAATGCGGACGTTGCCTGATTTTGTATAAAACAGAGCGAACCAAAGTATCAGCCGGAAGGGTTTTCCTTCCGGCTGTTTTGCAGTTAATTGTTGTCAGAAGTTCAAGGCTAATTCAGGCTGATAACGGATTCCGGACAGGCAGTCGGACTTCTCTTGCCCGTTTTATCAGAGTCGCTTTGAGTTGTTCAAAACTTTCCGGTGTTTTCAGCATTTCCAGTTCACCATCTTCAAGCAGATCACCAAAACGTTCTGTGATAAATTTTTCCAGTTCATTCATTTGCTTTTTTCTCCGGTGCAATGCTCGGCACATATTGTTTATAACAGTTTATCTATCGTCAGATCCGGAAGTTAAATTAAACCTTTTATAAATAAAACAGGCTGCCACTGAGGGCAACCTGTATTTATGTCGTTAATTGCTTCTGTTAACTGAATGGAGATTATAAACTATCCCGTGCAATCTGGCGCATAAGGGTCTTGGCAAGCTCCATAACTGCGGCGTTTCTGGCTGTAGCCCAGCTCTCGCCCTGATCGATTTTAAGGCGGCCGGCTGTACTGCTGCTCTGTGAGCTGCTGATATTTCGATCCTGGAAGCGGAATTCGTGTTTGACATTGTCATAGAGGGAGAATTTCGCACTTACAGAGATATAGACTGTCTTTGGTTGATTGTTTGAGTCATATTCAGTAACTACGTTACGGACTTTATAAATCTCACCAGTGAGCGTCGCGTCACCACCTGAATTGACAACTTTGAGTTTTGGGGTAACATTAATCTCATTAATGACCTCGCGGGTAAGGAGCGTTTCGAGGCTGTTGTAGTAGGTTGAGTTGCCAAAGGTATTTACCTCAATTGTCTTGAGGTGTGAAGGAAGCCCTGAGCCTGCAGTATAGGCGCAGCCGCCGATAAGGGTCACAACCGTCAGAGTTATAATACCCAGAAATATTTTTAAACGCTTTTGCACGTTGATCTCCTGCCATGGCCTGAACTTATTTAATAAATAATAATACAAAAAAACAACCCGGATAAAAGGAAGTCTCTGTAATATATCGGCAAAATTTAAGATTAACTGCGCTTTTTATCCATATTGGCATCTATTTGCCTGAATTTTATCTCTGAGCGGCTAAATTCCAACAAAAATTCCTCCGAAAAAAATTGAAAAAGTGTGATAAATTACTGAAGTTATCGGACACCGCAGGCCGATAAAGTAACGTAACTGTAATGAATATGGTTACTTAAACTATGTGTTTGCTTTAATTAACTCCTTATTGTGGAGAGTGTTATGAAAAAGATAGTTCCTGCGGCGATTGCTCTTGGCGGATTGTTATGCTCGGTAATGTTGCCGGGATGTATTCCTCTTAGTGCCTTTACGAAAAAAGATAACTATGCGCCGATTGCCAATGGCGACATGCAGAACCAGCGTGATCCGGTACCGGCGATTCAGAAGGGGCAGCAGGGAATTCATTACAATCCCCGCGACTGGGTGGCATCGGTTTATAACCCGAGCCAGATCGGTAATCTTCTTACCTCAAGTGGCCAGACCGGCCTGACCCGTCAGACCTTTACTGAGTCCGGTGGAGACCTGCAGGTTAGTCTTAGCCCTGACGGCAAGACCATGGCGTACGCGAGTACCAAGTTCTCACGCACTCCGCAGATCTGTCTGCAGGGGGTAAGCGCCAAGGCCGTGCAGTTGATGACGCAGGACAACATGAGCGACATGATGCCGGCGTTCAGCCCTGACGGCAAGATGCTTGCCTGGGCCTCAGACCGTTATGGTAACTGGGATATTCTGGTGCAGAAAGCAGATGCCAGACCAGACAGCAAGCCGCGTCAGATTACCCGCTCAACCGATGATGACATTCATCCTACCTGGAGCCCTGACGGGCGTTTCCTCGCGTTTTCTCGTTTTAACTCAATGGACGGTAACTGGCAGATTTGGGTGGTTGATACCAAGAGTGACACTATCAGCTATCTGACAGAGGGGCTGTTCCCGCGTTTCAAGCCCCAGCTTGCCAAGAGCGAAAATGGTAAACAGGCTTATACACTTCTTTATCAGCGTAACCGCAAACGTGATGTGCCGTGGTACAGCATCTGGATTAACTCTTTCTCTGCTGAGAGCAATGGCTCAATTGAAGCGGTTAATGCTCCTATGGAAATTGTTTCAAACGACAAGTGGGCGGCTATTACCCCATGCTGGAGTCCTAACGGCGAGTATATCGCTTTTGCAACAGTCGGTAAGAGCGCGCTTGCCCAGTGGCAGGCACGTATTTACAAGCCTGATGATATCTGGGTCGTACGTACAGATGGTACAGACCTGACACAGATTACCAGCCACAGCGCACCGGACTGGAATCCGTACTGGGCAATTGATCCGAATAATCCCGACGATCCTAACGGCCGTATTTACTTTACCAGTGAGCGTAACGGTAACCCGAATGTCTGGAGTGTAAAACCGATTATTGCCGGCATGGTGGCAATGAAGTAGTTTGCCTGCTTAAAAAAGTACTTCTTAAATTCTTTATAAATGGACCAGATTAATGCACAAATCAGCGATAATGCTAATAGTGGTTGTGAGTTCTCTCTTCTGTAGCGGCTGCTTTCAGGAGATGGGGGTTTTCGGGCGCAAGGTGACCCGTGCTGCGTATGGTGCGCAATCAAAGTCTTATGAAGAATTCAAGGGTGATCCGGTAGCTCTGGCAACGGTCAAGACAATTGCGTTTGTCCCTTTTGAGAACGCTTCAGCCGAGTCGACATTTGACTCAATGCTCTTTACGACCAGAATGGCTAACCAGATGGCAACTCAGGGTGAGGTGCGTGTAATCTATCCGCGCGAGATGATGAAGATGGTTGAGACGGAAAACCGTAAGGCCAAGCTTCATAATACCCGCCTGCAGGAGCGTATAGTGCTTGGCGAAGATCTTAACGGGATTCCGCGTGATGAACGTACTCGCATGCGGATGATGGACCCGTCTGTAAATATTGATGATGCGGTTAAGCTGGGACGGTTACTCAAAGCTGACGCGGTTGTTATGGGAACAGTCACGGATTATGATCCATATATGCGTCCTAAGATGTGTCTGACGGTCAAGCTGGTTGCGACTGGTAACTCCGATACAGCGGCAATGGCTCTTTCACAGATGACGCAGTGGGGCGTGCCGCGCACTTCATCAACAGCCCGAGGCGAGATCTGGTTTGTCCAGCAGAACTTTGACAGCCGTGACTCTGACATCGGCCGCAACGTCTGGGTATACGGCCTGACCAAGCATACTGAAGACCGTCCTACAGATGTGGAGAGCTACATCGCCAGCATGTCACAGTACTTTGACTATGTCGGATCCTGCATGACGCGGGAAGTATTGCGCGCCAGAAAGAAAGCCGTAGACGAAGCAGAGCGCAGGGCTCTGGCTGAGGCCCAGAAACAGAAACTCGCGCAGGAAGGTGTACGCAACAAGATACGCGCTCTTACCGATGTGCATTATCAGGTACCTGACGCGCAGGCAGTCATGAACCGCTCACTTGGCGATATGAGGGATAAGGGGTGGAGACCTGACATATATAATATTGAACATCCTGACAAAAAACGTCTGATGAATACATATGTGGATCCGAAACTGGTACAGGAGCAGATTCAGGCCATGCGCTAAATTCTGCAGAAATTGTCTGCCGTATCCTAAGGTGTGCCCGCGTGGTGATCCGGTTTGAGTAAACTTTTCAGCAGTGGGAGCGTAATTTTAAATGTTAAGGAATTTTCTGACTATTCTTCGCCGCGAGTTCAGCCAGCTTGGCTATACCGCGGCGATTTATTGTGTACTCTCGGCATTAACCCTAGTCTACAGTCTGATCTATTATTCAAGCGTCGACCAGAGCCGGCAGGCCCTCATACAGCCCGTATCTTTCATGGTCGGCATTCTGTCTATGTTTCTTGTACCGGTGCTTACCATGCGCTCCTTTGCCGGTGAGGAAAACTCCGGAACAATCGAGACCCTGCTCACCCTGCCAATCCGCCGCATTGAAATCGTCCTAGGCAAATTTTTCGGCTGCTGGCTCTTCTACTCTCTGACCCTGCTGCCGCTTGCGGGGTATCTTCTGATCTTCTGGCGCTACGGAGAGATCGACTGGGGGGTGGTTATCGCAACAGTTCTGGGGCTGCTCATGATCGGTGCGGCGCAGGTCTCAGCCGGCCTTTTTGTTTCAAGTCTGACCTCGAATATCATTGTCGCCGCAGCGGGTGGCTGTATTGTCAATGTCTTTGTCTTTATGCTCTCAATGCCGATTGAAACGGGGGGGGGCGTCTACTCCTTCCCCGCGCAGCTTTCATGGTGGGCGCACTTCAAAGAGATCTTTACCCGAGGCATAATTGATACGCGTTCTCTTACCTACTTTATCACCTTTATAGCTTTTTTTCTCTTCCTGCTCTGGCTCAATCTTGTCTCGCGCGGTGAGTTTTCCCGTTCAGGGCAGAACAAACTTAAAAAATCATATGTCATAATTTCCGGACTGATCGCGCTGATTGCGGGAAATATTTTTATTATTGCCGGTCTGGCTCTTTCCGGTTGGAAGCAGATACTGAAAGAAATCGGCGAAGGTGCATTTTTCGGCGCAGCCTGGCCGCTGACAGTCTCGGTTATACTTGCAGTCCTAGCGCTGATAATTCTGCGCCTTGGCAGGATTAAGCGAGAATCATCCGCCAAAATAATCCGCAACGGTTGGCCGGTCTGGCTGGCTGGAATTTCGGCGTTGCTGCTTTTACTCAACATTAATTACATCACTCTTCAGCCGGTTATGGGGTACAAAATTTATCACCGCTGGGATATTACTGATGGTGAGGTCAACACAATGTCCCCGCAGATGCGTGAAGCAATTGATATGCTGGAGGAGCCGATCACTTTTACGACCTTTTTCAGTGAGTCAGCGGATTATGACGGTGTGCCGTTGGCTCGTCGTGTGCGTGATCTGCTGAGTGAAATGTCAAGTTACAGTCCCAACATTCGCCTGCACAGCCTTGACGCCCTTGAAGACCCCAAAGACGCACGGGCCTTGGGTGAGAAGATGAACCTGCCCCTTCCTGAGCTTGCCAAGCTGATGGTCGCTGATTACAAGGGCAAGAGGATGGTCATTCAGGCGCAGAACCTCTTGCGCGCTCCCGATGAAAAAGAACTGATGGCCGGTATGAAAAGGGCAATCCTTCAGGCGGAAGAAGCACTCACGCTTACTATCCGTACGATTTCTGACCAGCGGGTGACTCGGATATTCTTTACGCAGGGGCATGGTGAAGCGTCGGTTACCAAAGCCGGGCGCACGCCTGAATCAATAGCCGCTTTTGCCCAGATACTGCGGCGTGAAGCGTATGAGGTTCGGCAGTTTCTGCTGACAGGCAGTGAACCGGTGCCGCCTGGCTGTGATACCCTGATAATCGCCAATCCGCAGATAGCTTTCAGCAGGGAAGCGGAGAAAGTTATCGAGGACTATCTTGAACGTGGCGGGCGTCTGATGGTGCTTTTGCCCTCAAGCACAACCCAGAAATACAAACTTGGACTCGATTCAATATTTTCCAAAGCCGGTATCGCCAGACGCAGTGACATTGTAATTGATACCAAGAACAATTACGGTTCGCAGCCAACCCAGATACTCTCACTTATGGATGAGTCAGCCCCCTTCAAAACCGGCCTGACGCAGACTGTTGTCATGCTCCCGGATACTTCTTCCTTCAGGGTATCAGAAGACAGGGCTAAAAAGAATAAATGGATGAACTGGCCGCTTCTGCGCAGCCTCGGCAAGAGTACGCTTTATGATCCGCACACCAAAAAGTCAAACCCGGGGCCGGCGAGTGTTGCGGTTGCTGCCGTTCATCCGGCAAATGGCATGAATGGTGAGGCGCGGCTGGTGGTTGTCGGTTGTCCTGGGTTTGCTTCGAACATCTATCTTGATTTATACAGCAATAAAGTATTTCTCCTGCAGGCTTCGCGTTGGCTGGCGGGGCGGGACTATAATGTATCGGGAGTAGCGCGGAAGTTTATCGATTATAACATGAAAATTAATGAAGAAGGTCTGCGGCTGGTGTGGTGGATTGCTGTTGTTGAGATGCCGCTGCTCTGGCTGATCGGCGGGCTCTTTATCTGGTACAGACGTAAGGAATAAGTACTGAATTCTGTTGACTGCGTTGTTTTAATACAAAAAAACTCAGGTGTGAATTATGAATAAAAAGTTAAGTGTCATTCTCTTTATAATAGCTTTGATGGTGACTGCGGCAAGTATTACGTTTACTTTTGTCGGGCAGAAAAATATCAATATCGCCGGCAGGGTTCTGAAGGTTAATTCGTCTGAAATCAGTTCCATGGAGTTGTATAAGGGTGACAGTATTCTCGCTGCCTTTGAGAAAGACAGTGCCGGTAAATGGAAGGTCAGTATCCCGTCCCTTGAAATAAGCAAGAATATTGCTGACCGCGTTGCCATTGAAGATCTGCTTGCTTTTGTCGGCAGGGTTGAAAAAATCCCCGCTAAAGATATTGACTATGCCGGCAGTGGCCTTGACCAGAGCAACAAACTGCAGTTTGTTGTTCACGGGCAGGGGACTGACAGTTCCGTTTATATCGGCGGTTACAGCAAGGACGGCCTGTCACGTTACCTTTCATCAGATGAGGATAACAAGCTGGTTCTTTCTGCTGACGGTGAACTTTGCAGGGTGTTTGACCGTGAACTGAAGAGTTACCGATCGTTGGATATTGTTGACTTTGGCAATAATCCGCCGAATGAAATAATTATCTATCCGGGCGGCGGAAAAGATAAATTGCAGATGAGCAGCAGCGAGCTTGGGTGGGTCATCACCAGTCCGGTAAGTTGGCCGGCTGATAATAAGGCTGTTGGCCGGCTGATGCGAATCCTGACAATGCTCAGAGCCAAAAACGTACTCAGCGAGATGCCGAAGGTTAATAAGGATACCCCGTACTTTGAGCTTAGCAGTGGTGGTAAAAAATATAAAATATGGGCCTTTGGCAAAGCCGGTGATGAAGATGCGGTCGTAAAGTTAAGTGACCGTGAGGAGGTTTATCAGGTCAGCGGCAGCATAATGTGGGAATTTATGCGCGCAAATCGCGACACCTACAGACAGAAGGTTATTGATCTGGTAAAAGACCAAAAAATCAAGACTCTTGAACTCACTGATGCTACGGGGCGCAGCCTGCGGATGACAAGTGAGAGTGATAGCTGGGTTGCAGACAAAGGATTCGGTTATCAGATTGAAAAAAGCTCAGCCGATGCGTTGGCACAGTTGCTGGCGGGGATTGTTGTGAAATCGATTGTCAGTGAAGCTGGTGATAACCTCAAGGAGTTTCATCTTGATAAACCGCAGATGAAAATTTCTGCATATGATGCGGGTGGCGCCGAGATTGCCTCGGTTGATGTGGCTGCTGTAAAACTTCCGGCACCGCTGCGTGGCCCGGATATGGTTTATGCGAGATTGAGCGGGCGCAGGCAGATTGTTGAGCTTGAGCCATTCACCGGCGGAGCATTGCTGCAGGACTTCAACTATTATCGTTGGCGGGTGGTTAATTATACCGATTTTCGCAATATTCTCAAGGTCGAGATCATAACCCCGGCCTTTACCCGCGAGTACTGGCGTAACACCGATACGCAGTACCAGATGGTCAAGCCAGAAACTGTAATCCTTTCTGAGAACGGCAATTGGAACTTTTTATCATTGGTTCGCAGGCTGTCCAGGCTAACCTGTGCTGGTTACGTTCCGGAAAAAAATCTGGAAAACATTGATTTTGGACTTGACCAGCCGACCCTAAAAACCATACTTACCATGCGATCTGTTACAGGCAAAAAAGAATCTGAACGGCAGAAGGTTACTTTGGTTGTCGGTAAAAGCTTGTCAATACCAGACTTAAATGGTGGCGGCGGCATGAAAACATATTACTACGCGAAGCTGAAAAACAGTAAAGACGTTTTTATTATTGATAAAAAACTGGTCGATGAGCTGTTTATAGAGTATAAATAGAGTGTGTTTTTTTGAGCCCGTGGCTCATAAATGTCAGCGGTTTAGGTGTAGGGATATACGGGGATATACTTTGAGGTGTCTGAACGTTGAGGTTTTGGGCATTTTGGGGTGAAGTTCGGGGAGGTTTTTATTAGATGGCTAAGAAGGCGGCTAAGAAGACCAGTAAAAAGACTGCGAAAAAGGCAACTGCCAAGGTTGCTGAAAAAGCAGCGGTAAAGCAGGATAAGAGTACTGGTAAGAGTGTTACGAAAAAAACAGTGAAGAAATCACCGGAAAAGGGTGGTAAGGATTCCGGTAAAAAAAGCGGAGCAAAGTCGGAAAAAGACGTTGCCGTTAAAAGTAAAAAAGCCGCCGGTAGTTCTGGCGGAAATGGAAATGGTAAGAGTTTAGAAGTTAATGAGGAAAAAATAAATACAGTGACTGATAAAGCTAAAAAAACAGCCAAGAAGACCAGAGTTAAAGCTCCGAAGAAGAAATCAGTGGCAGCTGCCTTAGCTCCTGCGCCTGAGATAAAGCGAGGCTTGAAGCTTGCTCCGGGTGTTCTTTTAACCGGGATCAAAAAGACAGAAAATCATGCGCAGCAGGCCGGTGGCGAGTCGACTGAGTACCGCAAGTTGACCAAGAAAGAAGCTCAGCAGATCAAAGAGAAGCTTATTGAGATGCGTGAGGATATTCTTGAAGGTGTGCGCAAGGAACTGGCGGATTCAAAAAGCCGCGCGTCTTCAGCTCCTGCCGATATCATTGACCAGGCTGCCGATGCTTATGATGATGATGTCTCCTTTGAGATTGCTGCAGCCAGCGATGAAGAACTTGAACAGATTGAAGCCGCTCTTGAACGGCTTGAGGAAGGTTCATACGGGCAGTGTGAGTCCTGTTCTGCCACAATTTCTCCGACGAGGCTCAAGATTTTACCGTTTGCAACACGTTGTGTGAGTTGCCGCGGTGATTACGAGAAGACCAAGCGTCGCAGAGATTCTGGTTTGCGCAATTTCTTCGGTGAGGGAGAACTTGATGAAGAGACAGTTGAGATCTGAGTATACAACGTTATTGAAGACAATCAGCCAGTCCCTTATTCAAACAGTTTCGCAGCGGCGTATCCGGAAGGACGCCGCTGTCCTTTTATGTGCGGTAGCGATGCTGTTTTTATCATCTTGCGGCGAGGACAACAAGAAGGCTGCCAAGCTTGCGGCTGATTCTGGGCTCAAGGCGATGGCGCACAATGACCTTGACGGAGCCAAAAGTTATTTCCAGTATGCGCTCAAGAAGAATCCGTTGTCGGCTAACGCAAATTTTGGTATGGCGAGACTGAATGATCTGTTTTATCAGGATAATTCTAATGCGGTGGTTTATTATCGCCGCTATCTTGATCTTATTCATTATGGCGATTTTTATAATGAGACTAAAAACGCGCTCAAAATTCTTGATGAGTTGAATTCCGGCAAACTTGAGGACCCTGTCAGGGCTTTTCAGGATTTTGTCCTGCTGGTTGACAGTGACCAATCAAAGCAGCTTGTCAAGCGGCTGAATATCGCATTTATTGCGCGCGAAGCCCAGGCCGGTAAGAATCTGCAGAAGGTTTTTCAGGAATTTGAAGCGCTTTTTCTTGATCGGAGAATTGTTATCGCCAAGAGGCGTTTCACTAAAGAGGACAAAGAAGCGGTTTTGCTTGTTGGCCTTGCTAAAGGTAATCACTTAAGCCCTGAGAATCGCAAGATTTTTTCTTCTGCCGATGGTCTTAAGGACGTCAACGATTATTACGCATTTGAGCTGGTCAGGTCGGATGAGGAAAACCATGGCCTCTGGCAGCTTATGAGTTACAGCAAACTGGGGAAATCTGAATAATTTCACCTGACGTTTTATCTGGAGAAAAGATTGCCTTTGTTTGAGCTTAAAATATTTTTGAAAAAGAGATGGGTTCGCCTGCTGCTGCTTGTGACCTGTCTTTTTCTCCTCTATGTCTTTGTCATGTGGGGCATGGGGAATCTGGTTGATAAAAGCCGACTTCGTCAGAATATGATTGACTGGGTTGTGGCCAGATTGAATTACACTTCAGAGGTTAACTGTGGTGATGTTGATCTGGCGGTGCGGATGAATACCAGAACCGATCTTTATCTGCATGATTTTGAACTTGACACCCCTAATCCGCGTTTCGCTTTGCCATGGTTGTATGTCGGAACCTTCCGGGCAAGCACTCCTTTGCACACACTGGTTGGCGAGTTTGATGCCAGGCCGGTTATTCAGGTTCGCGATGCGATCTTCCGTCTCAACTGGAACGATAAGGGCGTCTTTAATCTTTCAGGGCTTGGTTTGCATGATAAGGACTGGGACTTGCCGTTTCTCAAGCATATGGACGTTAAAGGTTTTGAAGTGCCGCTGATGATGTGTCGTGTTCTGGTTGACAAGCCGGAGTTTTCTTCTGCGACAAAAATAAATGGCCTTTTGCGCGTTGCTGGAAATTCTTTGGCGCTGAGCGCATCTGGTCTGACTTCTTATGATCTCAGTAGTGAAGGGGCGAGGCGTCGGTTTTTGTCGGAATTTAAAATCAGTAAGTGCAATTTCACCATTCCTGATTTCAGCTTCAAGACTTTTTCCGGGAGCATTGAAAACTTTCCGCTGGTATCCTTAAATTCGTTTTTATCATCATTGCCGCAGATTCCTTCAGGCGCGTTGATTTCCGGCGATATCATTTGTGATGAAAACAAATGGGGCTTTTCCGGCAAACTGGCTGAAGGGAATATCGGCGATTTCAGGGATGGGGATGTAATAAGGGCGTCTGTAAATACTGCGCTTAAGGGGGGGGCGACTGTCGGGTTAGAGATGAACAGTCCTGATAGCAGTCGCGTTTTTGCATTGAGTGCTGTCAGAAAAGATGATTCATGGGGTAGCCTTATGCTTCATTTCAAGCAGGTGAATGTCAGCGCTGCGCTGAATCCCTCTGCGCTTGAATGGTTTTCGTTTGTTGTGCGGGATTTCTGTTCGGCCAGAGTAACTGCAGAGCAGGCAGTGTATGAAGGGTTTGAGGTACAGCGACCGGTCTTTGATATTGTCTGCCGGAAAAAAAACGCGGCGGATCTTTCAATGTCAGGATATCTTGGCGGTGGACAGGTCAGCCTGGTTGCGAAAAAACTGTCACTTGAAAAATCATCAATGCCTGAGAGTATCCTGGGCGTTCTGAGTATAAAAAACGCCAGTGATACCATGCCGCATTTGATCCGTTATATTCCTGAGCTGTATCGTTGTAATCTTGTCTCCGGTACCGGTGAGGTGGCTGTATCTTATGACAAAGTACTCTCTGATAAGCGGGGCAATGTGTTTTTCAGCCTGCGCCTGAGTCTTAATGATGTGCGTATTTCAGGGATAACCGGCGGCCTGCTGGTGCGCACGCTTGCGGGAATTGAAGATTCTATGATCGAACTTGAGAACCTTTCCCGGAGGGCCAGTGTCTCGATACGCGAGTCAGTTTTAAAATCATCAAAGGTAATTTCCGAGATAAAATTCAAATCACTGAAAATCAGTTATGAGATTGCGCCTGGTGGCGGCGGGCGTCTGCGCGGGGTGGTTGCCAGCAGCCCTGATATCGGTGAGGTTGAGGCTGTCGGAGAGCAGCTTGAAGACGGCGGTTTCCGCCTGCGGCTCTTCCTTAAAAAAGTACCGGCGAGTCTGATTGAGGGTAAGGCTTTTATCGGTTCGCGCATGAAGAAAATTCTACGGACGCTTTCAGATAGCAAGGGACTTGAATATATCTGCTTTTATAATGAGACTGGCGGGGTGGTTAATCCGTTGTTTATACAGGATGCCTTCAGAATCTGGAGTGAAGGCGTGGGGGATTCTGGCGGTGGTAACAGTGATGAAAACACAGCTCCCAAAGGTGGTGATAAATGAGGTTTGGACTTCATGTTTCTGTTGCCGGGGGAATTGATAAGGCGCCCCAGCGTGCGGCATATCTGGGATGCGACTGTTTTCAGGTCTTTGTCAGTAATCCACGCTCTTGGAAATTTCCTGAATTTACTGCTGAGCAAATTCAGTCTTTTATTTCAGCCAGAAACGAGCTGGCGCTAGGCCCGGTTACTGTCCATGCGACTTATCTGCCTAATCTGGCAAGCCCTGATACTGCTCTTTATGAGAAATCGGTTTCGCATATCAAAGCGCAGTATCTGGCCGGACGCGACATTCAGGCGGATTATTTTGTTCTCCATCCCGGCAGCAGCACAAATACGCCCAAAGAGGATGGCATAAAAAGAATTGCCTCGGCTTTAACAACGATCACCGGCGAGGTTGAGGGTGGGCCGCAGTTTCTGCTTGAGAATACCGCTGGCGGCGGCTCAAGTATCGGCACACTTTCAGAAGAACTTGGCGAGATATACCGCCAGAGCGGACTTGACGACACGCTGATCGGGGTTTGCGTTGATACCTGCCATGCGTGGGCTGCCGGTTATGATATCTCTGGCCGGGGGGCGTTCAAGCGTCTGATAACGGCGTATGAAAATGAGCTTTACAAAGGCTGTGTCAAGCTTATTCACTGCAATGACTGTCTCTTTGGCTGTGGTGAAGGCCGCGACCGACACGCACATGTGGGGCTTGGCTGTATTGGTATTGAGGGCATGAAAAATATTCTGCGGGCTGGCGGGGTAAAGGATATCGCCGTTGTCCTTGAGACACCGATTGACGAGAATCGTGATGATCTGGCTAATCTGGAAGCTGCACGCAAATATGCCGGAGTACTCTGAATTTTTTTTGTTTAGTGATTATTGCAAGAGGTGGCCGTAAAAATTCTCAGCCGTTTTTATCTTTATAACGGGAGATATTCGGGATTTTTGAAGCCTTGCCGTAAGCATTGAGCATTGCCTTTCCGGTCTGAATCTTATGGACTCTGTCGCGGCCCTGTTGGGTTGCTCTTTCAGCCAGTTCCCTACTTTCATCTTCAAGGTTGACTATTTGGCCGAGAATGTCCTGCAACTGCCTGATTATCGGGTCGACCTTGGCGCGGTCATCGGCTGACCATCTGTCGAGTTCTTTTTCACGTTGGGCTTTGAAAGGGGCAGCCAGACGCTCAAGCTGCTCAATTTTATTGATCCGTTGCTGTTTTTCATTTACCAGCAGTAAAAGATCCCCGGAATTTTTTGCTTCCAGGATATCTTTCTGTGACTGGCAAAGACAGAGAACTTCACGATAAAGCGCCAGCTCCTGTCTCAGAAGCCGTTCCAGTTGGCTTGGCGTGTCATAATTCGCTGACATCTTTAAAACATCCCCCTACCTGAGCCAGGTTGGCTAAACGTTACAGCAGCTTAGTAAAAGGAAACCGCCACAGGTAACAAACTAGCATTCATTTTTAATCGTATATATTTGCTCTGCCTTTAGCAAGTATTAACCCGGGGATAATTTATTCCCGCTAATATTATTATAACACGTTTTTCTGATTTCTACAAGCACAGTGTCAAGAGTGCGCCGCCGAGTTTCTCAATGAGCTGTTTTTGCACAAGCTCAATACCCTCTGTCCGGTGGCAGCTTATAGGTAAAACTTTATTTTCAGCGAGATAGCTGCTTATTAGTGGGAATTTCTCAAGTGAAGGGGTTAAGTTGTCCGGCTCTTCTGCTTTGTTGATTACAGCGATAACCTCTTTGCCTGCGAGCAGGGCAAGCGCGAGCTGGTCTTCTTCAGAGAGTGGGCGGGACTGGTCGAAGAGATGGATAATTACCTCCGCGTCTTTTATCAGTTCCTGCGAGCGTTCAATGGCAGTACTTTCAATAGCTCCGGTATTGCCGCGAAAACCGGCGGTATCACAGAGCTGGCAGTAAAATCCGCCGATATCTGCATGATGCACAACATGGTCAAGGGTTGTGCCGGCTACCTCGCTGACCAATGCCCGCTGTTGGTCGCAGAGCAGGTTCATTAATGAACTTTTACCGCAGTTGGGCGCACCGATAAGGGCTATTTTACGCATTTTAAGAGCATTTGCGATGCGCATATAATCAGGTGCGGGATTATTGAATTCGCTGAGGATTACTGCCACTTGCGCCTCGGTCTGACATAAGGGTAATATTTCGCTTAAACCTGAATCTGAAAAATTGGCTTCTTTTGTTGGCGTATCCGGGCTAACCCCTGATTTTTCAACAAACCCCATCTCCCTGAAAAATGCAAGAAGAGCGAGCGTGTTTGCCGTACCGCCGTGGCCGGTCAGGATTCGTGTCGCATTATCCGGTGCGCTGAGCAGAACCTCGTCAAGTTTATGCCCGTTGCGGTCTTTGAGCCAGCCGTAAACCAGGTCGCCGGCGCGGAGTTCATTTTTACCGACAAGTTCATCTATTCTTGAGAGTTCGCGGGTGCTGCCTGCAAATGATATGATTGAAACCCCACCCCTTCCCGGGTTGGTGCAGAGCTGCATACTTGCGGTCTGTGCGGAGTCTTCAGTCAATTATTTATTCCTCTCTGGAGTATTAAAAACAATTTTATGTTTTCAGCGGGATTTGTAAAGGGTAGTACTCTCATCTTGAGAAGATGGTAATTCTGCAGGGTGCGGAACGTGGGGGCGGCAGGTAGTGCAGGGTTGGTAATGATGATATAAAAACAGAAAGCGCAACTCAGCTGGTTGCGCTTTCTGTGCATAGTCAGAAGTTGATACTGTTTATTCAAGACAGCTCTTGACAAGGTCATCGACTGAGGCCGTTGCCAGACACTCTACCGTATCAGCCGCGCCGTAATAGATCTTGACCTCGCCGTCATCTTCAAGGATCATGCCACCCGGGAAGATCACACTACCGCGGAAACCTTCCTCCTCATATTTTTCGACAGGTGAGATAAGAGGCTTTTTGCTTACACCAAGCACCTTGCTCGGGTCTTCAAGATCAAGCAGCATCAGGCCGCCATAATAGATCTTGCCCCAGGATGCTTCCCAGCCAAAGAGTGAAGCTTCTTCCTGCTTCCAGACAGCGTGGAAGGTTGTCAGCCAGCCTTTTTCGGTCTTTACCGGAGGAGCGGCAGGGCCAAGCTTGGAATTGCAGAAGGGTACTTCGTCCCAGTTGAGAATACATTCAAAGTCACCCCAGTAACGCATATCGGGAGATCGGCCAAGCCAGACATCAAAATTCTCCTTGCCGCCGTGACTGTATACCGGGAACGGCCTTTCAAGACGTATATAATTACCGCCGATTTTTTCAGGGAACAGTACCATATTGCGGTTGTCGGGGGCGGTTATGCTCAGTACTTCAAAATTTTTGAAATCATCAGTAACCGCGATGCCGCCGCGTACACCCTGCCGGGTATCTATCGCAAAACACATGTAGCAGCGTCCGTCAATAACTGTCAGACGAGGGTCATAAGCGCGACTGATATCCTTGCCCTGCATGGAAAAACACGGCTCAGGCTGCACTTGCCAGTCGATACCGTTGTCGCTGAAGGCAAGGCCGATGTTTGTGCCTGTTTCCGTGGTATTGCCATTGTCGTACATTCCCTTGTAAAAACCAAAATCATTGCGGAAAACCATTACATACTTGCCGTTGAACTTGGTGATGCCGGCATTGAAAACCAGACTGCTTTCGTATGGTGCATCCGCTGCGGCGAGTACAGGGTTTTGGGAACAGCGCTTGATAAGGCCAGATTCTTCAAAAATGCTCATTGTGTAATCCTTGCTTTATTGGTAGAGAAACCGTTACTCTTTAATAGTAAACCATTAATTTTATTGTGCAAGTTATATCTCGTAATTTTTTTATTATTTTATTATGGCTTATTATCTTGGCGTCGTGGTAGGGGCTGTCTGATATAATTGATTTGAATAAAAGGCTATAATATGTTAGAATTTACGCATTATATTACTTTAAACCGGAGAACAGTCTACGTGTCAGCTGATATTAACCAGATAGCCAGGGCCTGTAATGTTTCCAAAGCAACGGTTTCGAGGGTTTTTACCCAGAAGCCGGGAGTCAGTGATAAGGTCCGCGAAAAAATACTCGATATGGCCAGAAAAATGAATTATTCCCCCAAGCAGGTCATTGCCAGAGATACGGTTGCGGTGGTGGTGGCTGGCCTGGATGTTTTTTACAATCCCGGTCGTTTTCAGGGGTTGCTTATTTCCGCGGTCATGGCGCAGTTTGCCAAAGCCGGGTACGACCTGAAGATAACCACAATTGACGATATCGAGCTGCTGGTTCCGAGTTATATTAAAGCGGCGATGGTATTTGTTGGCGATGCAATTGTTGATGAGGTTTGTGCGCGGCTTGAGAAGATCAATATACCGGTCGTTTTAAATAACATGATCTCGGCAGGGGCGTATTCTGTCTCTGATGACGCTGCTGAGGGCGCGCGCAAGGCTGTTAACTGTTTGTACCAAAACGGCCACAGGCGGATTGCCCTGGTTCTGGATACCCCCACAAGCTGGGCCAGCCGGCAGCGCATTGAGGGATACCGTCAGGCCCTTGCAGAAAATTCCCTGCCGTATGATGATTACCTTGTCAATTACAATAAGGATAACGGTCTGGTTGAGACTCTGGCCTGTGTGACCAGGACTGATGCGACGGCTGTGTATATCGCTGGTGAGGGGATTATTGAGGAAGCTGTTTATATGCTTAATCTTCTCAAGGTCAGGGTTCCTGAAGATCTTTCTGTTGTTTCCTGCGAGCGCAGTCCGAGTTCACGCTGGTTTACACCCCCGCATACGACAATTTCGCAAAACCTTGAAGAGATTGCCGTTAAATCAGGCGAGCTTATCACGGCAATAATTAACGGCGAGAATCCTTCAAAAACGCTGGTAAAGGTCAGTCCTGCGCTAATTGAAAGAGATTCTGTACGGTCGTTGAAATAAGAATCCCTGCGGATGACAAAACATCAGGTTTATCAATATAAAAAGCCGGAGGGATTCTCCGGCTTGTTTTTTTGATTCAAATCTTCATGTTCAGGCAGCGATGAATTTTCGTGTGATTTTTTCAAGGGCTCTGGTCAGGCGGCCGATTTCGTTCTCGCTGTCGATGAGGGCCTGGGTGAGCATGAAGTGGTCGTTACGTGACTGGTGGAGCTGGTCGAGCAGATCCTGTTGTTCGTAGCTGATCTGGCAGCTGCTGCCGCTTACCTGTTCATTCTGCAGATCAAGCTGCTGTTTGAGTTTGCCATTTTCAGCAATAGCCTCAAGTGCTTTCTGCTCCATGCGGCGCAGGTCATTCTCAAGCATTGCTACCGTCGCGCGTGAGAGCTTTAATTCTTTCTCAAGCATGATAACCTTGTCTTCCCCGGTATTTATTTCTTCCTTCAGGGGAGCGATGGTGCCGGTATTGACCGGGCGGCTCTCGCGGAGTGACTCGATACTGTCAATCAGGTTACGCTTCTTCTGTTGAAGCTCAGAATTTTGTTCAAGGTTCTTACCAGACTTTTCCGGCATGATTTTCTCCACTTCTTATAAAACTATATTATTTGAAATATGTTAATTATAAGTTCTCTATCGGCCGTCTGCAGTCATATCCTTTAGCTGTATAACCGGCAATTCGGAAGAAGTGGATAGTATTTGAGTATCAGGCGGGTGCATCTTGTATTTGCACCGTTAATTACCGTGTATTTAGTATTTGATTTTTCGGTTTGCGTTGACTTGTTTTAAATGACAATCATTGGTGAAGGGGTGTGGCGAGGGGCAATGTGAAGGATGAAATCTTTTTTCCCGCTGTTTTTTATTACCTCTGACGATTTTGCGTAAGCAATTTCCGGCAGGTTGTTCTGCTCGCTCAGATGTGAGAGGATTGCTGCTTTAAGTTTTCCCTGCAGTCCGCACTCAATAAGGCTGGCTGCTTCGGTGTTTGAAATATGACCATTATCCGAGAGAATACGCTTCTTCAGGTTTGGCGGATAGTGACCGTCAACCAGCATCTGGTGGTCGTAATTGCTCTCAAGCACAACTGCATCAAGCGTGGGCATTAATTCGCAGAGTTCCTTAAAGGGATGACCAAGGTCGGTCAGCAGACCGCAGCGTTTGCCGTTTCTTTCAAGTATCAGTGCGACCGGTTCACGGCAATCATGCGGAGTACGAATGGTGTGGATGTGAAAACCGCCGATTGCCAGCACCATTCCCGGGCGGAAGATCCGCGGACTGACCGAACGCCCGATTTTTTGTTTGCAGCCGCAGAAAGAGCCTTCGGTCATGAAAAGAGGTATGCCGTGGCGTCTGGCGATGACACCGGCTGATTGTGAATGGTCACTGTGGCTGTGGGTGAGGATCAGTCCGTCAACACGGTCAATATGGCCGCCCATAAGTTCTATTGCTCTGATTAGAGCCGCTCCGCTGATACCCGCGTCAATAATCAGTGCGCCGTCTTCTGACTGGGCATAGATAGCATTTCCGGATGACCCGCTGGCAAGTGTGCATACTGAAAATGAAGACATTAATACCACATCCTCATCATATCCGCTCTCTCCTGATAAAAGAACTCATGGTAACGCGTATCGGCAAAATCCGGGAAGGTCCACTCCAACGCTTGGAATTTCCCCTTACGGTACAGAAGGGTTATTTCGGCAAAAACACCGTTGCCGATATAAATCCGGTGCGCAAAATTCTTGCAGCTGGCAAGGACAAGTTTTTCCGGTGCCAGATAACCGGGATCAATATTGACCGGGCGTGTCAACCCGCCGCCGATTTCTTCAGCAATATTCTTTTCAAGCATATTACTCTGCAGTTTGCGGATAGCCAACTCTTCACGGTCAAAATCTCCATAAAAAGAGAAAAACTTCCTTATTATGGAGCTTCCTGTTTCATTTTTGTAATATTGGGAGTTGTCAAAAGAAAATTCACTGCTCTGGTTTCTGATAGTTCCCCAGACAGTGGATAATTTGTTTTCAACTATTATGAGAGCATCTTTATCAGAAGCGAGTACACCGGTGAAAAATATCACCGGCCCCGGTTCTTTTGATTCAGCCATTTCTTAACCCCTCAGTCAATAACTATAATTTTAACGAAATAGCGTCAATTGTCTATAATAAATGTTGTCAAATTGAGCTGCAGGGAGGATGGTTATGAGCGCAAAACATGACTTTCGGGTATTGTGGGAAAAACAGTATCATTGTGCTGTTGTGTAACATCTTATTCTGTTGAAAGTTATGGGTTTAATGCTGTGTGACTGGCTATAATAAAAAAATTATCGGACTTTTTTTTAAAGTAATTGGTTACCGGTGACGATTATATAGGTGGCAAGGAGGCCGTGGATGACACGGACTCCTTTTTTTATTGGCTGAATTTTAACTTTCGGCGTTGTTATTGCTTTTTGGGATCGGGGTGTTGCTATGGGACTTTCTCAATCATTATGGACAGGTTTGTCAGGGCTTAAGGTTCATCAGTCGTGGACAGATGTTGTTGGTAATAACCTCACTAATGCCAATACTGAGGGTTTCAAATATTCGCAGGTAAACTTCTCTGATATCCTTTATAATACACAGTATTCTGGTTCTCCGGCAAGTGGTGACTACGGCAGCATGAATCCCAAGCAGGTCGGAACGGGGGTTGATATCGCTTCAATCAGCCGGAATTTCACCCAGGGAAACCTTGAGCTTACTGACCGCACCTTTGACTGCGCTCTTGAGGGGCAGGGCTTTTTTGTTTTTGGTGATCTCGACGGTTCGGTTGAGAGTGGCGATGGATTTTACTCCCGTAACGGTTCATTCTATCTCGGTTCTCCTGAAACAGGAGCGCTTGAGCAACCATTGCTTTCTTCAGAAGGTTTGAGTGTTTATGGTTATAATGCCAGTGGTGGTGTTCTCAGCACGAGTCTTGAATCGCTTTACCTGCCTTCACAGGGGACGCTGCTGCCGGGTATCGCCACCAGTGAAATAGACTGGAGCGGTAACCTTTTTTCCGGTGATGATCCGGTTTCGGCAAATGAAGTACAGACTGCAACTTCCGGTAATCTGGGTACTGCCGGCGGCTGGATAAGCGACAACGGTTCACAGATCAATATTGGCGGGGTTGAATCCACCTCATATCTTTATGACGAGAGTGGTACAAGCGGTTCTGTTGCCGCTTCAGCGACTACGGATCTTATGGATCTGGCTTTTAAGCGATCAGGCGGTGAGCAGTCCTTATTTGATTCTGTCCCGTCAGGTTTCACCGCTGATTCACGTCAGATAGAAGTCGAATTCACCAAAGGCGGACTGACTTATACCTCAACATTCACTTATGGTGAAGACGGCACGACCCTTGAAGATTTTTCAAACTGGCTTACAGGCGGTTTAGGGGATGACGGAACTTCTGATACCCAGCGTCTGGACGGTGGCGCTCTTGGTACAATCCGCACCCGTGCCTATACTGAGGCTGGTGATGGTTTTGATGCTATGGCAGAGCAGGCGGGTGGTTATCTGCGCTCGGATGGAACAGGCACAATCTTTTCTGTCGCCAGCAATTTAGGCTCTCAGAATACAGTCTCCAATATTAGAATTACCACTCTGACCCACATGGTAAATGCTTCAACCGGTGAGGAACGTAACGCCCAGTCATACTTCAGCGACTTCTTTAACGATGATCCCAATTACGAAGGCGATCTCAATGGCGGAAGCGCCGGTAAAGGGGTTGAGGTCTTCACTGCCGATTCGACAGCAACAGGCGGGGTTACTGAAGAGTACCGCAATATGCACTTTACCCTAATTAATCGCGATTCAGACGGCAGCACCTGGCGCTGGATAATGGATGGTCAGGAGCTTGATGATACGGGGGCATTGAATAAGGGTACAGGTATCGTGCGCTTTGGCACAGACCCTTCGGCTGAATCACAGGTTATTGCCCAGACTACAGATGGCGGAAATGCCTATACTTTTGACTTTACAGAAATGACTCAGATGAGCGCCGATGATAACCTTTCTCCTGTACAGGACGGTTATGATTATGGCGAGCTAAGCGGTTATACAATTGACCAGTATGGTGTGATCGGCGGCGTTTATACAAATGGTCTTACCGAGACTCTCGGCAAGCTTGCAACTGCGATTATCCCTAACCCTGACGGCATGATTGCGGTTGGTTCAACGCTGTTTGCTTTGAGTAATGTCTCTGGGGAGGCGGAATACAATACTCCTGATAACGACTTGAGCCTGGCAACTATCCGCAGCAATTATCTTGAATCCTCCAATGTTGATATGGCGCGGGAAATGTCAAATCTGATTCTCTCTCAGCGCGGTTATCAGGTAAGCTCAACCATTGTTACGACCTCTGATGAAATGCTCAAGACCGCTTACCAGATGAAAGCCTAGGGCTTTTTTCCGGCCTTAGCGCGCGCCTATTTTTAACTTTATCCCTACCCGCCGGTTTATTGGCGGGTTGTTTTTTTATGCAAATGCAAAGTGTTTGTTAAAAAGCGGTTAAATAATTTTTTTTATAAAACCTCTGTAATTTACGAAGCAAATGTGGATAATATTTGAAATTGAGGAGGGCAACGGCCTCAACGTTTACCGGAAATTGGTGGTAACCGCTTGACTGACGCGCAAACTGCGATATGTTAAGGAGTTGTAACACTGATGGTTGAAGGGTAATTGTTGGTGTTCCGGGGAGATTTTTTACGGCTGTCTTTGGTGAGGTAACCAATTTCGGCTTATTTGGATGATTGATAAAAATTAGAGAGGGGGTAGTGCCCGTGACCAAGAATGACATGGTTCTGCGTATTGCCAAAGAAATGGATATGCGCCAGACAGACATCAAGCGCATTGTTCAGATGACACTTGACGGTATTATTGATGTCCTGGCCAGTGAGCAGCGTCTGGAGCTGCGTAATTTCGGAGTTTTTGAGGTTCGCACCCGCAAGCCTCGTAAAGCCCGTAACCCCCGTACAGGTGACGAAGTAATGGTTCCTGAACGCAAGGTTGTAACCTTCAAGCCGGGTAAGCTGATGGAAGAGAAGGTTCAGGTTGTAGATGGAGCTCCACAGGAATAGTCATTCCGGTTGAACCCTGAATTAAAAGGGAGAGCGCTTCGGCGTTCTCCCTTTATTTTATTGTTGTTGCTTTACTGATGCTGGTTGCCTGCAGATGCGGTAATTAACCGGGATACGGATCTGGCCTTGGCCGGGTTTATTGGCGGCGCAGATTTTCGCTTATCTGGGTGGCGTGAAAAATCGGGCAGACTTTTCGGTGCTGCTTTGTGTGCAGGTTTTATCCTCGCTGCAGGGCTTTTTAAATGGTTTCCCGGAGGTATCCTTGCAGGGATTGCAGTTTACCGCCCACGCCTTGAAGAGTACCCAGATATTTGCGCCCTTGTGGTATGGGAAGTCCTGACTGGCTTTGGTTGTGATCTCTGCCATAAGCTTGAGACCGCTGACATCCACTTCAATCATGGTCTTCTCGCCAAGGTTGCTGATGCGGCTGATAATCCCCTTAAGCTGGTTTTGCGCACTGATATACTCAACTGGTGCGGCTGAGAGGATAATATCCTGCGGTGTAATCTGCGCACGCACGGACTCTCCCACTTCAAGATTTGCTTGGTACGGCGCGTAAATGTGCACAGGCTCAGGTCCTGTGCAGTGACAGATAGTGGTTATACCGGTGTCTGCACTGGTCTGGCAGACATTACCGTTAAAGCATGAACGGATTCCGGCGCTTGTGAGAATGTGTGAGCAGTCCTGCTTGAAGGCCAGCTCTGCACAGTCTCCTTTAGCCAGCAGTTCACCGTTACGGATCAGCAGCAGATAATCCGTAAGTTGTAGGATATCAGGCAGGTCGTGGCTGATAATCATAATCGGCAGATCGAACTCCGCATGCAGTCGGCTGATGAAAGGTAAGAGTTCGCGGCGCATATTAATATCAATTGCCGAGAACGGTTCATCAAGCAGTAACAGCTGCGGCCCGGAGAGCAGGGCGCGGCCGATAGCTACGCGTTGGCGCTCGCCGCCTGAGAGATGCTCGGGGTAGCGCTTTAAAAGCTTGTTGAGGTTAAGGATGTTAATGACCGAATGTACTTCGGGGGCGTCCTTGCCTCTGCGTCTGGCGCCGAACATCAGGTTTTTCTCGACGGTCATGTGCGGAAACAGCTTGCCGTCCTGAAAGACTACGCCGATATTTCTTTTTTCCGGGGGCAGGTATATTTTCTTCTTTGAATCGAAGAAAACAGTGTCGTTAAGCACAATTCGCCCGCGTTCAGGTTTGCGCAGACCTGAAATTAGATGCAGAAGGGTTGACTTACCAGAGCCTGACGGGCCGAAAATTCCGGCGGTGTCCCGGTTGATGGTTGTCGAAATATCAAGGGCGAAATCGCCTTGCTTGAGGAAGGCGTCGATCTCAAGATTCAGCATTCTTTGCCCTCCTGCAGCGTGCGGCCAGATACTCAGATATGGCAAAAGCACCGAGTGATAAAATTACAGACAACCCAGCCAGACGCATCGCCGCTCCTTCGCCGCCGGGGATATTCATGAAACTGTAGATTGCCAGTGGCAGGGTGCGTGTCTCGCCTTCGATATTACCAGCCAAGGTCATTGTCGCGCCAAACTCGCCAAGGCTTCGGGCAAATGACAGGATAAAACCGCTGAGTACTCCCGGAAGGGCCAGCGGCAGGGTTATCAGGATAAATGTTTTGGCTTTGCCTGCGCCAAGTGTCCTGGCTGCGTCTTCATAACCGGGGTCAATCATCTCAAGGGATAACCTGATAGCCCGGACAAACAACGGCAACGAGACGACAATTGAGGCAATAACCGCTGCCGTGAAATTAAAGGCCAGTCTTATTCCGAACCACTGATAAAGATATTCTCCGATCAGCCCGCGTACCCCAAGGGTCAGAAGCAGCAGGTAGCCGACAGTCACCGGCGGCATCACCAGCGGCAGGTGGATTACAGCGTCAACCAGACTCTTGCCCCGGAATTGCTTCCGGGCTAGTAGCCAGCCAAAGAAAAGTGATACAGGAAAAGAACATGCCGCGCAGAGCAGGGCTACCTTGAGTGAGATAACCACGGCGTTTAATTCTTCTTCTGTCAATGTTGCAAAAATATCCATTTTTTAACGCCTGACCTTTTTATGGCTTTGGTATAAAGCCGAAATTTTTGAATATTGCCGATACCTCAGGGGTCGAGAGGAATTTAATGAAATCTTCAGATTTCTCCGCGCCACCTTTGCACTTGCCTATAACATAGATAATCGGCTTATGGCTGCTTGCGGGAAAAACTCCGGCAATTACCACTTTTTCCGACGTGCCGGCATCTGAGCCGTAAACAATTCCCAGTTCAGCCTCACCAACTTCGATAACCCGCAGCGCAGCCCTGACATCTTTTGACAGAATCAGACGTGATTTTAAACTATCCCACCATTTGAGGTTAGTCAATGCTTCCTTGGCGTAACGCCCGGCCGGAACGTGGGCGGGGTTGCCAATTGACATCTTTCCGGCAAAGACCCTGCTCAGGTCGAAGTTTTCGCTAAAGCTTATTTTCGGAACTTCTTTGCCTTTGGGGGCAATCAGCACCAACGTGTTGGTGAGAAACTGCCTTTTCGTATCTTCAACCAGAAGCCCCTTTTCGCTGGCATAATCCCCCCACTTCTTTGAAGCGGAAATGAAAATGTCGGCTTTGGCTCCCTGTTCTATCTGACGGGCCAGAGTTCCTGATGAGGCGAAAGAGAACCTGACCGCAACGCCGGTTTTGCTCTTATAGGCTTTGGCCGCTTCAAGCAAGGGGCCGGTAGTGCTGGCTGCGGCAAAAACCGTTAACTCATTTTCTGCAGCAGAAGACACGGATGCAGTAAAATTCAGCGCAAAAACAAATACAATAATGATACTAAATAAGGGTTTCATATAATTGCCTTTCTGATATAATTTATAATTACCTTTTAGTCTGTTTTATGCGCATAAAGTCAAACTTAAATAGCTGAAGCAATAGGGATGCCAGTAATCATGATCGCGGCAAAAAAATATTAAATTGCGTTTTTTGCAGGAATAAAGCTTTAATTGTTCTGTAAAAATACATTATTGTAGGAATGTTGCGACAATTTTGGTAGCATAATTAATGGGGGTGACGAAAAAGTAATATTTATCTGAAATATTAAAAAAATACATTTTCTTAACATAAGTTTAAATATGTGGTTATAATATGTATAGTAATATATGTAAGCTATTAGTGTTTTGTATGCATTAAATGGAATAAATTTTGCTTATTTACTTTATGGTTTAGTTTTTAGGTGATAAAACACGTTTTTGCTGCCATTTTTGTAATAATGGCAAATTGCGCGTTGTTTAGGCAGGGGTTTCATGTACGAGAATGAATTTGGTGCTTTTGTAGAGATTTCAGAGTTCCTGAGCAGTAATCTGGATGAGAATGAACGTCTGGCTGAGATTGCCAAGATGTTGGAGCGGCGTCTGGATATGCGGCGGGTTACATTGCTGCTGATGGCGGCGGATGAAGATGCGCTGGTGGTTGAAGGCAGCGATATGGAGCTTGATGGGGGATTGAAATTCTCCACCAATAATAAGGAATATAAACGTGGTGAGGGTATAATCGGCAGGGTGTTGGAGACGCAGAAAGCGGTTATTGTTCCGCGTATCTCTGATGAGCCGAATTTTCAGAGCCGTATTTATGACCGTAAAAACGAGGACACGACTCGTTATGGTTTTATCTGTGTGCCGATTATTGCCGGTGGTAAGACGGTTGGTGCGTTGGCTGCGGATATTCCGTTGGTAATTACAGGTTGCAGCCCGGCTGAACATGGTTGCAAGTCAATGATTAGCGGTGAGAAGAAGAGTACCTGCCTTTATGGTAAGGATAACTGCCGTTTGCAGGATATCAGGTATTTTATGACGGTTATTGCCGGTATAATTGCTCATGACGTCCAGATCAGGCGAAAGTCTAACCTGCGCAACCGCGCCCTGCTCAAAGAAAACCTGCGTCTGCATAGTCTCTACGGCGATATTCAGACTAATAATATCATTGGCACGTCAGACGCGATGCGTGATGTTTTTGCAAAAATATCCCAGATTGCCCCGGCTGATACAACCGCACTTATCCGCGGCGAATCGGGTACCGGTAAGGAGTTGGTGGCTTCGGCTATTCATTACTCTTCAAGCCGCCAGAAAATGCCTTTTATCAAGGTGAACTGTGCTGCTCTGAGTGAGAGTCTGCTTGAGAGTGAGCTTTTTGGCCATGAGAAGGGAGCGTTTACCGGCGCTGTTCAGTCCAGAGTGGGGCGGGTGACTGAAGCGGAGGGTGGAACACTTTTTCTTGATGAAATAGGTGATTTTTCTCCTACAATTCAGGTCAAGCTTCTGCGTTTGCTGCAGGAGAGGGAATACTCGATTGTCGGTACCAATGATGTAAGAAAAGCCAATGTGCGTTTTATCTGCGCGACCAACAGCGACCTTGAGGTTGCGGTGGAGGAAGGAACTTTCCGGCAGGATCTTTATTACCGTATTAATGTATTTCCGATTTATCTGCCTCCATTGCGTAACCGGCGCAGCGATATTCTGCCTCTGGCAAATCATTTTGTTGAGAAGTACGGCAAGCAGATGCACAAGACAATCAGGCGTATCAGTTCAAGCGCGATTGATCTGTTGGTGAATTATTACTGGCCTGGTAATGTCCGTGAACTTGAGAACTGTATCCAGCATGGTGTGCTGGTCTGTTCCGGTGATGCGCTGCAGGGAAGTGATCTGCCGCCAAGCCTGATGATGCCAGATAAAAACGCCCGCTCAAATGAAACAAATCTAAAAAAGCGTATTGATATACTTGAGCTTGATATGATTACCGATGCCCTTAAACGGACCAAAGGCAATGTTGCCGCGGCTGCACGTGAACTTGGTATAACTGCACGAATGGTGCGTTATAAAATACAGAAGTTCAGGATCGACCTGGACAGACTGGTAGGAGAACCACGATGATTACTGTTGACAGAGAAGATGTAGGCGAGTTTCTTGACGAAGCGCAAAAATACCACAAGACTGCGGTTAATGGCTTCCGTAACAGACCTGAAATTTTCAATGATGAAATAATATATAACCTCCTTGCTCTGGCTATTGAGAAATACTTCATGGCATTTCTCATTAAAAATGAATCAATGGCCGATAATCATACTTTTACTGACCTTATTAATTCTTATGAAAGAATAAAACCTTTTCCGCAGGAACTGAGCTACCGGCTGGTTGAACTTGAAAAACTTCAGAACCTCTGCCCGGTGGTACAGGCCTTCTCCGTTGAGAAACTCAGTACCGAACAAATCAATGAAATGATTGAAGTGACGGGACTTGTGTGTGCAGAACTTGGTTTCTCAGACCCGCTTATTTCATGCCACAAAGACTGACGTAATTTGTTTTATCACTAGTGACAAAAAGCATGACAATTATTTCACTTCGCTGACAAAATTGTCACCACAGCGGATAAGATCAATAAAATCAATAACTTGCGAGGGCGGCCGATAATGGCCGCCCTTTTTACTTACAATTTTGTTTAAGTCTGAAATTTCCGAAAAAAACGCTGAAGCCGAATTATTGTGTGCCAGAAAAAAAGCAGAAAAAAAATAACCTGAAAAAACAGGGCTTTTATGAATATTCTGCATTTTTTTTTGTTGAAAACTTGTAGATAAAAAAAACTGGCACGGATTTGGCATTAACAGAAACATAACAATTAAAGATTCAGAAACAGAGGAAACTGAAAATCGAGATTGTTAAGAGCAAATTTTTAAAAGAGGTAATTTTATAGAAGGTGCTGCTCGGCGGGTTGTCTGTTTTTTTTAACATTGTGAGTTTTTAAGTCAGTCAACACTTTTAGCGGTACCATGGGAAATGTCGTGGCAAGTTGCCACAAACAGGAGATGAGAAATGAGAAAAGTTGCTATTTATGGTAAGGGTGGAATTGGTAAGTCAACAACCACACAGAACACTGTGGCTGCTCTGGCTGAGATGGGAAAGAAGGTTATGGTTGTAGGTTGCGACCCTAAAGCTGACTCAACCCGTCTGCTGCTTGGTGGTCTTGCTCAGAAGACAGTTCTTGACACACTGCGCGAAGAAGGTGAGGACGTTGAACTTGAGGATATCCGCAAGGAAGGATACGGCGGAACATGGAATGTTGAATCAGGTGGTCCAGAACCTGGCGTTGGTTGTGCTGGTCGTGGTATCATCACTTCAATCAATATGCTCGAACAGCTTGGTGCATACGATGAACGTGAAGCCCTTGACTATGCTTTCTATGACGTTCTTGGTGACGTTGTTTGTGGTGGTTTTGCTATGCCGATCCGTGATGGTAAAGCCCAGGAAATCTACATCGTTTGTTCAGGTGAAATGATGGCTATGTACGCTGCCAACAACATCTGTAAAGGTATCGTTAAGTTTGCTGAGGCTGGTGGTGTTCGTCTTGGTGGTCTTATCTGTAACAGCCGTAACGTTGACAACGAAAGAGAAATGATCGAACAGCTCGCAAAACAGCTCGGAACACAGATGGTTCACTTCGTTCCACGTGACAACGACGTTCAGCGCGCTGAAATCAACCGTAAGACTGTTATTGACTGGAATGCTGAAGCTCCTCAGGCTGATGAGTACCGCACACTGGCCAAGAACATCGACGGCAACGAAATGTTCGTAGTTCCGAAGCCACTGGCTATTGAAGAACTTGAAAAGCTTCTGATGGACTTCGGTCTCTTTGACAAATAAGTATTGAGATGTTCCGGTTGCGGCTCAACAATTAGCCAAGACCATTAAAGAAAATTTGCGCCGGGTCTGGCGCGGAGAGTACGCGGGAATTAAATATAAGCGTAACGATTGCGGTTCCGGCCGCGACTTGCGATGATTAAAACTAAAACTGACAACCCAGTGCTTTCCGCGTCAGGCCCGGTTTACCAAAAACCAAAAGTGATTACAGAGAACAGGAGATAAAGATAATGTTGATGATTCGTGCGGTTGTAAGACCAGAAAAGGTTGACGAAGTTTTGGCTGCTCTGATGTATGCTGGTTTTCCGTCAGTAACCAAAATGGACGTTTACGGTCGTGGTAAGCAGCGTGGTATGAAGGTTGGTGAGATCACATACGATGAGCTTCCAAAAGAAATGATCTTCACTGTTATTAATGACGAAGACAAAGATTTCGTAATCGAAACAATTCTTAAAGCAGCCCGCTCAGGCAGCAAGGGTGCATTCGGTGACGGTAAGATTTTTGTTTCACCGGTTGAAGAAGCCTACACTGTAAGTTCAGGTGCTAAGGGTCTGTAAACCAATAATCCAGCGGGAGAGAGATAATGAAAGAAATTTTAGCGATTATTCGCATGAACAAGATTAACGCAACAAAGCGTGCACTTGCTGAGGTTGATCTGCCTTCTTTTACCGCCCGTAAGGTTGTTGGGCGTGGTAAGGGTCAGGTTGACTTTTTGTTGCTGCAGGGTGCTGAAGAAGGTTATGAAGAAGCTATCAACCAGCTTGGCGGCCCAAAATTGATACCTAAGCGTATGCTTACAATTGTTGTTCCTGATAATAAAGTTGACCTTGCGGTTAAAACAATAATCGGAGTCAATAAGACAGGCCAGAAAGGTGACGGCAAAATCTTTGTTTGCCCGGTCTCAGAGGCTATCAGGGTTCGTACTGGTGAAGATGGAGACAGCGTTCTTGACGAAGAGGGTTCAGCTAGCGCTTGAGATTGTCTTCCACAGAAAAAATAACAGGAGTTTTCCAAAATGAGTGAAAAAAAGGAAATAGACCCGAAGGCAGCTCTGGATGAGATACTCTCAAAGTATCCGCCAAAGGTCGCCAGGAAGCGCGCCAAGCAGATGGTCATCAACGAAGTCGGTGAGAACGAACAGGTCCCGCAGATTACTGCCAACGTCCGTACCGTTCCCGGCATCATTACCATGCGTGGTTGCTGCTATGCGGGTTGTAAGGGTGTGGTTCTCGGCCCTACACGAGACATTATTAATATTACACACGGTCCTATCGGTTGTGCATACTACTCATGGCTTACCCGTCGTAACCAGACTAAGCCTAAGAGTGAAGAAGACGATCAGTTCATGACTTACGCCTTCTCAACCGATATGGAAGACAGTGAGATCATCTTTGGTGGTGAAAAGAAACTTGCTCAGGCTATTCAGGAAGCATACGACATTTTCCAGCCTAAAGCGATCTCTGTCTTCTCAACCTGTCCGGTCGGTCTGATCGGTGACGATATTCACCAGGTTTGTAAGAGCATGAAAGAAAAGCTCGGTATCAACGTCTTCGGCTTCTCATGTGAAGGTTATAAGGGTGTTTCACAGTCTGCCGGCCACCACATTGCCAACAACCAGCTCTTCAAGCATGTTATTGGTAACAATGAAGACAAGCCTGAAGGCAAGTACAAGTTCAACCTTCTTGGTGAATACAACATCGGTGGTGACGCTTTTGTTATCGAAGAGCTTCTTGAGCGTTGCGGCATTACACTGATCTCTACCTTCTCAGGTAACTCAACAATCACCAGCATGGAAATGGCGCACCACGCCGACCTTAATGGTGTTATGTGCCACCGTTCAATTAACTACGTTGCTGAGATGATTGAGCAGAAATACGGCGTGCCATGGATCAAGACAAATTTCATCGGTCCTGAGTCAACATCAAAGTCACTGCGCAAAATCGCCCAGTTCTTCGGCGACCAGGAGTTGATTGACAAGGTTGAGCAGGTTATCGCTGAAGAGATGGACAAGCTGATTCCTGTCCGCGACGCGATCCGTGAACGTTGCCTTGGCAAGACTGCGATGCTCTTTGTTGGTGGTTCACGTGCTCACCACTATCAGGAACTCTTCAACAGTATCGGCATGAACACACTTGCTGCCGGTTATGAGTTTGCACACCGCGATGACTATGAAGGACGTAAGGTTCTGCCTTCTATCAAGGTTGATGCTGACAGCCGTAACATTGAAGAACTTGAAGTTGAGCCGGATCCGGTTCTTTATAACCCACGCAAGTCACCAGAAGAAATGGAAAAGCTGGCTGCTGCGGGTGTACCGTTCAAGGAGTATCAGGGTATGATGCCTGACATGAAGAACGAGACACTGGTTATCGACGATGCCAACGAGTGGGAGACAGAAAAGCTTATTGAAATTTACAAGCCAGACATCTACTGCGCAGGTATCAAGGAAAAATATGGTATCCAGAAACACGGTATCCCATGTAAGCAGCTTCATAGCTACGATTACGGTGGACCATATGCCGGTTATGAAGGTGCAATCAACTTTTTCAAGGAGATTGACCGTCTGGTTAACGCAAACATCTGGCGTCACGTTAAGGCTCCATGGATGAAGGACACTTCTCCAACTCTGGAAGCGACTTACAACGCCTGATTAATTGAGAAAAACGAGGAGATATTACAATGCTTTTGCGACACACGACAAAAGAGATCAAGCCGCGTTCCGCGCTGACCATCAACCCGGCAAAGACCTGTCAGCCGATTGGTGCCATGTACGCTGCGCTTGGTATTCACGGTTGTCTGCCACACAGCCACGGTTCACAGGGCTGCTGCGCTTATCACCGTTCTGCTTTGACTCGTCACTATAAAGAACCAGTTATGGCTGCTACCAGCTCATTTACCGAAGGTTCTTCAGTGTTTGGTGGTCAGGCAAATATGCTTCAGGCTATTAACAACATTTTCACTGTTTATGATCCTGAAGTTATCGCTATCCACACTACCTGTCTTTCAGAGACAATCGGTGATGACCTGTCACAGATGAAGAAGAAGGCTTTTGATGACGGAATTATCCCTGAAGGTAAGGAAATCATCTTCTGCAACACCCCAAGTTACGTTGGTGCTCACCCGAATGGCTTTTCAAACATGGTCAAGGGTATGGTTGACGGACTCTGCGAGCCAAGCGACGACAAGCTCCGTACGGTCAACATTATTCCTGGCTGGGTTGAACCGTCAGACATGCGTGAAATCAAGCGTTACTGTGCTGAAATGGGCGTTGAGATCATTATGTTCCCGGATACATCGGGCATTCTCGACACACCACAGACCGGTAAACGTGACTTCTATCCAAAGGGCGGCTGCACTGTAGCCGAACTCAGGGAAGCCGGAAGCTCACAGGCAACAATCGCTATGGGTCCGACCTGCTCAGGTGCTGCTGCACGTTCACTTGATGTTAAGTGCAAGGTTACCCCGGAAATTATCGAGCTGCCAATCGGCCTCAGCGCTACTGATAAGTTCATTAACACTCTGCGCAAGGTTGCTGGTGTTGCTGTTCCTGAGTCAGTCACTGATGAACGCGGCCGCTTGGTTGACCTTATCACTGATATGCACCAGTACTTCTATGGCAAGCGTGTTGCTCTTTACGGTGACCCTGACCAGCTCGTATCACTTGCTCAGTTCATTGTTGACCTTGACATGATACCTGCTTACATCGTTACCGGTACACCAGGCAAGAAACTTCTGAAGCGTCTGAAGGCTGTTCTTGGTGACAAGTATAACGAAGATAACATCGCAATTGGTCAGCAGGCTGACATGTTCTTGATGCACCAGTGGATCAAGAACAACCCGGTTGACCTGATGATTGGTAACACCTATGGCAAGTACATCTCACGTGATGAGAATATTCCGCTGCTTCGCCACGGTTTCCCGATCTACGACCGTATTGGCCACTCATACTTCCCGACAGTCGGTTACGCCGGCGCAATTCGTCTCTGCGAAAAGATGCTCGATATCTTCATGAGCAAGCAGGACAATGAATCACCAGAAGAGAAGTTTGAACTGGTTCTGTAATTAAAACCCTTTCTGCGGCACAACTCGCGGAGCGCGAAACTTATTTGGAAGGAGTCTATCATGGACGGAATTCTGGAAAAACGCAAAAAGCAGATACATCGTACTGACGAAGCGAAATTTGATATGGAATGCGGTAAAGCTTCACTTGCCGGTTCTGTCAGTCAGAGAGCTTGTGTGTTCTGCGGTTCGCGGGTTGTGCTTTATCCTATTACCGATGCATTGCACCTGATTCATGGCCCGATTGGTTGTGCCAGTTATACCTGGGATATCCGCGGGGCAACCTCTTCAGGGCGTCAACTGCACCGGATGAGTTTCTGCACCGACCTGACTGAAAAAGAAGTCATCTACGGCGGTGAGAAGAAGCTTTACAAATCACTCTGCACACTAATAGACAAGTACAAACCAGCGGCTGCATTTGTGTACGCGACCTGCATTGTCGGTATCATCGGCGATGACATGGAAGCGGTCTGCCGCAAGGTTGAAAAGGAAAAAGGCATCCGTGTTCTGCCTGTGATGTCAGAAGGCTTTAAGGGAACCAAGAAGGATGGTTACAAGGCTGCTTGCGATGCGATCAGTGAACTGGTCGGAACCGGTGATACCTCCGGTATCAGCAAGCATAGCATCAACATCCTTGGTGACTTTAACATCGCCGGCGAGACTGATATTATCCGTTCATATTATGAGAGAATGGGTGTTGAGGTTGTCGCGACAATTACAGGTGACGGACGGATTGACGATATATGCAAGGCTCATGGGGCGACGCTAAACGTTGTTCAGTGCAGCGGCTCAATGACCCACCTTGCTAAGGAAATGCAGGCAAAGTACGGCATACCTTATGTTCGTGTTTCGTATGTCGGAATTGAAGATACCTCGGCGGCGCTTTATGATGTTGCTGAGAAACTCGGTTCTGAGGAGATCATGGAGAAGACCCGTGAGTTGGTTGCGGCGGAGGTTGCCAAGATCTATCCGGAGCTTCTTGAGATCAAGAAGGATCTTGAAGGTAAGCGCGCGGCAGTCTATACCGGAGGGGCGTTCAAGGCTTTCTCTCTGGTGCGAAGTCTGCGCACAATTGGTATGATCGCTGCGGTTGTCGGTTCACAGACCGGTAACAAGGAAGACTATGAGCAGCTCAGGGAATTGTGTGACCCGGGAACAATTCTGGTTGATGACACAAATCCTGTTGAGCTTTCAAAGTTCATGCAAGAGCAGAATATCGATATCTTTATCGGTGGCGTAAAGGAACGACCGTTGGCGTTCAAGCTCGGAGCAGGTTTTTGCGACCATAACCACGAACGCAAAATACCGCTTGGTGGTTTTGAGGGTATGGTCGCGTTTGCCAAGGAAGTACACGCATCAGTTATGAGTCCGGTTTGGCAGTTTGCGAGAAAGAACAAGGGCTAACTTTCAATAAAGCGGAGAGGTGAGATGACTATGACCCAGGAAGAGAAAGAAAAGGATGTATCAAGGAATGCCTGCAAGCTATGCACTCCTTTCGGGGCGTGTCTGGCCTTCAAGGGTGTTACCGGCTCAATGACATTGCTGCATGGCTCTCAGGGTTGTGCTACCTACATCCGCCGTTATATGATTAGCCATTTTCGTGAACCGATTGATATTGCCTCATCAAACTTCACTGAAGACACCGCAATTTTCGGCGGCCAGAAGAATTTCGGCACTGCGGTTGAAAATGTGATCCGCCAGTACTCGCCGGCTCTGATCGGTATCGCTACGACCTGCCTTTCAGAGACTATCGGTGATGATATCAAGATGTTGGTTCACATGTTTAAGAAAGATACTGAAGTCGAGAATCTTCCAGAGATTGTTCATGTTTCAACACCGAGCTATAACGGTACTCATTCAGACGGATATTACTCGACAATACGCGCTATCTCCGATACGCTGGTTGAGAAGACTGGCTTCTGCACTGACAACGTAAATGTATTCCCCGGTATGGTATCACCTGCTGACTTGCGTTACCTGCGTGAGATAATAAGTTCCTTTAATGATAATTATGTCTTCTTCCCTGATTACGCAGATACTCTTGATGGCCCGTCATGGGATGAGTATCGCCCGATTCCTGAAGGTGGTGAGAAGATTGAAAATATCAGAAGTGCCGGTGATAGTGCCGGAACAATAGAGCTGTTCTCCTGTCTTGATGACAAGAACTCTGCCGGCAAGCTCCTTGAAGATAAGTTCGGTGTTGCCAACTACCGTATCGGTATGCCAATTGGTATCAGAAAGACTGACGCTTTTATTGACGCACTCGAACGAATTACAGGAAGTCACGCACCGGCTTGGTTATCTGCTGAACGTGGCCGTCTGGTTGATTCTTATATTGACGCACACAAGTATATTTTCGGCAAGAAAGCAGTTGTCTTTGGTGACGAGGATATGGTTGTCGGTATTACCTCGCTTCTTAGTGAGATTGGTATTACAACAGTCGCGGCTGTTTCCGGTGGCAAGAGCGGAAAGCTTGAGTCTGAGATCAAGCGTAACAATGACGCCTCATGCGACAAGGCGATGATAATGGATAACTCTGATTTTGAAGACATGGCAGAAGCGATCGAGAAACTCAAGCCTGATCTTCTTATTGGTAACAGCAAGGGGTATATGCTTGCGCGCAAGTTGAAGATTCCGCTGGTTCGTACAGGTTTCCCGGTTCACGACCGTTTCGGTGGAGCGCGCATTCAGCATGTAGGTTACCGCGGAACGCAGCAGTTGTTTGACCGTATCGTTAACGCCATTATTGAAAAGCGTCAGAAGGATGGTGATTGGGGTTACACTTATATGTAATTATTCCGGCCGACATGTTGCCGGTCAAATAGAAAGAAGTGGTACTCGGTACTGGTAGTTTACAGTCACTGGAAAGGGTAATAATGAGTATTGATAACAGCAAGCATCCATGTTTTAACGAAAAGGCCCGCCATGAATATGGCCGTGTGCACCTTCCGGTCGCCCCGCGCTGCAACATTAAATGTGGCTTCTGTAACCGAAAATATGATTGTGCCAACGAGACCCGTCCGGGAGTTACAAGTTCAGTCCTTACTCCGCCGCAGGCGATGGTCTGGCTGGAAAAACTTATAGAGCTTAAGCCTAATCTTTCAGTTGTTGGTATTGCCGGTCCTGGCGATCCTTTTGCCAACCCGGAAGAGACCATGGAAACGTTGCGTTTGGTTCGCGCCAAGTATCCTGATATGCTTTTATGCGTTGCTTCAAACGGCCTCAACATTGATCCGTACATTGAAGAACTTGCTGCGCTTGAGGTGAGTCATATCACAATTACAATGTGCGCACCAGTGCCGGAGATCGGTGCTGAGATCTATGAGTGGATCAATGTTAATGATACTATTTACCGCGGTGAGGAAGCGGCTCGAATTCTGCTTGAGCGTCAGATCAGTGCGATTGAGAAGATTTCCAAGACCAATGTCAGTGTCAAGGTTAACATGATTGTTGTGCCTGGGGTTAATGATCATGTTACTGATGAGCTGGCTGAGAAGGTTAAGGGGCTTGGTGCAAGTATTCTTAATCTTATGCCGCTTTATCCGGTTGAAGGCACAAAGTTTGAACACACTGAACATCCGTCACCGGAATTTATGAAAAAAATCAGAGAAAGTGCTGGCAAGTTTCTGCCCCAGATGGCACACTGTATGCGTTGCCGTGCTGATGCGGCCGGACTACTTGGCGAAGAAGCCACAAAGGAGATTGTTATGAGCCTTGAAGAAGCTAAAAAGACCAGTGTCGATGAACGTCCCTGTGTTGCCGTTGCAAGTAAAGAAGGCGCACTTGTTAATTCTCACCTTGGTGAAGCTCCATATCTGTGGGTTTTCCGTGAGAAGGAAGACAAGAGTGGTTATGAACCGTTCGAGCGCCGTCAGTGTCCTCCGAAGGGAATGGGATCAAACCGCTGGGAAGAACTTGCCAAGATTATCAGCGATTGCCGCGCACTTTTATGTTCAGGTGTGGGTGATGCGCCACGCAAGATCATGACACTTAACAATATCAAGATTGTTGAGATGGAAGGTCTGATTGAAGAGGGTCTTGATTCAATTTACAAGGGCAAGGAAATCCGTTCTCCCAAGCGCTTCACCGGTTGCGGAGACAGCTGCTCAGGCTGCGGAACAGGTTGCGCATAAATAATGTTTTATTACGGGATTAGTCAGTGATCCTACTTTAAAGTTACGCTATAATATTTCAGAGGAGAGTAATATGGAAAAACCGGATTTTCACATTTTCGTCTGCAACAGCTTCCGTGTTTCTGGTGAAGCACAGGGAGTATGTAACAAACAGGGCGCAGCACAGTTTCTTCCTTATCTTGAAGAAGAAATTCTCGACCGTGGCCTCAACGCTCAAGTTACTGCCTGTGGCTGCCTGAAGGTCTGTGACCGTGGCCCGGCTATTGTTGTTTACCCTAATAACGACTGGTACGGTAATATCGATTCAGAAGAAAAGATCGACCAGATCCTCGACGCCCTTGAAGACGGCGGCACCGCAGAGGACCTTATCATTACCTGACCTTAACTGGAGGTAGTAAAAATGAAATACCTGATTGATACGACATTACGTGATGGCGAGCAGATGGCTGGGGTTGCATTCAGCCAGAAAGATCGCCTTGAAATTGCGGGGATGATTGCTCAGTCGGGTGTTGGTGAGATGGAAATCGGCATACCGGCAATGGGCATGAGCGAAGTGGAGAATATCAACAATATCTCCAGGGAAGCTGCTGGCCTTTGCCGGTTTTCTGTTTGGTGCAGGGCTTGTGACATTGACTTTGATTACGCTGAAGAGTGTAATGTTGACGCGATTCACATCTCTGTTCCGGTTTCGACTCTGCACATGCAGGTCATGGAGATGCCGAGTGAGATTGTTCTTACCAAAATTAATAATTACGTGCGCCGCGCCAAGGCCGGTTTTACCTATGTCTCTGTCGGTTTTCAGGATATTGCCAGAGCAGATGAGAACTTCATTCTTAACTGCATAGCCTGCGCGAAGGCTGCGGGGGCTGACCGGGTGCGTTTGGCTGATACTGTTGGTCTGCTTGAGCCGCTTCGGGCTTATGAAATCTTCAAAACTATCAGCGAGAAGATTCACGGTATTGAGCTGGCGTTTCATGGTCATAACGATATGGGGCTGGCTACGGCTAATACAATTGCCGCGCTTAAGGGCGGGGCGAATTGTGCTGACGTTACGGTTAACGGTATCGGTGAGCGGGCTGGTAACGCTTCGCTTGATGAAGTTGCCGTAAGCCTCAAAAAGCTTTATGACATTGATGCCGGCATTGACCTGCGTAACCTCAAGAAACTGTCGGAAGGCATTGAGAAGTTCAGTGGTGTTAGCGTACCGCTCAACAAGCCGATTGTCGGTAAGAATGTTTTTTCGCATGAATCGGGCGTGCATGTTAATGCGATGCTCTGCGATAAGCGCACCTACGAACCGATTGCGCCTGAGGAAGTCGGTAATAACCGTAACATCATCATTGGCCGTCACAGCGGCTCCTCATCAGTTGTTCATTATTTCAGAAAGCGTGGAATCCTGCTTACCCGCAGCGAAGCCAAGGCTCTTCTGCTCAAGGCTCAGGAGATGTCGCGCCTTGACAACCTGCCGCTTGAGAATTGTCTCAACGTTATCGCCAAGACTACCTGAGTTTATTCAGCTAGCCATCTGGCCGCGTCAATTGCATGGTAGGTTATAATCAAATCTGCGCCTGCACGTTTCAATGATGTCAGGTTCTCAAGTACAATACTCTTCTCATCAAGCCAGCCACGCTCAGCCGCAGCCTTGACCATCGAATACTCTCCGCTGACATTGTAGCAGACCAGTGGCAGGCGGCTCTCCTGACGAACTGAGCTTATTACATCCATAAAGGCGAGTGCCGGTTTTACCATCAGCATGTCCGCACCTTCAGCTTCATCAATTAGTGATTCACGCACAGCTTCACGGATATTAGCCGGGTTCTGCTGATAGCTTTTGCGGTCACCAAAACCTGGCGCACTTGCTGCCGCTTCACGAAACGGCCCGTAATAAGCCGAAGCGAATTTTGTACTGTAGGAAATAATTCCGGTCGTTTCCAGATTGTTATTATCAAGCAGCTCTCTGATCGCTTTAACCCGGCCGTCCATCATGTCTGAAGGAGCGACAAAATCCGCTCCGGCCTGTGCTTGTGATAATGCAGCCTTTGCCAGAAGCGGCAAGGTCTTATCGTTATCAACCTCAATTCCGGCAAGTACTCCGCAATGTCCGTGGGAGGTGTAGGGGCATAAACAGAGGTCGGTAATAACGCAAAGCTGGGGATACTTTTCTTTGATGAATCTTACCGCGCGCTGCGCAGAACCGTTTTTACTCCACGCTTCAGAGCCGCATTCATCTTTATTCTCAGCAAGTCCGAAAATTAATACAGCCGGAATATTTGCACTTGTTATCTGCTCAAGAATCTCCGGTAAACGGTCAACACTCCAGCGGTACTGCCCCGGCATTGAAGAGATCTCATCTTTCTGGTTTTCTCCCGGTAAGATAAACAGTGGCATTATAAGATAGTCGGTAGTGAGAATTGTTTCCTGCAGCATCCGGCGGATAGTCGGGCTTTTGCGAAGGCGGCGCATACGGGTATTCATTTTCCTGCTCCATTATTTTTAGCAAGACCTTCACGGTAAATCTGCAGGAGGTCTTCATTCATTGTCCGGTAATCAAATTTTCTGCGGCAAAACTCCCTGCCGTTTTGAGAATAAATTTTGGCCTTTGCTGGGTCATTGAGCGCCTCGGTAATTGCTTGCTGCAAGGCGTTGATATCTTCCGGCGGTATCAGCCAGCCGGTTTGATTGTTGATGACAATTTCTTTTGCCCCGTCAATGTCAAAAGAAATGACCGGCTTGCCGGCAAGCAGCGCCTGCGGTAGAACCCGGGCAAGCCCTTCACGCATTGAACAGTGAACAAGCAGATCCATTGCGCTCACTGCTTCCGGCACTTGCTCAGGGTGCAGCAAGCCTGTCCAGACGATCCGCCCCGAAAGACCTAAGTGATTAGCCTTTCTCTCGAGGCGGGCGCGCCAGATACCGTCACCGACAAACATCAGACGCACATTCGGAAACTGATCTTTTATCCGGGCAAACGCCTCCAGCAGATAGTCATGCCCCTTAAGCTCGAATAACCTTGCGACCTTGCCAATAATAATTTCGCTGCTTTTTATGTTGTGGCTGTTTCTGAACTGCTGCCGGTAGTCATGGTCGGGATTGAGAAAGATATCGGTTTTCATGCCGCTGTATACGGTGCAGAACATTTCCGATTTGCCGATACCGGCGGCTAGAGCCTTTTCAGTCATGGTGTCGCAGACAGAGATTATCCGGTGGCAATATCTGGCGGCGAGACGTTCTGCGATAATATAAAGCGCGTTTATGAATCTGCCCTGATAAGGATGAAAGGGCAGGCCATGGATGGTATGGCAGATAAAAGGAACTTTCTCATGGCTCGCGGCAAGGCGGCCGATAATTCCTGCTTTGCTTGAATGGGTATGTACAACATCAGGTTTGAAATTTCGGATTGCCTTGCGCAGTGCCCGGTAGGCTCTCACATCAAGCGCTGGATCAACGGCCCGGACAAGCTCAGGAATTTCAACAAAATCAATACCCGCATCTTTGGCGTCCGGGATAAGTGTTCCTTCCGGGCCAAGCGTTGGACCGGTTATCAGCAGCAGTTGATGTCCCTGAGCCTGTTGGCCGATTACAGAAAGGAGGGTGTTCTCCTGCGCGCCGCCCCGGATCATCCTGGTTATGATGTGTGCTATTTTCATGGTTTTTCCACTTGGAGGGCGTTCACAATTAACAGACGCACTCTAGTTACGTACTCCATTATTCTATATAAATAACCGATATGTGGCAACAGTATAAAAGCTCTACCTTTTTCAGGGCAGAGCTTTTTTCCGAATTTTTAATTTTTTTCAGGTGTCAGGCCTTTGTCGGCAGGTTAGGCTTTTTTGATAAGCCGCACCGCCGCGATAATCAGTACCGCTCCTACAACGCAGACGACAATTTGACCAATCATTCCGCCAGCCGTCACGCCAAACCAGCCAAGTACGCTCGAACCGACAATACCACCGACAATGCCAAGGATTATGTCCGCAAGCAGGCCGTAACCACCACCTTTCATGATTACCCCGGCAAGCCATCCTGAAAAAGCGCCAATCAAAAGAAAAATTATAATATTCATGTTGTTCCCTTTTTGATGAGTAATTATAAATACCACTAACGAATAATACTGCCCTTATCTAATATTATAGAGGTTTTTACCGGTTTCCTCAAATATTATATGAGCATAGATTCAAATAGTTGCATCCGCTTGCCAATGAAGTTTTTATCTGATTTTCAGCCCGGAAAAATTTCCGGTTAAAGTTAAGAAAAAAAACTGGACTAAGCTTGAAAAATACACGATACTATTGATACAGAAAGCGGCCCAACAATTGGTCGCGCAAAAGCCCCCTTCAATTGGGGCTTTCTTTTTTTTTATAGATATGCGTTTTCTGCAAATATGCTGCGCGATATTTTCTTTAAAATAACATCAATAAAATAAAAAGAGGGAAGAGCATTGACGCTCTTCCCTCTTTCTTTTCCCATCGCATTGTATAGCGTTAATTATTTCCAGCGGATGAAAAGCATTTCATCGCTTTTCTTGCCCATCAGCTTGATCTGTTGCTTGATGTCGCTTACTTCCAGTTCACTTGGCAGGCGTGACTCCATTCCTTCCGGTGGGGTGACAAGTGGAAACTCGGTTGAGTAGACTGCGACTGTTCCTTTAGTTGTGCTGACCTTCTCTGCGACCTGACTCATGTCCATAGCCACTTCGGTAAATTTAATTTCCGGATTGAATTTCTGGTCTGCTTCAATCAGGATATATTTTACCCCGGCAGGAGTGTCAAAGGCAGTAAAGAGAAAACCGGTGCGTGCATCTGAAACAATCATCTCAGGTTTGCCTTCACAGGCTGGCGGACAGGTGCTGTTTGCGTCAATTGTTCTTTCAACCGGACATTCGATTGCCGGGAGTCCGTACTTCGGGCTTACAGGAACCATTCCGAGCTTTTTGGCGCAGGCATAACCTTTGAAGAAGTACTGCTCACGTTCCTTGGCAGAGCAGGTGCCATCTGCGCAGGGGTCGGGAGTGTTGATGAAGTCCATGCAGTCGCACATACTGGCGCTTACGAATTTGCCGCAGGAATTACATTCCTTCTTGCTGCAGTTACAGCCCGTAAGCATCAGCCCAAGAACTGCGAAAATGGCAACGGTAAATATTTTATGGCTCATCTCTATTCTCTCCTTGTAAATGTTATTATGTTCCCCGGCATTGATTTTTTCCCCTGCCGGAAGTGACAATAATCTTTTTCCAGTCCTATAACGACCATTTCACAAGTAAAATTCAACTTTTTCTGAATATATTTGTAATAAAATTTCGTCGGCTGCGGACTTATAACTCCTTTGTCGAAGGTGTGTAATATAATTTTAAATTGAGGTATAAGTTTATCTGCGCGTGAAACATGGATGAATTTGATAGTTAATGATGTAAATTCTGTGGGATATTGTTTGGCAAGTGTTAGAAGTATTTAAAATCACTTGCATTTACCATTGTCTCTACCTATGATAATATCCGGTAAAGGTTGATTTTAACACCTGAGATATAACGCAAAAGGGGAAATGTCAATGAAGTTCAAGCTAATGTTTCTTTGCGCTGCATTATTTTTGGCGGGTTGCGAGACCTTTGAGAGTAATAATGGTCTGGTTTCCGGGTCACGCAATCTGATTGACCGGGCGACTCCGACGGATGGGGCGCGTGCCAGGCGTGCGGGATTTAAGGCTGGAGAACCGGTATATTTTGTTACCGAGATTGACGGACGGCGCAGCAGCACCGGTACACGTACCCGCAAGTTGACCTCTTTCCGCAATCAGGAGGCGGATCTTCTTGAAGTGCAGCAGACCTTTGAGCTTGTTTCACGGGATGGAGCCAGGATTGCTCAGGATATTTCAAAAAAGGTTATTACTGCCAGAGATACCGGTACAGCCCTCTACAGCTCTGAGGTTGTAACCAGAAATAATTCACGCCGCCAGACGAGTATCACTATCGTAGGCAGTGAAGCCAAGGTGCGGGTTGTTGATAATGGGCAGGAAGAAGACTACAGCATTAAAGTTCCTGATGGGGTTTTGTTTGGCGTAAACCCGCAATGGATTCTTGCCAAAAGTCCTGATCTTGGCAGTACCTTTACTGTAAATGTCATTGACCTGTCTGCCAAGGCGGTTGCTACTGAAAATGTCAGTGTCCGTAATTTTGCCGAAGAGGATGTGCTTGGCGTGAAGCTTGGTGTATGGGAGGTTGAGATTCGCCGCCCCGGCTTCAAACCTACAAGAATGGCCTTTACTTCTACTGGTGATGTTGTGCGGATGCAGGCGGACAACCTTGTGAGTTATGTCGTAACCAAGGGTGTGGCGGATCGTGATGAAGCTAAGATGGAGGTTATTAACTCTGTACCGGTCAGCTTCCCTCTGCCGGCGTGGGATAATTTTGATATTATTGAAGGACGTCCTGTTCCGTTTGACCGCTGGAGCAAATATCTGCGTGATACAGAGTACCAGCAGATCAAGGGCTCGGATCTGCTCCTTAACCGTTTTGCTCCCCGGGTTGGCCCTGCCAACTTCCCATTGTCTACACCTCCGGCTATGTCTGCATTTCTGCAGCGTTCTGAGGGGATTACCCCTGATGATGGTGAAATCGCGGATCTGGCTCGTGATATCATTGCCAGCGAGAAGAATGTGCTTAAGGGGATCGCGCTTTTGGCCGGCTGGGTTTACCAGAATATCGCCTTTGAACGCGGGCAGGGAAGTAATAAGAACGCCCTTGATACCCTCCGCAAGCGCACCGGTGACCAGCTTGCCCACGCTGATCTTTTTGCCAGTCTGGCACGGTCATTGGGAATTCCAACCCGCCATTGCTCCGGTCTTCTGGTGCAACGTGATAAAGCTTATTTCCATGCGTGGATTGAAGCGTGGATTGATGGTGTCTGGGTACCCGTTGATACGACGGTCAACCGTGTCGGTCTTCCGGCAGGATATATCCTGATGACCCGTGGTACTGGCCTTGGTGCTCCGTCTGATCCGTTTGCCTGGTTGCTGCGCGAAGGTGGCCTGTCGCTTAACGTGGTCTCCGCCACCAAAATTCACACCGTGCCGGGAAGTGGCAAGACAGAAAAATTCACTCTTTATCCGGGACAGAAGAAAACCTATGTTGCTGTTGCCGGTGACTGGCTGGCCAATATCTACTGGGGCTTTTCTATTGTGAAGCCTGACAAGCCTATCGAATGGGGCGGAAAAATCCAGCTCAATGCAGTGACAATAAACAGCCCCGGCAATGAAGCGACTGTAAAGGTTGAGGCGCTCAACAAGGTTCTGCCCTGTACTGAGAGCCAGCTTGATATGGTTGTCAGCAGCCTTGAACGTTCGCTTAAGGGCTTTCGCAAGATCAATCAGGGGCGGGTATTATTTGGCAAACGCCGCGATAATGCGCTCTTCCTTGATTTCTCTGTAGCGCTTGATAATGGCGCACGCCGCCGCTGTCAGATGTATATTATCCCCAAGCGTGGCCGCAGTTACCGGGTCACGGCCTGGGCGCCGGCAGAGAAATTTGAAACATGGCTGCTTCCCTTCAAACAGATACTTGATACCGTGTCTCTATAGTCTTGATTTTATCGTTAATGAAAAAGCAACCTCTTGTGGGTTGCTTTTTTTTGTTGGAGTATCTGAGGAAATCCGGGGCTGGCTATTTGCCGAGTCTAAAAGACAAGCCTTGCACACATGCCAAGAGGCAGGCTGTTTCCTTCAGAGCTGTTTATCTGCAGCGAAAAATAATCTGCGCTACCTGGCTTGGTATTGCGCAGTTTCGGGATGAGCATTTTTTCTACAGCGTCTCTCAGATCATTTTTATTCCACCCCTCAGGATGGCAGCTCAGCAGCACAAATAAAGGTTTGTCACTTAAAAGCGCAGCTGTCATATCAAGCAATTCAGGCAGATTTTTCTCCAGTTTCCAGATATTTTTGCCAAGGCGGCCAAAGGCTGGCGGATCAAGAATTATCCCGTCATAAAAAATGCCGCGCTTGATCTCACGCTGCATGAATTTTACCGCGTCATCCACGATCCAGCGGATACGGTCGCCGGCAATACCGCTTGCTCCGGCATTATCCCGTGCGCGGTTAACTGCGCTCTTTGCCGCGTCAAGATGGCATACATTTGCTCCGGCCAGCGCCGCTGCGAGTGTTGAGCCTCCGGTGTGCGCGAAAGTATTTAGTACCCTGATCTCATTGTCTGTGTTAACGGCAGTGCTGATAATCTCTTTGAGCCACCGCCAGTTTTCCTGCTGCTCGGGAAAAACACCAACCTGGCTCTGGCTTGAGGTCTCAAGGCAGAATACGCTGTTATCAATAAATAACTGCCAGTCCGAGGGCGTGCTGCCTTGCCATGTTTTATTATCCCGGTCATAACGCAACGTGGCTTTCTGCCAGATATCCGTGGAAAGTTTCTTCGGCCATAATGCCATCGGGGCAGGGCGGTCGGTGATTACTCCGGCAAAATCCTCAAGCCTTCTGCCCCCGCCACAATCAATTAACCGGTAATTGTTTTCAAATTCTGTTTTGCTCATTTATATCTGTTGTTCTCAAATAGTAAAAATTTATGATTGCGCTGCCGACGCTATAAAAAACGCCAGTCGCAAAAATCCCTGCCCTGCGACAGGCAGTATTCTCGCCAGATCTGGCGGTAGCTGGATTTGGTGTTGTCATTTATATCAAGGCCAAGATTATTTATGATCGCTGAAATCTCATCTTCGGAGTCGGCTTCAATCTCAATAAACTGCCCCAATTCCGGCATCGTGTCAATTACAATCTCGCAGCGGTCGAGTACCCAGCTCTGGCGGAATTTCTCATAAAACCAGTCTTCCCTGTAACCAAGTGATGTGAAAATGCGGCGGAGATTATCCGCGTTATCGACTCTGACCTCGGTCTCAATCCGTTTTTTGTAGACACCCTCTCCCTGAGCCAGTGCTTTATGGGTCACTATCCCCCAGCAATTGTCATCAGTTACCCGAAGGCGGAGAAGCTGTCCAGATTCAAATAACTCGCCAGCTTTCTCAAAGACCCAGTTCTTTTCATGAACTTTTCCATGGTACTGCGCACCCAGAGAATCAATATTCTCATCAAGAGGTGCATTCAGGCGGATCTTGCATTCAATTTCGTGTTTCATCTGTTGGCGGCTCCCAGTACATTATATAATGAGAAAGACAAGAGTTATTGACTTCATAGTCGCTTACTTGATAAGTTTTGAGATCTCCCGGAAGTTTTCATGGGCAGAATCATCAAGCATTTCAAAAAGCGCGCTCTCGGTATTGCTTATGGTTATACCCGCACGGCGCATACGCTCAAGGGCATTTGTGATATTTTCCGGATTGCGGCTGGAAACGGCGTCTGCCGCCAGATGAACCTGATAGCCCAGCACTGATAGATCAAATGCAGTCTGAAGAACACAGACATGTGCCTCAATACCGCAGATTAAAACCTGATGACGGCTGTTTTTCTTGAGTGCGCTTAGGAAATCTTCATTCCTTGCACAGGAAAAAGATGACTTTTCGATGACCGCAGCATCTGTCAGATGAGCAGAGATCTCCTCAATTGTATTGCCAAGACCTTTGGGGTACTGCTCTGTTATTATTGTCGGCAGCTTGAGGATGTTTGCCGCTGCAGCAAGAATACCGGCGTTTTTACAGACTCGTTCCGGATTATTCATTGCCGGTAAAAGCTTCTGCTGGATGTCAATGATGACCAGAGTTGTGTCATTTAAACGTAGCAAAGATTCATGCTTCATAATATATCCTTTTATTCTGTGGAGGTTAATAAAGATATTATATATGTTTTGGCGCGGTGGGCAACCTTCGAAATTGAAGCAAATTTGTAAAATTTTCTTCAACTTTCCGATTAAAGTTGAAAGATAAAATAAAACGACATTATCTCTAGGGTTAATTATAGTTAGAAGTCTGGAATGATGGTTCAAAGATGGTGTTATTTACCACTTTAACCAGAAAATCAGAAAAAAACTAGTGAGGTTTGTATGCATTTTAAGTAAATTATTAGGCTGTCATATAGTAATAAAATTTATCTATGACTGTTTTGACCTTTGACTGGTTTTAGGTATATCGGAGGTTAATTTGCGTTTGGACTAATTTTTGATGAATTAGCAAAGCGCATAGGCCGATTAAAGGATGTCTGTTTGTTCTCTGCCTGCGGGC
>QKCJ01000061.1 GCA_003245715.1 bacterium
ATGGTTTTCGCAAAGGTTGTGAGAGCAAAAGAGACATAGATTATTATGAGATTATTTAAAAGGAGGGGTATCTTAAAGAAAGGAGGATAAAATGCAAAAGGTGTTTGTTGCGCCGGTCAAAATTGCTATTGAGGCTGATAGTGTTGACGAGGCTGCTGACCTGATCAGGGACATTCTCAATGAATATGTTGGAAATGGCATCCTGGACTGGAAGTACGAAAGCGCAGTAATGAACACCGACGTAAAATCAGGTATCTATTTAATGACTCCTGATGATTACGCAGTCGGTAAGGTGTTCAAGTGATGAAGGTTAACCTGGAGGGGGTTAGCTTTCTACCTGAAAAACACCGGAATTTTTTTGTAACTCAACATAGCACTCACCAAACCATAACTCTTGAAAAAGCTCACATCAATTATCAGTAATTACTATCATTAAATAGTGTTTTTTCTATTCCATAGATACGCATTTTTTAATAAACAGTAACGTGCTTCTCATTATAGAAGTCTTCCGCGTGTCAGAATTTTCAGGAATGCCGGTTAAATTACCGGTCAAAACATTATCAAACCGGACTAGCCAAAATTCAGTATCTGTAAAAAAGCGGATAACAACCTGTTCCGGCTGCTATCCGCTATTAACGAAAATATAGGATTTCCAATAAAACTACAAGCTAAGCCTGAGCACCTGCGGCCTCGGCGTATGTTGTGTTGACAAAAGTATCAAGGTCAATATTACCCTGAAGCTTGCCGAGTTTCTCTGAAAAATATCCAACCATTTCCTTAAGCTCACTAACTGTCGGGAAGAGACGGTCGGTTGTGATGCGGTCTGGTGGAGTTGTCAGCACCTTCTCAACAACATCAACCTCCTGCCCGAGGAAAGGCGCACCGATAATGGCTGCCTCTTTTGGTTTCTCCTGAACAAATTTACCACTGCTGACCAGAGCCTTGGTGAATTCCATAACAGCGTCATGCTTAGTGGCAAGAGCCTCATCACGCATCACCAGAACACAGCATGGATGGTTAGGCCAAAGGTCTTTTGACAGACTCAGTTCCTGACCGATGCCTTTTTTAATACACTGGCTGCCAAAAGGTTCAGCAACAATAAAGCCGCCAAGTTCCCCCTCTTCATCCCACGAGAGCGCATCAACCATCTGTCCCGGTGCCATAACTTCATAAGCAACATCCTTACCCGGCCCCATGGAAAGCCCCTTCTGTTCAAGGAGTTTATTGAACAGCATGCAGTGAACGCTCAGAAGATATGGCAGGATAACCATCTTACCCTTGAAATCTTCAATATTCTTTACGCCCGCTTTTTCGTTACGAACAAGGATACTGCCGTTACGATGGCCAAAAAGGACCAACTTGATTGGTGTCTTGTTCTTGAAGAGGTCAATTGCAAACGGAGCAAGGATAAACGCGCCATCAACATCACCCTTCTGCAGAGTGTCGCCAATCTCGTTCCAGCCGACTTTAGCCTGCGGCTCAAGCACAAACTTCTGAAAAGCGTCAGGATTTTTGTCCTGCAGCGCCTTGGCGATGCCAAGAATCAAATGGTCGGTAATCTTCAAGTGTGCAATTTTCAGTGTCTGTTTCTCGCCCATAGTAAACCTTTCCTGATCTAAACTTTAAGTTATGCCCGTTGTTTAATAATGCACTTCTTTGAATTTTATTTTGATACCTCGGAGTTTTCCTTTTTCTCTTCGGTCTTAATCAGATTGCCTTCGACAGCATTTTCTTCGCCGAGATTGTTGACCATCTTCTGGGCGGTGCTTAAACGTTGACGCAGAATATCAATCTCCCCCTTCTGCTGGTCGTTAGCCAGACGCAGAAGATTAAGATGCTTGTTCAATTTTACAAGTTCTTTACTGTGTGCGGATTTTATGTCATTGATATGAGCGATGTCTGCTTCTGATTTCTTGAGGACAGATTTAAGTTCAACAACCTCACCACGGGCAACATCACGCTCGTCGGTTAGTTTTTTATTTTCAGCAGCAAGATCCTTGCCCTTCTCCTGCAGGCGCTCAAGTTCAGTCTTATTGGCGCCGATTTCTTTGCGCGCCGCATTAAGCTCCTTTGAAAGCTGGGTGTTGTCGATAAGATTTGTAGTTACCTTGACGGTCGCATCAAGCTTTTTTTCAAGGAGTTCATTGTGTTTGTTCTGGATGGAGTCACGCTCATTTGTCAGGTATTGAACCTGTTTCTTCCACTCAGCTTCGCGCATAAAGCCAAAATAATAAAAAATTCCGCCAGCTAGCGCCAGAAGGAACAAACAGGAAATAAAGTAGATAAATTTTGATACACCACGGCTTTTTAATGCCTGCATAGTCGGACGTTGAGCTTCATGGATTGTTGCGGAAATGAAATTGGCAGCATCTTCCGGCGTCCAGCGCACCGGGGTGCTTGGCTGCATAATTGTTGAAACATGCTCAAAACTATTGTCATGAATTTCGTCACTCATTAGTGGTATTACTCCAAAAATAAAAAATAATTATAAAAGCCCTGCTTATTGCATTACAATCAAGGTTGAAAATAATAGTAAATGATTTCCGGTTTTTTGCCAAATAAAATTTATCCGATTTAAATAATTAATAATGTGAGGGAATATGATACTTTTAGGCGTTGACCTTGGTGATAGGCGGATAGGCTTTTCAACCTGTGACGAGATGTGGCTTGTGGCGGTCAGCCTGCGTACGGAAAAAGTGCGCTCATTAAATGACGCCGCGGATAAAGTTGAGGAAGCCTACAACGAAATTGGCGCTCAGTCGGTAATCCTTGGATATCCCCGCGATATGAGCGGAAAACGTGGCAAAAAAGCCAAGGAAGCTGAAAATTTTGCAGAAATTTTAAAAAATCGCGGTATTCCGACAACACTTTGGGACGAACGCCTAACTACCGCCGAAGCGCACCGGGTTATGAAAGATGCTAATATCAGCCGTAAAAACCGCATGAAAGTAATAGATGAAATCTCGGCACAGAGAATTCTTGACAACTATATGCAGGCTAATCAAGACAAACGCATCTCAACCTGAGCCGGAAAGGGATTGCGTAAAAAAATTTACACACTATAATATTACTTCCGATAATCAAAGGCATCAGATACGCCTTATTTTATTTGCAAGCTGTAAATGCAAGGATAGAAGCTTATGCCGCGACACATAAGGCTTATAAACATAATCTCCGTAGCCGCAATATTTTGCATTGTTCTCATCGTGGCTTCAGCCCCTGAGAATAAGGATTACGGAGCGGACTTTAAAAAAGACAGCGGTAAAAAAGAAATCCTCCTTTCTGCAACAATTACCGCTAATCAGCCTGAAAATGAGACCGATAACAACATTCTTAGCGTATTTTCAATTGCTCCGGTTATTGTTGAGACCTCGCCTGACAACACCGATGTTGCGCAGCCTCAACCTGAGATCAGTATTCCTGAGCTCCCCACAAATCTCACTATTCCGGCAAATCCGCACCGGCACTCTGAGGTTGAACATACTTTAACGGTCATTAACACCCGTGAAAATACGGCTGAAAAAGAGTACCGTGAGGTCTGGGCTATGGTTACTGCCTACTGCCCCTGCTACAAGTGCTGCGGTCGTGGCTCACCAGGTCGTACTTCACTTGGCAAGACTGCATGGCGTCCGGGTATTGCCGCTGATCCGCGAGCCATTGCCTACGGGACGAAAATAGACATCACCGGTTACGGACTGCGCGAAGTTGATGATACTGGCGGCGCAATGCGGCAGAGCTGGAGCAGACGCGGTGTAATTCACCTCGACATCCGCATGACCTACCACTGGCAGGCCCGTTCATGGGGGCGCAGGCTGATGAAGGTTAAAATTTACGATAAGTAATAATATGTATCTGCTGTCGTTATTGATTAAAATTAAGATTTATAAAAAAGGCTGCCGGAGAGGCAGCTTTTTTCTTTTTATCGCGGAAATCATTTGATTAGGCCTGTTATTAACGTCGGGCAATAACGGCATCATGCACCTCGATAAGCTTTTTCTTGATGTCATCAAGGTCAAATGGCTTGGCAATAAGGTCTGTAAAGCCGCAATCAATAAGGTCATCCTGACTCCAGGAATCAAGCGCCGCACTGACAGCGATAATCGGACAGGAAACGCTGTGGCGCTTAAGATACCAGGCTACCTCTGCACCGTGTTTGCCGGGAAGCATGATATCAATGATAAACACATCAAAACGACGGGTCTGAACCTCTTCAAGCGCGTCTTCACCGGTCTCAAGGGCAACACACTCAAGGCCGATACTTTCAACAATATTGACCAGCAATTCACGGGAACTGAGATCATCCTCAACAACAAGGCAGCGCGGATGATGGCTGGCGCGGATCCCCTCGACAAACTGTTTGGCCGTAATCTCAACCGCCGGAGATATGCGCCGGGCATTAATGTCAAGAACTTCAAGAAGCTTCAGCACTTCCGCAATGTCAAGACCGGATTTGACGGCAAAATTAACAACGTCCAGGTTCTCGCCACCACGTTTGAAAATGTCAACAATCTCGTCGACGAGTTTCATGTTGTCATGGAAGCGGTTACGCAGCAGGCCGAAATCGCCATTATCAAGTTCAATCCAAAAACATTCACCTTGCAGGTGTTCAATATAACACTCTCGGCAAAAGATACGCCAGTATTTGCGGTACCATTCAACAACCGCATCGTCACCCAGGTCACGGCCGGCTTTTTCAGACTCTATCCACTTGTGACTATGTGCTTTACTGGCAGAAACCTCAAAGAGACTCTCCTGACGTTCTGGCTCTAACGGTTTGAATGAACTTATATCCATCATATTTGGTAATATTATTTCTATGTAATGTGTTTTAAACCCAATATTTTCTATTTAACAGATTTTATCCTATTTTGCAATACATTCAATTTTTTATTAATATTTTTTTATATATTTGCAATTTGAGATTACATTGATATAAGGTAAAGATAATTATGGATACCACAAGTGCGGCAAAATCACAATCAGCATGGCGCAGCAGGCAGAAATGATTTTATCTTCCGCACCGGGCAATTACAAACGGGAGCAACATGAGCTACTATCTACCGGCAGAATGGGAAAAACATACAGCAACCTGGTTAGCCTGGCCTCAGAATGAGAACAACTGGCCCGGCAAGATGCAGCCTGTAAAATGGGCATTTTCAGAGATGATTACTAAAATTTCAGTCTCTGAGCATGTTTATGTTGCCTGCAACAATCAGATAACCCAAAGCGAAGCTGAGGCCGCAGTCAAGGCGATAAAGGGCAATACGGATAATGTCTCCTTTGAGCTGATTCCGACTGATTACGGCTGGTTTCGCGATTGCGGCCCACAGTATGTCCTCGAAGCCGGAGAGCCGGTTGTTATTGATTTTAGCTTCAACGCTTGGGCCAAATACGACTCATGGCAGTCCGACAATAACGCCCCTGCCCTTTGCTCGGAAATTGCCGGTAATAAAATTGTAAAACCGGTTATCAACGGCCGGCAGATCGTTCTTGAAGGCGGTGCTATTGATGTCAACGGCAAAGGAACAATCCTGACGACAGCAGAATGTCTGCTCGATCAGGAGGTCCAGGTACGCAATGCCGGTTTCAACAGAGATGATTACCAGAAGATGTTTTCGACATATTTCGGTGCGGATAACACAATCTGGCTTAATTGCGGGATAACCGGTGATGATACGCATGGCCATGTTGATGATCTGGCGCGTTTTGTAAATGACCGGCAGATTGTCGCCATCAGGGAAACTGACAGCGCTGACATTAATTATAAGGCGCTGGCTGAGAACCACGAAATCCTTCAAGGTGCGCGGCTTGAGGACGGCAGCAAGCCCGAAATAATAGAACTTCCCATGCCCGAAGCCAAACACTACAGAGGTTCACGCCTTCCGGCGAGTTATGCTAATTTTTATATCTCAAATGAATGTGTGCTGGTGCCGACTTTTAACGACCCCAATGACTACAAAGCGCTGGGAATATTAGACGAACTCTTTAAAGGCAGAAAGGTCTGCGGTATTCATGCGATTGACCTAGTTGTAGGAAGAGGATCGGTACACTGCCTTACCCGCCAGCAACCAGAAAAGGCTCAACAATAACCTTCTCCCGGAATTCATGCGGCGAAGCAATATTTTTAATCAGGTGAAGCACTGCGTTTCTGCCAATCTGGGCGCAGTTGATATCAACGGAAGCAATACCCGGGGCTATGCTGTCAAGCAGAAGCCGGTCATTGTTAGTGCCGACGATTTTAAGATTTTTCCCAAGCTCAACGCCAATTTTTGAAAACGCCGAGATTACCTTGAATATGCGCACGTCCTCGGGAATATATAAACCAACAGGATCGCCAAGCCAGGCTGGCCTTCTACCGCTTACCATCTGCTCAAGATCAGAGCCTGTTATCAGATGCGCCTGACGCCCGGCTTTTTTAATGGTTTCGATAAAAGATTCTGTGCGCTCAACAATCAGTTCCGGACCGCCAGATAAATCCGGCGTGCAGAAACATTTACACAAACTGTCCAGCAGATATTTCCCGGCAATTGAACCGATTAATTTGTTATCATAACTGATATGGTCAAAGAAATCGTCACCTGAAATCCTCCCCATAACCCGCACTGACGGCATTGATCGGATTTTAGTGAGAAGCCGCCCCTCAGGATTCATGCGAAAAAGGATAACCCCGTCAATCTTATCAGGCAGACAGGAAACATCTGACATATCCTCACAATGGCGAAGGATCAGATTAAGACCTTTATCACCAGCCGTTTGGGTTACCGCGCGAAGCGTAGCCGCATAAGCCCCGTAGTTAAAGCCTGCCGGTGAAAATCCATAAAGAAGTGAAATCTGGTTGTAACGCTTTGACCGCCTGGTCTTGCGGCGCGCCCCCTGACGCTGGCTGCTGCTCTTAGGGGTATAACCAACCTCCTCCACCGCCTGAAGCACAGCCTTCAGGGTGGATTCAGATATCCGGGGATCCTTGTTGATCGCCCTCGAAACTGTGGACGGAGAAACCCCTGCCAGTTT
>QKCJ01000004.1 GCA_003245715.1 bacterium
TCTTTATTATGTATCAAGAAAATGGTTGCGCAAGTAAAATTTTATTATTTGTCACAAAAACAGTGTACTTATTGCGAAGAAAATTGATTTATTGGCGCTAATTGACTTTCACGCCTTAAATTATGCAGTTTGCGTATTGAAAATAATGCCCCCCATGAACGGTTAAAATACATGGGGGGCACGATAATAGTTAAAATATTACATATTATGAATATTTAAAGTGCAAAATATTCCACTGCATTGTTATAGCTGATGTCGGCGACAATTTTACCGAGGAGATTCATGTCGGCGGGAATTTCACCGTTTTCAACATCCTGACCGATCAGGTTGCAGAGGATGCGGCGGAAGTATTCATGGCGCGGGTATGAAAGGAAGCTGCGAGAGTCGGTGAGCATTCCGACAAAGCGGCTGAGCATGCCCAGTGCTGAAAGGGCGTTCATCTGTTCAATCATGCCGTTTTTCTGATCCAGGAACCACCAGCCTGAGCCATACTGCATTTTTCCGGGGCAGGAGCCGTCCTGATAGTTGCCGATCATGGTTGCAAACAACTCATTATCAACCGGATTGATATTGTAGAGGATGGTCTTGGCAAGCTGATTGTTGGTGTCAAGCGCGTCAAAGAGGCGGATCATACCCGGTCCCTGTTTGAAGTCAGCAATTGAGTCAAAACCGGTGTCAGGACCGAGTTTCTTGAAGAGGCGGGTGTTGTTATTGCGGAATACGCCAACGTGGAACTGCTGAACCCAGCCGCGGGCATGATTCATCTTGGCTGTTTCATAGAGGAATACTGCCTTGAAAGCGTCAGACTCGGCAAGTGAGAGCTTTTCACCCTTAATTGCCTTGGCAAAAATAACGTCAAGTTCAGACTCTGTAGCGCAGGCATTGGGGACATACTCAACACCGTGGTCAGACAAACGGCAGCCGGCTTCGTGGAAATAGGCATGGCGTTTGTCAACAGCTTCGACCAGTGACTTGAAGTCCTTGATTTCAACGCCGCTGACTTCTGCGAGTGTTTTGACATAATCAGCATACATTGCAGGTTTGTCAACCGCCATTGCCTTGTCCGGCCGGAAGGTCGGGAGAACCTTGACCTCAAACCCTTCTTCAGCAACCTGCTTGTGGTATTTCAGGTCATCAATCGGGTCATCAGTAGTACAGACAACCTTGACATTCATCTTGGTCATCATGCTGCGGGCTGAAAACTCAGGGGTCTTGAGCATCTCTGAGCATTTATCATAGATCTTGTCTGCATTGTCCGGGCAGAGTACATCATCAACTCCGAAGTAACGTTTCAGCTCGAGGTGTGACCAGTGATAAAGCGGATTGCGGATAGCGACCTGAATGGTCTCTGCCCACTTGTGGAATTTTTCACGGTATGGCTTATCGCCGGTGCAGTACTCTTCACTGACACCATTTGAGCGCATCGCACGCCATTTGTAGTGGTCGCCCTTGAGCCAGACTTCACCGAGACTGTCAAAGACCTTGTTCTCGGCAATTTCCTGCGGAATCAGGTGGCAGTGGTAGTCGATAATCGGCATATTTTTGGCAAAATCATGATACAGGGTCTTGGCTGACTCAGACTGCAGGAGGAAATCCTCATCCATAAATGTTTTCATTGTCTATTCCTGTCTGTAATTGAAAAGATAAATTTTTAAATCTGTTCTATACCATACTAGTTGCACTGTTATAAAATAAGCCTGAGTGAATCAGGCTTATTCGGTCTTACTTATTTTTCAGATAATTATCAATTGATTTTGCTGCAGTCTTGCCTGCACCCATAGCCAGAATTACAGTAGCAGCACCTGAGACAATATCACCGCCGGCAAATACTCCGGGGATGTTGGTCATCAGTGTTTCATCATCGGCCTTGATATTGCCGCGTTCGTTAAGTTCAAGCTCTGGCCAGTTACGGGTCAGCATCGGGTTAGGTCCCTGACCAATAGCAACGACAAACTGGTCGATCTCAACAACATGCTCACTACCGACAATCGCCTCCGGTCTGCGCCGTCCTGACTTGTCTGGTTCACCAAGTTGCATAAGCTGGCACTTAAGACCGCTCACCCAGCCTTCTTCATCACCAACAATCTCAAGAGGATTAGTCAGTTCTTTAAGGATAACTCCTTCTTCAAGTGCGTGTGCGACTTCTTCCTCACGCGCCGGCATTTCTTTTCTGGTTCGGCGGTAAACGATATAAACGTTGTCCGCACCAAGGCGCAGGGCAGAGCGGGCAGCGTCCATGGCAACATTACCACCACCGACAACAGCAACATTTTTGCCGTGCAGAACCGGAGTGTCATAGTCTTCACGGTATGCTTTCATCAGGTTAATTCGGGTTAAGAACTCATTTGATGAGTAAACACCATTGAGGTTTTCACCAGGTATGCCCATAAATGTAGGAAGACCTGCACCTGTACCGATAAAGACAGCGTCGTAACCGGCTTCAAGAAGTTCCGGCACGCCGACACTCTGCCCAATCGGCATATTATAGCGGAACTCAACACCAAGTTTCTGAAGGTGGTTGCACTCACGGTTTACAATCGCCTTAGGCAGACGAAACTCGGGAATACCATAAGCAAGAACCCCGCCCGGAGCGTGCAGCGCTTCAAATACCGTAACTTCATGTCCCATTACAGCCAGATCAGCCGCAGTCGTCAGACCGGCCGGGCCAGCCCCGACAACGGCGACCCTCTTGCCGGTCTTTGCCGGAATCTTCGGCGGTTGCGCGTTGCCCATTTTAGATTCGGTATCAGCCGCAAAACGCTCAAGTCGGCCAATGGCAACCGGTTGTCCCTTGTGTCCGAGGATACATTTTGATTCGCACTGGCTCTCCTGTGGACATACGCGTCCGCAGACAGCAGGCAGGTTATTGGTTGCTTTGATCTTATCCGCAGCCTTGAGGAAGTGTCCGTCCTGGATTTCCTTGATAAAGCCGGGAATGTCAACATTGACAGGACAACCCTCAACACAGAGAGGCTTCTTGCACTGGATACAGCGAAGAGATTCAGCAATTGCCATTTCCGGAGTATAGCCAAGGGCTACTTCATCAAAGTTACGGGCGCGGACTTTAGGGTCCTGTGCTGGCATTGAAACACGTTCTTTAGCCTTCTGAACGCCGCCGGCCTTTTCCTTCTCTTCCTTGAAGGCTTCGTAAATCTTGCCTTCTTCGCGTTTGTAGGTGGCAAGGCGTTGGAACATCATCTCCCAGTTGACATCATGGCCGTCAAACTCAGGGCCGTCAACACAGGTGAATTTGGTCTCACCAGCAATCTCAACACGGCAGCCGCCGCACATTCCAGTGCCGTCAACCATGATTGAGTTGAGAGAGACGATAGTTTTAAGATTATATTTTTTTGTCAGGTCACAGACTACACGCATCATGATCGGAGGGCCGATAGCGATAACACGGTCGATCTTCTCGCCAGCCTGAATGAGACGTTCCAGAATGGTTGTGACAAATCCTTTTTCGCCGTATGAGCCGTCGTCAGTAACAACAAACAACTCATCCGCGGCGGCTTTCATCTGGTCTTCCCAGAAGATAAGATCCTTGTTACGCGCGCCGATAATTGAGTAGACGTTATTACCGGCTTCTTTAAGCTTGCGCTGAATCGGGTAAACAGGGGCAATACCAAGGCCGCCACCGATACAGACAACCGTGCCGTAATTCTCGACTTCGCTCTGATGACCAAGCGGGCCGACGATATCACAGAAGCGGTCGCCTTCATCCAAAGCGTCGAGCTTGCGGGAGGCCAGGCCGACAATCTGTACGACCATGGTAATTGTTCCGGCTTTACGGTTAAAGTCGGCAATTGTAAGCGGAACACGTTCGCCTTTTTCATCACCGCGCACAACAATGAACTGTCCCGGTTCACAGTAGCAGGCAATGGCCGGACAATAGACTTCGTATAGCCTGATAACATCACAGAGAGACTCTTTTCGGACGATAAGATTGAGCTTCTCATCTGGAGTGTTGAGAATGCTGTAGGTGTTCTGCTCGTGTCCGTCGCAGGACCCTGACGAGCCGTCAGCGTGTGGCATAATAATATCCTGTAAACAATACTGTAACTGGTACTTTAAAAAAATCTTATAGACAATAATAACCTGAAGTATACACAATAGAGTGCGGTTGTCAAATTTAGCCTGCCATCGTTGGCATGTTTTTTTCAGTTTTATGCATAAATTCTCCATTTTTGACATATTTACCCGAAAATTTTATAAAAAAACAGCCCCTGCAGGCAAGGGCTGTTTTTGAAGCATCATGTGAAGCTAATTTTAGTTGCCACTGATTGAGGTGAGGATCTTCTCAATCTGGTCGCCGTACTTAACAATCAGACCGACAAACACCACGCTGACCATACTCATAAGCTTGATGAGGATATTGAGGCTTGGACCTGAGGTATCCTTGAACGGGTCACCGACAGTATCACCGACAACACCGGCCTTGTGAGCTTCTGAGCCTTTACCGGTAATGAGCTTGCCATTAGCGTCAGTTGTCTTTTCCTGCTTTTCAATATGCTTCTTGGCGTTATCCCAGGCACCACCTGAGTTATTAAGCATACAGGCAAGGGTAAAGCCGGCAGTAAGACCGCCAACGAGAAGTCCAACAACACCAGGAATACCCAGAAGAATTCCGACAAATACCGGAACAAAAATAGCAAGAAGTGATGGAACAAGCATTTCACGCTGCGCACCCTTGGTTGAGATTTCAACACAACGTGCGTAGTCAGGAGTTGCTTTCTTCTCCATGATACCGGCGATTTCACGGAACTGACGACGAACTTCTTCCACCATCGCACCAGCCGCACGTCCTACAGCCTTCATGGTCATTGCGCAGAATACGAAAGCCATCATAGCGCCAAGGAAAACACCACAGAGTAGCTTCGGATTCATAACATCAAGATGGTAAGCGTCAACAAAGTTGGCAATTGTTGCCTTGGCGATGATAACTTCATCAACACCTTCGATGTCTTTGTTAGCAAAGATCACTTCGCCAACCTTATAGTAACCGGTGTCTGCAACCATAGCCAGCTTGTGCAGCCAGACGCGGACTTCTTCAAGGTATGCTGCAAGAAGAGCCATCGCTGTAAGAGCTGCTGAACCGATAGCAAAACCCTTACCGATAGCGGCAGTGGTGTTACCGAGCATATCAAGCGCGTCTGTCTTCTGACGGACTGAGGGGTCAAGCTCAGACATTTCAGCATTACCACCTGCGTTGTCGGCAATCGGGCCATAAGCGTCGGTTGCCAGTGAGAAGCCGAGTGTAGCAAGCATTCCAACAGCAGCAAAACCTACACCGTACAGACCCATTGAGAAGTCGTGGAAACCGCCGGCAAAACCGAAGGCACAGAGAATGGCGATAACAATTGTAACTACCGGCCAGCCAGTTGAGAACATACCAACAGCGATACCGTCGATAATTGTGGTAGCAGGTCCCATCTTGGCCTGCTCGGCAATTCCCTTAGTCGGGCCGTATTCATCAGAGGTGTAGTATTCAGTAAGAAGACCAATGATACAACCGGCAACCAGACCTGAAACAATCGAGCCGAACACACCGTAAGAGATAATCTCAAGTGCGGCCATGATAAGAGCGACAACACCAATAGCCCCGGTTGAGAGCCAGAGCGGACGGGTGAGGGCAGACATCAGGGTCTTCATGTCAGCCTTCTCGTCACAGCGAACCATCAGACAGCCGATGATTGAAAGAATAACACCGATACCGGCGATAATCATCGGAGCGAGAACCCCTTTTGTGCCAAGGGCAGGAATCGCAGCACCAAGAGCCGCAGTTGCCAGGATTGAGCCGCAATATGATTCGTAAAGGTCAGCACCCATACCTGCAACGTCACCAACATTGTCACCAACGTTATCAGCAATTGTCGCAGGGTTGCGCGGGTCATCTTCTGGGATGCCTGCTTCAACCTTACCAACAAGGTCAGCACCAACGTCAGCAGCTTTTGTATAGATACCACCACCAACACGGGCAAATAGTGCCTGAGTAGATGCGCCCATACCAAAAGTCAGCATGGTTGTGGTGATTTCAATGTTTTTCTGCTCAAGCAGTGTTCCCGGCTTAACCAGCCAGACAGATTCAGTAATCTGACCGAAACCTTCAGACATATGACCGACAGTATAGACCAGCTTGTCCAGAATCAGGTACCACAGACAGATATCAAGCAGGCCGAATCCGACAACCACCAACCCCATAACCGCACCTGAACGGAAGGCAATCTGCAGACCACGGTTAAGACTCTCATTTGCACCCTGAGCCGTACGTGATGATGCGGCAGTTGCAGTTTTCATACCTAAAAATCCGCAAAGACCAGAGAAGAACCCACCAGTCAGAAACGCAACCGGAACAAACGGGTTCTGAACACCAATCAGCGCAAGAACTGCAAACGCGACCAGCAGAACCAGAAAAACGATACCAACAACCTTGTACTGAGCATAAAGATACGCATATGCACCGTCACGGACGTGACCGGCAATTTCCTTCATCGTATCGTTACCCTCATTCTGACCGATCATCCATGAATAAAATTTCCATGCGAAAATCAGAGCCAGCACAGCAGATGCCGGGGCAATCCACCATAACACTTCCGGAGAGATAGAAGCTAAACTCATGACAATTTCCCTTTTAACCAAATAATCCAAAACTAATAAAAAACGGGGCATTAGCCCCGTGACAAAAAATACTTAATTGTATAAATACAGGCGTTCCGCACCTGCGCAAGGTGCGTATGACGCGCGAATATGCTCGGAAAACTTCATTTTTGTAGTTTGTTGTCTCATCTACCAATTTCCTCCATTTTAGGTTATAGTGCTAATATGATCAGTTTCAAGAGTCTAATGTGAAAATTATGTTAGGTGCTGGATACTTGAACTCTATAATATATTGAATCATGGGCGGTTATACTTATAAT
>QKCJ01000040.1 GCA_003245715.1 bacterium
CTTGCGAGATCAACACCTCGGCTTCACGCAGCTTGTTTACAATCTGCTCTGTAGAATAACGTTTTGCTGCCATAACCATTTCCTCCATTAAATGAGTCCAATTCTAACTCGAAATTTGGACTATTCCTAGGGGAAAAGGTCAATTTTACAAAAGAAGATGGGTGGCGGTATTTTATTGCTCAACCTGCCGAAAATGCTGATGCTTCTGTTAAATTCGTTGATGGCAAGGTTACAATAACTTCCGCAAGAAAAGCAATCAAGCAAAACATGCATGACATTCAGGTAATTAAAGAGATTGAATTAAACGCTGGTAAGGAATACAACGTTCAACTTAATATCAAGTCTGACAAACCGGGTTATTGTTATGTGTCATATTTACTATCTAAAAAACCCTACACGAAATATGCACTTCAAAAGTTGATAATATCAGCAGGTTCGAAAGAATATTCATGTGTACTTTCTATAAAGAAGCCAAGCACTGAAGATTTTGTCTCACCTAAAAGTATACGAATATTAGTGGGTGACTTTAAAGATGCTTCCCTAGAAATATCTAAAATTTCAATCATGGAATTCAAGAAATGAGCTTTTATTAAAGAACAATAATAAAAGTGCTTAAAAACTGGATTATAATTGAATCTACCTTGTGTAACTTCACGCATATGTTTGATCGTCATTCAGCGAATATTGTACATATCACCCCAAGAATCAGTACCGGAAATTAACAACCGGATAGCGTTTTTTTATTGTCGGAAACCGGAAAATATTAAAAAAGCTAAACAGGTTTATCGTTTATTCGTCTTCCGCAGGCAGTGGAAGGCCAGGGATTTCCAGTTCAAAAGGATCGTGTTTGATGTTGCTTCCTTTTTCTGCTGGTGCGGATGTTTCAAGATGACTTTGGGTATTTATAGAAGCGTTTTGCTCATTAAATTCGTCAAGCAAGCGCAACAGTTCTGTCTGGTCGTTCTTTGCTGTTTTTACAAAGTTATCATAATCTGAAGAACTGCCAATAACATTGGCTTTAATATCTTCACCTGGTGTAATTTTGGGTGCTTCACTTCTCGCTGCAGTTTTCGGCGCGACTTGTTCTTGACTATCAACGCCCGGATGAAATAAATGTGCCGGTGTTTTAAGTTTTGCCATGACAGCAGTATTTTCTGTTACGGTTTTTTCAGACTTGGCAGGTACTGGTTCTGTTTGGGCGCTACTTATATTTGATGATGATTTCTCGGCCAGTTCAGGCAAGGCTGAGGAAAACTCAAAATCCACACTATTTTCAAGCTCAATGGTATCTGGTAATGAGATAATATTTTCTATCGTCGGAGCAGGCCTATTATTGGTAATTGGCTTCCTCACTTCAGGGTTATCAAGCAGATCTTTAGGAAGCAGTTCTTCGACAGAAATCCCCATAATCGCTTCATTTTTTACTGCAGGAAGTTGAGCTTCAGGGAGTTCTGCTTTTGAGAACCCCATTTTGTTGGTGTCAGCTTGATTAATAATTTTGATTTCAGTTTCTACATTGTTGAAATTTTGCCTGTCATTACCGCTAGTGCAGAATTTAATTTCCTCACCTGTCTCGACCGGTATGGCAGAAGCCACCTTGACCTGTTTCAGTGCGGACTGTTGGTTCTCTGCGGTTGCCGGTGTTGCTGTCATTGGTGCCTCTTCGGGAGTCACCTCAACTTTATTCTGTGGGGTTCTCAGTACACCGGTACTTACTGATTTTTTATCTGCGGTATCGGTTTCCGGTGAATCCTGACACTGCCATTGCAGACCCGATGCTTCCTTGGCCATGGAACTGCGCCATTGCTTGAAGGTACTGCAGATATTAAACGGAATTTTTATATCAAGGAGTTTATTCAAAAGCAGCAGTTGCTCAATCTCGCCTGGATCAAAGAAATACTTGATATCGATATAGCTTACACACATGTTCTCAAGCATGCGTTCGCTGTCCGGGAAATCTGATGGCTTGAAGGTGTGTACGCCATCAGCAAAATCACGGATGAATTTGGCGAAACCATACGGACCTTCATATGTCCTGATAAGTGACATGCCGTCAAACTTGATCAGCAATTGTGTGCGTCCGCCTTCCTGTGGCTTCCAGGTGTATTTTCTGGCGACAGGGAAGTTGAGGTTCTTGAGGACTTGCGGCCCCTCTGAGGTGTTAAGTGTCAACATGACCTGAGTCGGCAGAGTCTTTGCTCTCGGGTTGACATCAATTGGCAGGGCGTTGATATTGACTGCGTACTGCGCCTTAAGACCCCATGCGCCCTTATTGGCCTTGGTCAGCATTTCAATAAAATCTGGCTGGAACGGTATTGTTTTGTTGAAGACGGCAATAGGATAGTAGATGCCGCTGCTGTCAGTTGCAATAAACGGTGCCGCTACAGTCGAAGACCAGACCCAGACTCGGCCGCTTTCCTGCTTGAAGATTACCTCAGGACGGCTTACTTCCGGTATCATGTCAATTCCGTTTAAGACAATACCTTTCCATGCACTCTGCAGATAACGTCCGGTTTCATAGCAGTTATACTCAAGCACAAGGTCAAACGGCCCGCGGATCAGCTCCCAGACCACCTGCTCTGAATCAGAGGCGCTCTGTCCGCCAAGGGAATTTTTAAGTTGATTATAGGCGTTGTATGCTATGGAAATTGCACTGCCACCGTCTGAAGACTGGTTGCCTTCTGCTGGGGGTTGCGGTTTCTGGGCGGCGTCTTTTGCCGTTGGTCCGGTCTGTTTTTTCTTCTCGGCTTCAAACAAAGCAGAGAGATTAAAGTAGGCTGTCTGGCGGGCGACATTGCCGGGAGCGGGACCCGATTTCCAGAGCCCGGTGCAGTAATTCAGGAAAATATTCTCGGGGCGAAGTTTTTCAACCGGTCTTGTCGGAACGCCGCTCTTGCTGGCAACGGTGTCGGCCATGTTCTTGGCCCATGAGGTGATCTGGCTGATCTTTGAGGCAGAGCTGCCAAGCATCTGTACCGCCGGAAGACTTTTGCGGATTGCCTTGATCTTAAGCACCAGCCCCATCCAGCGCGGCAGCTGGTTGAGATCATTAGACGCAAACATCATCAGCTCTGAGGCGCATCTGTCCATGAACAGCATATATGGTCCTGCAAGAACAGCCGATTTTCCGGCGTAGTCTCTGAGGCTCTCTTCGTTGCTAAGAAGTGCTTTGCCACGCGGAAGCTGCCGAGCAAAACAAAGCCAAGCATCATAGGTCTGGCGTTTATAATTACTGAAGAACTCCTGCATCCGTTGGGCAACGACCGTGTCAATGCTTTTACGTTGTAGCGGTTCAAGTTCGGCATTGGCAATACAGGTTGTCATCTGGTTGAGCAGCCCCAGTATCTGGGTCCGGCCGGCATCGGTGTTGGCGCGTTTAATTCGGCATTCTGCAAACCACTTATTGTCATTCTTGCCAGCAACTATATCGTTACCCCAGAAATCCTGAAGTCTGATATCGTCAATATTGCGCAGAGTATTAGCCCAGTCCGTCACCCATGACAATGAATCAGGGCCGCGCTCAAGAAGCGTAATCAATTCGCCAGTCTGGACTTTGGCCCGTTCAAGTAATTTCTGATTACCCTCAGCGCAAAGATAATAGTTTTTGTAAAGCTCAGGCAGCAACACCGCGATATCAGGGCCAACCCCAGCATCAATAGTGAAAAGGATTCCGCTGGTTGGGGGAGGCAGCTCGGTATCGAATTTATCGGCAGACAATTCTGAATTGCCGGAGGCGCGTGACAGGTTAATCGTGCGGATCAGGTATTCATAATAAATGCCAAGAGTTTCTCCGGTGCGGTTTTTCGCAAAGGGCGGATAATTCTTGTTGATTAACTTGTCCAGAGGGGTCTGGATTTTGTTCTCAAAACGTTTGGCATAAACGGCCTGCATATCCGCATAAAGTTCGGATGGCTGATTGAATAAAAGGAATTTGTCAAACCAGAGATCAGCCTCATTCTTCTTGCTTTTATTCAGGACAGAAATAAAGCTGTTGAGGTTGACAATAGAACCGGGCAGGTCATTGCCGGCCTGGTCAAGGTTCTGCGCGGCTATATCATTTTTGAATTTATCAAATTTAACGGCTGTATGCATAAACGCCGCAGACATCAGCAGAATCAGCGAGGTTATGATCGCCATAAGAGCGAGGGCATTTTTATTTTTCTTCACTGACTCCCAGCGCATGAACTCTGGCAGCGGGCTGTAGTAATTCCGGTCTGACGGGACAATGCGTGAGAAGAATTCCTCCAGGAACATCGGCCGGGATTTCTTGCTGGCTTCATTCTCGTTTTTCGCTTCGGCAGGGGGGGCAGTATGGATATTAAGTTCATGCAGGTGCGTAGTGATTGCTTCACCCTCTGTTCTTGCACTGCCGAGGAAAAGTCCACGTGCAACCGGTGTATGCTGATAGGGGTTCTCCTGAAAAAGCCCTTTGACAAACTGGCGCAGGCCGGTCATTAAAAGATTGATCTCGTCAGGCGCCAGCATCAGGGCCGGACGGGCGCGTGAATTCTGGTATAACAGCATCAGGCGAAGATCTTTGAGTTGACGGTTTATCTCCGCGGCAGCGGCTTCAAAGAAACTGCCCGCGTTTATGGCGGTGTCTTCATTGATGCAGCCCATGGCTTGGGAAAGGTTCTCCTCCGGCAGGATTTTCGAGAGTTCCCGCATTCCTGGCAGCAGATCAATTTTGGTTATAAACAGGTAAACCGGTAATTGCGTTGAGAACCTTATCATGAGTTCCTCAAGCATTGAGCGGATATTCTGCGCGTAGGCCTGCAATTCTTCCTGCTTGCCATTTAATAACTGTTTGGCGCTGACGGTGACGATTACACCGTTAACCGGTTCTTTCTTGCGTGAGGTGTAGATATAGTCAAGCAGGCGCGAGAAACTGCTTCTGGCTGAAGAATCATGCAACACCGTCCCGCTCTCAAGCACCACCATATCCCGCATCGCCCAGAACTCGCAACCCGCTTCCTCATCCTCTTCAGGGCTGCGTGTGTCAAGCTCATAAGCAAGGCCGGAACTTTCAATTATCGAGCTTTTGGCGCTGCCTTTGTCGCCGAGCATGATGTACCAGGGCAGAGCATGAATCGGGTCGCCCATGCCTTTTAGGCAGGAGTTGCGCAACGATGCCATGAACTTGCGCCACTTCCTGCGGATACGGTCAGCCTGCAGAGCCTTGTCCATATCCGGCTGCGGCTGGTTGACCTTCTCAAGTTTTTTGATTTCAAGGTAACGCTTATACCAGCGGAAAAATAATACACAGAAAACAATACCGGCAATAATCCCGCCAAGCAGGACCGAACACATCCACCATTCCCACGGAGGATCAAACAGAATTCGCGGCGCAATAAGTATTACCCCCGCCACCGCCAGCACCATTATTGCCAGCAGCAGATAGAGTAATCCTGCAAAAATAGCCTTGAATATTTTAAAAATCATACGTCCCTGTTCAATCCGTCAATAACTTCAGGATATTGCCAAGCATCTGATTGAGGATGCTGCTGTAAATAATCTGCAAAGTAATAAGCACCACAACCGGTACGGCAAAACAGCATGTCGCAGTTGCCCATTTCATCATGGATTTTTTTCGTTTAACTGTCTCTGCCGCGGCCGGTGTTGTATAGCCCTGCGGGAAGATGCGACGGTTTTTCAGATTGTCCTCTTCCGGTGAGCAGCCCAGAAATCTGCTGCACGCGCTTCTTTTGAGACTTTCAAGTTCTTCACTGGCAAAACGTTCATAATAACAACCCTTGAAGCCAAGCGCCAGGCAGGTCGCATATACCTCAAGAACCTGTGACTGCGGACGCTTGAGCGCGCAGAGTTTCTGATAAAATTCTTCGCCGGCGTTATTGGTCATATAAAACTGGCGCTGCAGCTCGACACTCGGCCACTGCATTTTATCTTTCCAGTTTGAAAGATTAATGACTTCATCCACCCACGCGCAAACGGCAAACTTGGCAAGTTCAAAATCCTCAGCCGGGAAATTTCCCTTGCGCTTAAGGTCGGCGCAGTTATTAAATAACCTCCGGTAAGTGTCATAAACCTCGCTGAAGGTATACTCAGAAGGCGATTGCGCCCCCGCATTTTCGGCTTCTTTTTCTTTTTTCGCCTCAGCACCTGCAGGCTTTAGCGCGACCGGTGGCTTTAATTCGGGAAGCTGCTGCATCTGCGGCGCCTGGTCTTCCTGCCAGTTAGCGGACTGCATGTCAACAGCTTCGCCATCACCCACGCTCTCAAGCAGGTAAAGGGTATAGACAAAGATATCTGAGAAACAGTCAATTATGCGCATGGTTTTTGCACTCTATCCTAAGCCTAAAAATTTCTCTGTACGGCAATCTGCAGGATCACATCCTCCGGCGGGTTATTCCAATGCAGGGCAATTTCGCCTTCTGCCAGAATATCACCCCACTGCCGCGAACGCTCATCAATATGGAAATACAAAGCCCCTGAGATACCCGGAATTCCAGCCGGCGGATAAGGAACATAATCAAGCGGCACACCACCGACAAATCTTGAGGTAACTTCGTGAATATTTTTCTTTGAAGCAAGTTTGACCATCGTAAGGATGCTGTCGCGAAGCTGCTCTGCCGGGCGCTGCGTACGGACTATCAGATAATAACGGTAACGATCGGAATTCATGTCAGCCTTAAGCTCACCGGTGAACAGCCCGCCGCTCTGCGCGTTAAGGGCAACAACGTTTTCCGTTCCCAGAACAATCTCGTCAAGCAGGAAGGAAATCAGATTCTGCGCACTTGAGAAACAACCATAAAGATCCTGATGGTTGTAAGGCAGAAGGACATTGCTGCCGTCCTGGGCTTTTCCTGAAGCGTCGATGCGCTCGGTGAAGACACTCAGCTTGCCGATTGCCCGGGCAAATTCCCTGTAGACAAACCAGGGGTGGATATCTACGCCAGTTGCCAGAGTGTTCAGCGAGGAAACAATGTCGGCCAGCGTCCGTAATCCCATAAACTGCGCCACATCAGACATGTCGCTTGAGCCAGTTTTGATAACGCCGGTACGTTTGATACTTTCAAGCTGGGTGCAGCGTGAGGCGGTCTGATCGGTGATCTGTCTGGAGATATTGCTCAATTCTGCGACAGCCTGCATGGTAATGCAGGGCGGAAAGAATTTATCTGAGAGCTGAATATCCTTGCCGTTTCGCACAAGCTTGGCGACCGCAATAAGTTCGTAATCGTTAAAGTCGTCTTCTTCAGTTTCCCAAATGATGCGAAGAGCATAGTCAAGGCGTTTAACACTGGCTTCCGGCCCTTCGAGATAAAGGTCAGAGACATTCTCCCCGTCGCCGTTACAGGCAAAGCGGCTGCGGATCTTGCTTTTATCTGTTTCCGGGGTAATCATCGTCACATTCTGCGGCCCGCTCTTCCACTTCTGCAGGCCGAGGTATACAGTCAGTGATTCCTTGTTCTCCGGCCAGTGCGAGGCAAATGACCTTGATTCGATCATGGAGTTGCCGGGGAATGAAACAAAAGTCCCGTCGGGGAAAACAAACTGGCCTTCGTAAAAACCGAAGGTTCGGGTGTTGAGATTATCCTCGCGGATACTCATACTGATGACACCCCAGAAATCCGGGATTAGGTATTTGTTGAGATGTTCCTGAGCTGAATGCTGGTATAAGTCAGAAAGCTGCAGATGTTGCGGTTGCAACAGCAGCCCCTGGTGCCAGAAAATCGGTTTGCTGATATTCACTACCAGTCCCCTCCCGGTGTTTTCGTCGCTTTTAATATTGCTTCCTTGCCAAGTACAACATCCACACTCATGCGCTTGTCTGCACCTGTGGGGAATGCAAATACACTAACCGCATTCGGCGCATTAACATAATAGTACGCGGCAATAACGCCAATGCAGGTACTCTCTGAATCCGCGTCAATATAGTCTGACTGCATCCCGCCGGGCTGAACAGTAATCCGGTCGATACTGGTGATGTCCTTGTCAGGCTTTCCGTTCTTCACAAATTCAAGCAGTTGATCGGAAGATTTGGCTAACTTGGCCAGAGACTTCGCTTTCTTGGCCTGGACAATATACAGGGCCAGTGTATGTGACCTTTCGTTGAACCAGTTGAGGTCTGTTGTCGCTCTCCAGGTAAGCTTGACAGCGTGTGGCTGCCCGGCATAGCTACCGCCAGAACTGTCGCAGCCTGAGATCAGCAGGCAGACAGTAAATGCAATACTTGCAATAGCCGCTTTCTTCCACATTATGTAATTACCCTTCAGTAAACTTAATTTAGTGTTAACATTTTTTTCTATTAATACAACCGCAAAGAACAATCTCATTACCTCTTAACGGTAAAAGTTGACGACGCCCGTGCTATTTTTATAAAATATCGTCGGTATCATTTCGACCAAAATACGATTTCCTTTTACAAAAAAAAACGCGATCGCGCAACTTTCCAGACAAAATTGATAAACCGCAACTGCAGAGTGTTGCTGACAGTTGAAACAAATTCCATTAATCTCAGAATTTTTAAAACAAATAATCTGCTTTGCGGAATATATAGGGTGGGAAGTGATAAATGCTCTTGATTTGATTAGCCCTGAGGATACTGCAGATTATGGATAAAATATTTTTTGCCGCGTCGGCCTTTATGCTGCTGGTAAGTATTTTGATTTGTGCGCTGCTTTACAGCCAGCTTGACAAAATTAACCAGACAACTCTGGCCAGTGCGGGTTCTGCCGTCAATGCCGGTAATAACCAGTCCGCCTCAGGCAATCTTTATTACTGCGCGCCGTCAACGCAAACCGGAAATAATTCGCCAGCCGAGACTAAAATAAATTCGGTTAACATTGAAGACATTTACCGGCATACCAACCCCGAAACTTCCGGCTCAGGCAATACGGCAAAAGATTATTTTATCTCCGCTGCGACGCAGGCACCTGTTAAAACTAGGCCATTGCCGGCGTATGCCCATATTTCAAATGCCGGGGTAAGTAACAGCGCAACCGGCACAATGCATGGTGTTGCAGGCAATCCGGCTTATGGTAACAGTATTTCCGGCATCAGTAACGCCGGCCCTGATTACCGGTATGCCAGCAGCCCCTCAGCCCTGCCGCCCTCACCCGAACGCAAGATGGTCGCCAATCAGGGAACAGCAAACACAGATTGCCAGTCCTGCGGGCAGATTTCTAAAGTGGGCAGTCCCACAACCACGGAGAATGATTTTCCGCCCGCGACAGCCTGCACCAATGTCTTAAAGAGCAAGAACGATGAATTGTATGCTCTGCTCAACCCGCCGCCACCGCCAGAGCGGTATATGCACATTAATCCTATGTATGAATACGGCAAGACCAAGGAAACCCCTCTGCCTGAGACCGGTCTTGCGGTACGCTGTTCAACTGAGGCGATGGTTTCAGAGATCATTAATTACGCGCATTTTCCGGGTACCAACCCGATTGCGGCTCGGCCCCAAAAACCTGACTGGAATGCGCAGCTCAATGCGGAAAAAGGAGTTTGGCGTTTTTATATCAATCCTTACTGGAAGCGTACGGATTTCGGCGTGGCCTTCCCTGATGCACCAAGCAGCAAGTGGGACAAAATGGGGGTACTGCTTGGCGGGGCGTGGTCAAAAGGCATTTATGATGTCGGAGTTTTTCTGCCGCTTGAGCATAATAGTTTTGGCGGTCAGATGAGTGATTACGGCTTTACGCGCTTAGGGCCGATTTTGAGTTCCAACTTCCGGATTATGCGCCAGTGCGGGGGCAAGCCGGTGGATTTTTCTGTCGGTGCGGACCTTTATGGGGTCGGTGTGATTGGTGACAGCAAAGATTATATCGACAGCTATTTTCAGTTTGGCGGCGGTATCTACACCAGCGTCGGACGGGATCTGGGCTTTATGAGTACTCTTGCCACCTTGCAGTGGCAGTGTAATGCCGCCGATGATTACAGTGCGCTCCCGACACATCTCAATACCGTGTCAATGCGCCTTGAAGGCGGGATACCGGTTGGAAAAAGTATTAACATAAATCCGTTTTTCAAGTATAATACAGCGCTGTCTGCACCGGAGTATGTCGAGACTAAATACTGGATGGAATACGGCCTGGACTTTAAATTTGCCCTTTCACCGACGGCAGTGTTTACATTCAATCTCGGAGCAGAAGGTACACCTCTCAAGACCTGGCATATGGGAGGCGGTCTTGACATGATTATTAAATTTTAGATACGGGGCCAAGAATTGTTCCCAGCAAGCCTGATTAAAGAAATAAAAAATTATAACGCCGGAGAGATCATTTTCAGTCAGGATACTCCGGCGTTATTGTATACCGGCCTGCTTTCGGGTAGTGCGGAGCTGTTCTTCAACGAATTTCCTCTTGAACAGGAGGATGGGCTTGATACTCCTTTTGCCAGAATTAAAGCCCCCTTCCCGCTTTCGGGTGGTTCGGCTCTGCTTGAGAGCAGGAACCAGAATTTTACCCTCCGCTGCACTGAAGATAATACACACGTTATTTTCTGGAGTCTTTCAGATGATTTTGACTGTCAGGGGGAGGATATTATTTCCTTTATCGGCACTCTGGTTGACGCTGCGTGCGCACTTACCGATTTGCTTGCACGGTCGCTAAACCTGCGCTCGCAGATTGACTCGATGATGCGTCTTTATTACGACGATATGCGCGGTATTGTAAACAGACTCCAGCTGCAAACCAAGCGCTGGAACAGTATTGAACTCGGAGCCTACGGCAATCTCAATAATGCCTTGGCAAACTTCAGCCATCATATGCCGCAATTGTCAAAAAAGAAGATCGAGACGATTCTCAATACCGATCATTCGGATCATACCAAAGCTACCCTCTGTCCTGTGTCCTTCAAAGATGATATCTTCCTGCCGGCTGGCAAGAGATTGTCTTTGCATAATTCCTCGGGATGTCTGTTTCTGCTTGCGAAGGGGGAGATTGAACTCTGTCTTGGCGGAATCGCGCTTATGCGCAGTCAGGAGGATTCGTTTATCGGAGTCCATTCTCTTTTCAGACAGGAACTCTTTGAATACCGTGCCGTGCGTGATTGCCGTATTCATATTATCAGCAATAACAAGGATGATCTGGCAAGGCTTTTGTCAACGCCGACACCTCTGGCAAAACTTTTAGCTCAGGCGGTGATTTCATATTTTCTTGAGGTCTCTCTCTACCTTGCATTTTTAAATAAAGAAATCACCAGAGAACTGTCTTTAATCAAAGGTAATGATGGCTCGTTTTATAACCTGACCAGCCAGCTTCATTCAAGGATTGAAAAAAATTCCGAGTTAAATGAATTCACTGCAAAGCTCTCGGAATTTGCACGGTCAATTTCCAGCCTGCACCAGAACTGCACCTTTGTCCTCAATGACGGCGCTTTAAGTCTCGGCCGGTAAAAACACGCCCTAGATATTTTTCTCGATTATTTTGCGCGCGATATCAACGGCCTGACGGTTTGGCCCGGATCCGGCTTCGGCCTGTTTCTGCCTGGCGATACCAAGCATCTTTTCAACCAGCAGATCAGCCGGCTCGGCTCTTTTGAGGTCTGTGAGAATATCAATAGCTTTGTCGTATCTTCCGTCATTAATCAGATTCCAGCCTGTCGTGTAATCCTTGCAGTATTTCTCGTCCTTGCCGATATAATGCTCATCATCATGCAGTCCGGACAGCTCGTAATACAACTCCTCTTCCCCCTGCTCGTAAATACTTTCTGCCGGCCTGAGGATAAACTCGTCACCGAGAAATTCACTGGTTGATTCTGTAACTCCGCATAAAAGTTTGCATTCATTGAGCAGCTTGTGCATCCTGTCAACAATAGCCACGCCCTTGCCTGTGACAGAGTACTCAAGCCATTGTTCAGTGCCGAAATATCCAACAAAACAATATCCGGTATAGACTGCCAGCGTTACGCGGATCTCGGTGTAGCCCTGGCTGAGCCATGAACGATTCAGTTCCGTGATGTCCTCCGCACAGCCGACAACCGCCTTGCAGCAATTGCGCACGCCTTTTGTAATATCGGCATAATTATCCCAGACGGCGGTGATATTCATGTTGTTAATGGAAATAAGCGTACCGCTGTTGTGGCTGACCTGATGTTGGACGAGTTTGATGAAATCTTTTGAACGGGAGAGAAATTCGGGGCTGTCCTCAACGATGTCATTGAAATTCTGTACCCGGCAGGAGAAGAGGCTGAGCTTTTTACGGTGGATCTCCGGTTTGGCTTCCTTGCCGCTTCTGATCTGGCTGAGTATTACATCACGGGGCAGAAACTTGATAAATGACCGGAATGAATTTTCAAACACTCCGAGCGAATCCTCTATTTCATTGACTTCTTTTATCAGGTGCCTTTTACTGCTGCCGGCGAAAATAAGTTCGCGCATATTTGAGATTTTCCAGGCAAGGCGGGTAAGAGGCTTTGTCAGCAGGCTGCGCGAGACAAGGTAAAAGACAATATAAACCCCAAAAAGCAGGGCCATGATATATAGCATTATTGATAACTGGTTGATGTCATAGATACTTACGATTTCTCCCGGCAGTATGACCACCATCCACCATTTGTATTCCTCCATCCAGACAAAGACGACTCTGGCATTGGGCGCATCAGGCGATGGCAGGGGGTATATCGCAACATCTTTTTCTTTTCCGGGAAGCGCGAAATTGCCATTTAAAATATTTTCAGCGATTTTCCTGATGGTTGGCTTGTTTTTATAAGTCGCCGGATCTTTTATATTAACATCAAAACTATGTTTCTGTCCGGCAAGATGTTCTGAGCCGTAAAGTTCATAATTTTCATTCATGACATAAACAGGCAATACTTTTTTTATTCTGGACTCTTCATTCAGCTCGCTTTTCCGGAATGGTTTGAATAAGACACTCTTGGGATTGTAACGCTGGGACTTGCTATCAGGGAATCTGTAAACAAGGTGGCAGTAGACAACGGGCGTATTTTTTTCGGTGTTGAGAGTTCTGGCATAAAAGAACTCCATCTTCTGCTCATTAGAGATAAAAGCTGGTACGGAGTGGATCATCGCCCCCGGATTTTTGATGGCTCGGCTGTACCAGGCGTTCCAGTAGCGCACCAGTTTCAGGCTCGCTTTTTCATCAGTTTTTTCCCATTTACCGCCTTCCTCGTCATAACGGTAAACAATGTTGTCCATATTCAACTGTGAAAAGAAGTGGTAATAAAGCTGGCCGTCGCGCTTGAATACCTCGGCAAACCATCCTTCCGGTGTAACAAACCCGGTGGATTGGATATCCTCTTCCCTGGAGATATTGGCCAGATAGTCTGCGATTTTAAAGTTGTAGCGCTCCTCAGGGGGCAAATCCGTGAGCTGATTACTGATATTGGCAATTATCCACTTGGCTTCATAACTGTTGTCGCGCATATCTTTGGCGATGAATTTGGAGACGATTACAGAGTAATACTCAAAGTTGTTCTTGATGATATTTCTGGAAAACTCCTGCCATGAAAGGAGAAAAAGTATTGAAATGATGATACCCGGCAATATGTTCATCGCCAGAAATAACCAGAAAACTTTTATTCCACCCACTTCCTGCGGCATGGCTGAGTTGTCGTTTATCTTTTGGGTAGACATTTTGAGTATGCTTTATCCTTTTCAAGCTGCTTTCTGTTTGTTTCACGTAAATTAGCCGCTGCCGTGGCAAATGTTAAATATCTTTTGGCGAGATCATTATTGTTGATTTTTTTATAGAAAGCCACAAGGCTGTTTAAAGAGCAGACATACTGCTGGCTGTCCTCACCAAAAGCGTGCTGGGCTGTTTTGGCCGCCAGGAGCAAGGATTTTTCTGCCTTTTCTTTATTACCGGTAAGTTCATACGCTTCAGCAAGCTTGCCAAAACAGTCATTCACCCTGACATCACTCTCGACATTATGCGCATGCCAGATACTTGCCGCCGCCGCCAGATCCGGTATCGCTTCCCTATAATTTGTATAAGTGAAATTAAGACAACCCCGTGCATACAGAAGGCTTGCATAATCAACCGAACAGGCACCCTGCTCCTTTTTATAAATCTTCTCGGCAGTCTCAAAGTATGATATAGCCTGAGGATACAGTTCCAGGCGTCCCATACTCTGCGCTAACAGACAGGCTGCCCTGGCAAAGTCATACTGATCGGTAGCGGAGGCTGCCTGCAACACAGTAATTGCCTCAGACAGGGTCTCTGCCGCCTGATCGACCTTGCTCGTATAAAGCAGCAGTTCACCATATAATGTGAGAACCTCGGCGTAAAATGTCGATTTTCCACCGTTTAAGCCGGAGAGTTCCTGCACCGCCTTCTGCACAACCGGCAGGCCATCTTCAAACTTTCCCTCACTGCGAAACTGCGCCGCCTTGAGATAAAGCCCGACTGCTTTGTTGAAGGATGCTTTTTGCTCTGCCCCTGTAACATGGCGGGCTGAAGAGCAAAATATTATCAGGCAGGTCAGAAATAAAAATATTTTATGCTTCAAATTAAAGATACCTCACGACAAAGTCAGCAATAAGAAATTTGTTTTGATACCAAAAAAGTGTACAAGCTGTCAGTATTATATTTCTAGAATATCAATCCACAATCCATGATTATTTTATCGGCCAACTTCCTGCTCGGACTTGAGTTATTGCGAAAGTCGGGCGCTGTTGAGTAAATATATCGGAAATATATATTGAAATGAGATAAATAAAGTGAAACATCTGGCCGAAAGATTACTCTATTTGTCGGTGGTGTGTAATGTTATTGTTGCAATGTTTTTTTAACTTGAAATTTTTTTTAACTGAAAGTAGAATTTTCCAAATTACTCGGGCAAAATCCATAAAACTGTTTATTGGTTATATGGTTATAAAATTGGTGGTCGGAAAATGTCAGAAAAAATAGAGGAAATGCTGGTTGCACTTTCAGAAGATTCTCCTGCCGGGGAGAACATGGAGTATGACCCGCGCTTTGTCTCGCTTGAGACGATTGCTGCCGGCAAACCGGAGCAGCAGATTGGTGATGCTGTTTCAGAAGGTGAAGAACCTGACTGGCATAAACTTGAGGCAGCATGTACTGAGTTGTGGCAAGAAACACGCGACCTGAGGGTTGCGGTTTATTTTACCCTGAGTTGGTTGAAGCTCCGGGGAATTGAGGGTTATCACGACGGACTGGAGCTTATTTCCGGTTTGCTAAGTGATTTTTGGGGCGATTTCTATCCGCAGCTTGATCCGGATGATGATAATGATCCTCTGGAGCGTATGAATATCCTCAGCTGGCTCTCTCCGGCGTCAGGTTCATATCAGGATCCCTTTGATTTTCCGGGTAAACTGCGCAATCTCGTTCTCTGTTCAACCCCCCGCGCCGGTAAGGTGACTCTGCGTGACCTGCTGGTTGCCAGTGGCGACTTGACCTTGCCTGAGGGCTCGGATATGCCTGATGCGGCGCTGATTAATTCGGTCTTTATGGACTGCGGCGTTGAGACGGTCGGCGAGGTCATGAATATTTTTTCTGAATGTTATGAGTTATTTAAAAAGATCGATGAAACCTCCTGCGGGCTTGCGGGGGTTAACGCTTCCATTGATCTTGAAACAGTCCTGAAGTTGCTTAAAACCGCAACAAGGCTGCTGACTGACAGATATCGGGAATTGGGTGGGGATGCGCCTGATTCCGGGCAGGAAGGTGAGGAGGGCGAGGCTCCTGCCGTCGGAGCAAAATCGCTCAGCGGTGAAATAGGCAACCGCGAAGATGTCCGGCTTGCCTTAACCAAGATCATCCGTTATTTTGAGCTTAACGAGCCTTCAAGCCCGATTCCGTTCTTCCTCAAGCGTGCGCAGAAGATGCTGGCTATGGATTTTTATCAGCTTGCAAGTGAGCTTACGCCTGAATCGCTTGACCGTCTGGCGTTGATTATCGGCCAGCAGGAAGAAGACTAGTATTATGCAGTTTGGTTTAATAATTTTTTACATATCGTAATTCTTAGCAGAAATTTTAATCTCTATATCTTTTTGGGAAAGGAAATAAAAATGGCTGACAGCGGACAGAAATTTATCGGAAGAAACAGGGCTCCACGGGTACAGATTGAGTATGATGTTGAGCTTTACGGCGCTCAGAAGAAGATCAATCTTCCTTTTGTTATGGGTGTTATGGCGGATCTTTCAGGCAAGAATTCAACTGAGCTTGATGCCGTCAACGACCGCAAGTTTCTCGAAATTGATGTAGACAACTTTGATGACCGTCTCAAGAGCGCAAAACCCCGCGTATCTTTTTCAGTTCCTAACACACTCACAGGTGAGGGTAATATCGCAGTTGACCTGACCTTTGAGAGCATGGATGATTTTTCACCGGCGGCTGTTGTCAGAAAAACTGAAGGTCTGCGCCAGCTTATGGAGACCCGCCAGCAGCTGAGTAACCTCCTGTCATATATGGATGGTAAGGCTGGTGCTGAGGATCTTATCCGCAAGGCTCTTAAGGATCCAGCACTTCTTCAGGCTCTGGCATCCGAGGCCAAGAGTGGTGACGTTGAAGCGGCAGAAGGCGATGCTCCGGCTGAAGAAAAAGCTGAATAAAAAAATAAAAATAAATAATAAAATCAGAAACATCGGGGAACGTTAATAATCTAAACTAATGAGCAACGGAGATATAAATGAGCGCTGAAGCAGAAAATACAAATGCACAGGGACAGGAAGCAATGGAACAGAGTGATTTTGCTGTTCTTCTTGAGAAAGAATTTAAACCGAAAACAGACAAGGCCAAATCAGCAGTTGAGGAAGCGGTTGGTACTCTCGCTGAAGAAGCTTTGAAAAACGTCAGCCTTATTTCAGATGATGTAATCAGCAGTATTGAGGCCATCATTGCAGAGATCGACAGAAAGCTCTCAGCACAGGTTGACTCAATCATGCACCACCCGGATATGCAGAAGCTTGAAGGAACTTGGCGCGGCCTGCACTATCTGGTGAATAACACCGAGACCGATGAATCACTCAAAATTCGCGTCTTTAATATTAACAAAAATGAGATCGCCAAGAACCTCAAGAAATTCAAGGGTACAGCCTGGGATCAGAGCCCGATCTTCAAGAAGGTTTATGAAGATGAATACGGAACTCCTGGTGGCGAACCTTACGGCTGTCTGATTGGCGATTACTACTTTGACCAGACACCTCCGGATGTGGAGCTTATGGGAAATATCTCGAAGATCGCCGCTGCAGCACACGCACCATTTATTGCTGCGGCTTCTCCTGAGATTATGAATATGGAAACCTGGCAGGAGCTTTCAAACCCGCGTGACCTGACCAAGATCTTCCAGACTCCGGAATATGCTTCATGGCGTTCACTGCGTGAGAGTGATGATAGCCGTTACCTGAGCCTGACCATGCCGCGCGTTCTTTCAAGGCTTCCTTACGGCAACAAGACCTGTCCGGTTGAAGAGTTTGATTACGAGGAAGACACCGACGGCGCAAAGCATGACCGCTATACCTGGATGAACGCTGCTTTTGCCATGGGCGTTAACATCAACCGCGCGTTTAAGCTTTATGGCTGGTGTTCATGTATCCGGGGTGTCGAGAATGGCGGAACGGTTGAAGGGCTGCCGGTTCACACCTTCCCGACCGATGATGGCGGTGTTGACATGAAGTGTCCTTCTGAGATTGCGATTACTGACAGGCGTGAAGCTGAGCTTTCCAAAAACGGTTTCCTTCCGCTCTGTCACTGGAAGAATACAGACTACTCGGTATTTCTCGGCGGGCAGACAATCAATAAGCCCACAGAGTATGATGATCCGGATGCGACAGCCAATGCGAATTTGTCAGCGCGTCTGCCTTATATTTTCGCGGCCAGCAGATTCGCACACTATCTCAAGTGTATGGTTCGTGACAAGATCGGATCATTCAAGGAACGTGCGGACATGCAGCAGTTCTTGACTAACTGGATCATGCAGTATGTCACCTCCGACCCGAGCGCATCTGATGAGGTTAAGGCAAAGTATCCGCTTAGTGCGGCTGAGGTTGTGGTTGAGGATGTTGAGGGCAATCCCGGTTACTACAGTGCCCGCTTCTATCTTCGCCCGCACTTCCAGCTTGAAGGGCTTACCGCTTCGTTGCGACTGGTTACAAAGCTGCCGAGCGAGAAGGGTGCATAAGCCAAAGGTAATTAAATCGGCCGGAGTTTTTAGGCTGAATACACGTTAACGTTATATGGGATAAAATTGTGTTGGCAGGGAAAATTTAGCAGTTAACTTTTTATAAAGGGTAGGAAAATGGCTGAGAAAGATCTTACAAGCACCCCTCTTCTGGAAGAACTGGCAGGCAAGGGTGAATCAATGGCATCTGAGCTACTTCAGAGTAACAGCAGTCTCATGCAGGTTTATGATACTTCAGCATTTGAGTGTTATATTCAGTTTTCTGAAGATTCGCTCAAAGGTGAATGTACCGATAAGGCACACAAGGATTGGATCAGTGTTTACGGGCTTGATATGGCCGCGGCTCTTCCGGTAAAGCGCTCACGCTCATCCGGCAGTGTCAACAGCACAGAACGCGTCAGCTTTGATGACATCAAGTTCACCAAGGCAATTGACAAGTCAACTCCAAACCTGATTGGCTTTTGTGCCGCAGCAAAGACAAGCGATGCAACGATTCATATCTGCCGCTCGCTTGAAGGAAAGCAGCAGGTCTTCTTTGAGATCAAGCTTACCAAGTCTTTCATTTCATCATCAAGCATCATCTGTTCTGATGACGAAGCATCAATACCGATGGAACTGATTACACTTGATTATGATGCGATCTCCGTGACCCAGAAGGTTGATAATGTTGAATTCAAATGGGATTTGAAGAAAAACAAATAATCAGTCTTTGCGGTGAAAAATTACAATTACGGTGCAGTTAATTAATATAAAGGAGAGTATCATGTCATTTGACGGATTCATTCAATTTGATAAAGACGGCCTTGGCATTAAGGGTAGCTCAACTGATGATGCACACAAGGGTGATGATTGCTGGTGCGGACTGCTTGGTTTTGATTTCGGTGTGGATCTTCCAACCATGCGCAGCAGTAAATCGGGTGGCTCGGTTACAACCGAACGGGCTAATTTCAAAGATATTACAATAACAAAAGAACTTGATAAGGCTTCACCGAAACTGCTGGAGGCTCTTGCCAAGGGTGCAATGATGAAGAAGGTTGTCATCGAGCTTTGCCGTCCGCTGGCTGCGGCTCTTGGCAGCGATGTGGTCTATACGGCTTATCTCACAGTGACGCTGGAAGAAGCCTATGTCACCAAGGTTGACAGTTTTTGTTCAGCCACATACGCCCTCCCAATGGAAGCGATCAGCATGAACTACGGCAAGATCACAGTCAAGTATCAGCAGCTTGATCTGGCTAAGGGTGGTGTGGGTAGCGCCAATGTTGAAATACAGTGGGATTGCAACACCAACCGGGGCTCAATGAAGAGCTAGCAATAATTATCTGTCTGATGGTTCTGCCGGTTTGAATGTATCGGCAGAACCGTCTTTTTTACAGCATAGACCATGCTGTTTTTTAGTAAATTCATAACGTTAGATAATTGCGGTATAAACCAGGCGGGGGAGTTAATAGTGAATGCTGAAGAACTAATCAAAAATGGTGAGGTGCATCAGGCACTTGTTGAACTTAAAAAACAAATACAGAAGAAGCCGGCAGATGGTAAGCTGCGGGTATTTCTTTATCAGCTTTTTTGTATCACCGGGGATTATTCGAGGGCGCTTACTCAGCTTAACCTCTGTTCTGAGATGAAAGCGCTTGACGAGCTTGGCTGTGCGGCCGGGAAGATGCTCCTGCAGAATCAGGCCTTGCGCGAGGAAGTATTCAGCGGTAAAAAAACTCCGCTGGTCTTTGGTGAGCCTGCCGACTGGATTGGCGAACTGATTCAGAGCTGCGCTTATATTGCCCAAGGTGATTACGCCGCTGCGCAGAAACTCCGGGACAAATCCTTTGAGAGCGCTCCGGCTTCGGGTGGTACTATCAATGGCCAGAAGTTTGAATGGATTGCCGATGGCGATACTAGGCTCGGGCCGTGTCTTGAGGTTATTGTTGAAGGAAAATATTACTGGATGCCCTTTGTTTGCATCAGTTCACTTGAAATAGAAGAAGTTAAAGAGTTGCGCGATCTGGTCTGGGCGGAGTCGAGTATCGTCCTTAAGAACGGCGGCAAGGTCTTTGCCTACCTGCCGGCGCGCTATAGCGGGCTAACGCCGGAGACTTCTGAAGATATAATGCTTTCGCGCAAAACCGAATGGGAAGAGAAGGATGGTGACTGCTGGCTTGGTTCAGGGCAGAAGATGCTTGCGACTGACGGTGGTGATTTCCCGCTTCTTGAAGTTAGAAAAATTATTTTTGCCGATTAATAAAAGGGAAATGATTAAGTGTCAGAAGAACTCCTTGATGAAGACCCGATTCTGCCGTGTCTGATTGATCGGCTGACAGACAATGAACCTACCTCTCAGAAGGAGAGTCGGGTCAACAGGGCGTTTTCACTGCGGGCTTTTCGGGCTGCGGTGCTGCGTGATCTTTCCTGGCTTCTTAATTCAGTCACGATATTGTCTGAAGAAGACAAAAAGAAATACCCTTATGTTGCGGAGTCTGTACTCAATTATGGGATCAGCAGCTTGTCGGGGCATATGAAAAATATGGCTGAAGAAGCGCTGCTGCGTGCGTCTGTCACAGAAGCGATCAAGCAGTTTGAGCCGCGGATTATTGCAGACACCCTGGTTGTGACTATAATTCACCCTGAAGATAAATCCAAGCAGCGTCCTTCTGAGGTGTCGCTTGAAATCAGGGGGCTGCTCAACACGTTGCCGGTGCCTGAGGAGTTGTTTATCAAGACCGAGCTTGACCTTGAAGAACAATCCTTTCATATGTGAGTTTTCCGAGATAACTGATGGATGATAAATTTTTAAAATACTATAACAATGAGCTGCAGTATCTGCGTGAGCTTAGCGGGGAGTTTGCCCGGGCTTATCCGAAGATCGCCGGCCGGCTAGGCCTTGGCTCGTTCAACTGTGCTGATCCGTATGTCGAGCGGCTGCTTGAGGGGTTTGCCTTTCTGACGGGGCGCATCCAGTACCGCCTTGATTCTGCGTACCCGGATATCGCCGAGTCGTTATTGTCGGTTGTTTATCCACAGTTTCTGGTGCCGACACCTGCGATGATGATCGCCGGTTTTGATGCGGATATGTCTGAGGGGAGTCTGGTCTCCGGCTATAAAATCCCGCGCAAAACGGTTCTGCGCTCACGTCTGGGGGTTGATGATGAGACGCCGTGCAAGTTTACTACCGCAGCAGATGTCACACTCTGGCCGATTGAAATTAAAGAGGTTTCATATCTCAGCAGCAGTATCGGCGAGTTTGAGCTTCCTGGGCATTCGCGAGACTGCAAATCAATTCTGCGGATTAAACTTGGCTGTAATGGTGCGGCTAATTTTTCCGAGTTGCCGATGGAGTCACTGCGTCTGCATCTGCGCGGTCCTGAAGGTGTTCCGGTGGCCTTGTTTGAAACGTTGGATTCTGATTGTTTCGGTGGCTGGCTGCGGGCTGCAGGTGGAAAAGAGTGGAGCTATCTTGGTGATTGTCCGCTGAAAACGGCAGGGTTCTCGGAAGATGAATCATTATTTCCGCATGATAATTATTGCCTGCAGGGATATCGGTTGTTGCGGGAGTATTTTGCTTTTTATCAGCGCTTTCTTTTTACGGATATTGTTAATCTGAAAGACGCGCTCAGGAAGTGCGAGAGCAAAGAAATTGAAATAGTCCTGATGCTGCGCAAGAGCAACCAGTTGCTTGAGAAGAGTGTGGACGCGGAAAACATCGCCCTCTTCTGCGCGCCGGCAATCAATCTCTTTGAGCATCGCTGCGAGATGATAACCCTTGATGATTATTCAGAAGAGTATCATATCGCCCCCAGCCGCACTAGGCCGCTTGATTATGAAGTCTTTGATCTTATCTCAATACGCGGGCATGACCAGAGCATGGCTGACAAGATTGATTTCAAGCCGTTTTATTTTTCTGACTCTGTGCAAAGTCAGAGCAATTCTCAGGCCTACTATATCACCCATCGTCATAACCGCCTGCATACGGATCTTGAGCAGAACCATGGCCGCAGTACCACCTATGTCGGCAGTGATGTGAGTATTTCGCTCGTAGACAATCGCCGACAGGGGGCGGTTTCCAGGATGAAATATTTATCCGTCAGGGCGCTCTGCACAAACCGTGACCTGACCATACAGATGGCGCGCGGGTTAAGTTCTGGCGACCTTGTCTCTGAAGAAGGGCTGCCGGTAAAGGCGATACGTTGTGTTTATGGCCCGACCCTGCCACTGCCTTCTTTTTCGCGTGGGTTAATCAGTGACAAATTGCTGAGCCATCTCTCGCTTAATTATTTCAGCCTTGAGGATAATGGTGATGGCAGGGGGACAGAAACGCTCCGGGAAATTCTCCGCCTCTATTGCCGCAACGCCTCTGCCGGGATTCAGAAACATATTGACGGGATTGATTCGATAACCTCCGAGCCTGTGATGCGGCGCATCCCGGGATATAATTATGGCGGCATGGCTAGAGGTTTGCAGGTGAGAGTGCGTTTCAATGAAGCAGAGTATGAGGGGGCGGGGTGCTACTTGCTTGGTCTGGTGCTTGCCGAGTTTTTCTGCCAGTATGTATCGGTTAATTCATTTGTGGAAACGGTTGTTGAGTCTGTACAACGCGGGGAATTGAAAAGATGGAACGTGAAGCCGGGGCTGAGGACAATATTCTGAATGATATTGCCTCTGCAGGCAATGCGTACAAGTACAGCTTCTATCGGCTTTGCCGTGAAGTTGACAGGCAGAACGTCAATGTCCCTAGAATTGGCAAAAGTGTAAAGCCGGCGCAGGAGAAGATCCGCTTCGGGCAGGAAGCTTTTTTTGATTTCTCTCCTACGGCTTTGCGTGAAGCGTCAACTCTTTCGGGGGGCAGAGTCAAGGTTCTTGAACGGTTTCTCGGGCTTTTTGGGCCACAGGGTCCGATGCCGTTGCAGTTTACTGATTATGTCCGCTCAAGAAGCAATCATTTTCTTGATAGTACAATTGCGGATTTTCTTGATATTTTTCACCACCGTGCGGCGGTGCTGTTTTTTCGTTCATGGGCAATTGGCCGGGCTGAAGTCAGTTGTGACCGTGCGGATGATGATTACTTTGGCGATTTCATTTCCTGCCTGATTGGGATGTCGCCGGAAGCGAGCCGTGGTCGTGATGCTTTGAGACAGAATGCAAAATTATTCTTTTCCGGTTCATTGGCCGGGATTGTAAAGAGTCCGCAGAAGCTGGTGAAGATCCTCAATGATTTTTTCGGGGTGAAAGCTGACTTGCAGGAGTTTGTCGGTAAATGGTATCCGGTGCCGCAACTTAATCTTTCCCGACTTGGTTGCGGTGAGGCCCGGCTTGGCGAGAGTTCGTTACTTGGCGAGCAGTTTTTTGACGGTAATCTTAAATTCCGCATCAGGCTGGGTGTGATGGGCCTGAAAAAATATCTTTCACTCTTGCCTTCGGGAGAGAATGCCAGGATGCTTTTTTCATGGGTTAAGCATTTCTTCTCGGCGGAGTATGAGTGGGACATTGAGCTGATAATTGAGAAGCAGGAGGTGCCGGTTAGTGTGCTTGGCGGCAACTGTCAGCTTGGTTGGACGAGCTGGCTTAAATCCGGGGAATACCAGCATAGTGAAGATCAGAATGTGTTGTACAATCTCAGCGGTAATGATAATAACAAATAGTATTAATCTTCAGAACCATACGTTTGATAATTGTTGACAGATTATAATAGGGGAATGATATGGCAGAAATCAGCAGGGCAAAAATGTTTGGCAAGCTTACGCGTCTGGTTTACCGTGCAATCGAGAGTGCGACCGTTTTCTGCAAGATGCGCGGCAATCCATATGTGGAGGTTGTTCATCTGATCCATCAGATTTTGCAGCTTAAAGATTCTGACTTGCAGCATCTTATCGACCACTACGGCCTTGACCATTCACGTCTGGCTACGGGTGTAACCACAAGTCTTGATGAATTGCCGCGCGGGGCGACCTCGATTTCGGATTTTTCTTCGCAGCTTGAGATGGGGGTCAAGGAAGGCTGGATGTATGCGTCGTTGCTCTTTAACCGTCCGGCGGTGCGTTCTGGGGATATAGTGGTCGGTTTTCTCAAGACAAGAGAGTTGCGCAATGTACTTACTGACATCAGCCCGGAATTTTCAAAGATTGATATTGATGATTTGTGTGAGAACTTTGACAAGATTCTGGATAAGTCACCAGAGAGTACGATGAGTTCATCTGACGGTTCGCAGCTTACCGGCGGGGCGATTCCTGGAGAAACGAGTCAGGCGATTGCGCCGGCGCAGATGGGTAAGAAAGAAGCGTTGAAACAGTTTACCACCAACCTGACTGAGAACGCGAAGCTTGGCAAGATTGACCCGGTGGTCGGACGTGATAACGAAATACGTCAGGTGATTGATATTCTCATGCGCCGCCGCCAGAATAATCCTATTCTTACTGGTGAAGCGGGTGTTGGCAAGACGGCGATTGTTGAAGGCTTTGCACTGCGGATTGCTTCAGGTGATGTGCCGCCGCCACTCAAAGGAGTTGATATTCACACGCTTGACCTTGGTTTGCTGCAGGCTGGTGCGAGCATGAAAGGTGAATTTGAAAACCGTCTCAAGCAGGTTATTGAAGAGGTGCAAAGCTCTGAAAAGCCGATTATCCTCTTTATTGATGAAGCGCATACACTTATTGGTGCCGGTGGTGCGGCTGGCCAGGGGGATGCGGCTAATCTCCTGAAACCGGCGCTTGCCAGAGGTGAGCTTCGGACAATTGCGGCTACCACCTGGAGCGAGTATAAAAAGTATTTTGAGAAAGACCCCGCCCTGACACGCCGTTTTCAAAATATCCTTGTGGAAGAACCTGATGACAACAAGGGCGTGCAGATGATGCGCGGCATTGCAAGAAACCTCCAGAAGCATCATAAGGTGCAGGTGCTTGATGAGGCGCTTGAGGCAAGTGTCAAGCTTTCACGCCGCTATATTCCGGCAAGGCAGCTGCCTGACAAATCGGTGAGTGTTCTTGATACTGCGTGCGCGAGAACTGCTATCAGTCATTACTCGGAGCCGGCTGAGATTGAGGACTGCCGCCGCCGTATTGAAGCGCTGGAGCTTGAACTTGATATCCTTACCCGTGAGCAGGAAGTTGGCGAGGATCATCAGAAGCGCCTTGAGAAGACCAATTCAGATCTTGCCAAGTGCAAGGACGAGTACGAGGTATTGCGTAAGCGCTGGCTGGCGGAAAAAGAACTGGTTGAGAAAATCGTTGATATTAAGCAGCAGCTCAATGCTTCTTCGGAGCAAGCTGAAGTGAAAAGTAATGGTGCAAGTAAAAATGAATCTGGCGAAACTCAGGCGGATACTGCCGAGAGTGCGCAGGAAGCAAATCAGGATAACACTCAGCCGCAGCTCTCAGAGCAGGCGCGTGCGGAGCTTCTTTCCGAATTAAAAGGGCTCGAGGTGAAGCTTGCTGAAATTCAGGGCGAGAACGGCCTTATCCTGCCTTCGGTTGACCGGCAGGCGATTGCTTCAGTCATTGCTGACTGGACGGGTATTCCGGTTGGCCGGATGGTGCGCGACCAGATATCGCAGGTACTCAACCTTTCTGAGATACTTAAGGAGCGGGTTGTCGGGCAGGACCACGCGCTGGAGATGATTTCAAGCCGCATCCAGACCTCACGCGCGTCACTTGAAGATCCCAACAAGCCTATTGGCGTCTTTATGCTTGCCGGCCCAAGCGGTACTGGTAAGACTGAAACGGCTCTTACTCTGGCACAGGCGCTTTATGGTGGTGAGGATAATCTGATTACAATTAACATGAGTGAATTTCAGGAAGCGCACACCGTTTCTACGCTCAAGGGCGCACCGCCCGGATATGTCGGTTATGGTGAGGGCGGGGTGTTGACTGAGGCTGTTCGGCGCAGGCCGTATTCGGTGGTTCTGCTTGATGAGATGGAAAAAGCTCATCCGGATGTGCATGAGATATTCTTTCAGGTCTTTGACAAGGGGCGGATGGAAGACGGCGAGGGGCGCATGATTGATTTCCGTAATACTGTAATCATCATGACAACCAATGCGGGAACTGATCTTGTAATGAATATGTGTAAAGACCCGGAACTTCTACCTGATGCGGAAGGATTGTCAGAGGCGCTGCATACACCGCTTCTGAAGGTTTTCCCGGCGGCTCTGCTTGGCCGTATCGTCACAATTCCTTATTATCCGCTCTGTGACGAGGTGATGAATAATATCATCAAGCTGAAACTCGGCAAGATTGTTAAGCGGGTGGCGGAAAATTATGAGGTGGTGCTTGAATACAGTGACGAGGTTCTGGCGCTTATCCGTGAGCGCTGCCGTGAGGTGGAGAGCGGGGCGCGGGTGGTTGATAATATCATAACCAATACACTTTTACCGGAAATTAGTAGAAATTTCCTGGAATCCATGCTTGAGAAGAAACAAATCTCTTCCGTGTGCATCAAAGTTAATGAGAGTGAATTTAATTACAGCTTTGCCTAACGCTGCCAGGACGATAAATAGCGGGAATTAATGATAGGAGTATATCATGGCTCAGTATTCGCAGGAAAATCGCATTGCCAAGATAACAACGCCTCTTGGGGACGACAAACTTCTGCTTGATAATTTCAGTGGGAATGAGGAACTCTCAAGGCCGTTTTCATACAGGGCCGCCTGTCTGAGTACCTCGGCAGACCTTGATTTGGATAAGGTTCTGGGCAAGGAAATTACCATTGAGCTTAAAAGTGTCGATGGCAACAGTACCCGTTATTTCAGCGGTATCTGCACAGAAGCTTCGCAGGTTTCCGCGACTAATTTCCTTTCGGAATACAGCCTTGTGCTGGAGCCGTGGTTCAGGCTTCTTGACAATGCAGAAGACTGCAAGGTGTTTCAGAACAAGTCTGTTGCTGATGTTATACGTCAGGTTTTTTCTGACGGCAATTTTGCTGATTACAAGATTTCCCTCTCCGGCAGCTACGAAGCAATGCCGTATTGCCTGCAGTATAATGAAACAACCTTTGACTTTCTCAGCAGGCTGATGGAGGAAAATGGTATCTATTATTACTTCAAGCATTCTTCAAGCAAGCATGAAATGCAGATTGTTGATGCCATGAGCGCCCACTCTTCCGCCGGCAGTATCAGCTGGCTTGATTATCTTAATATGTGGTCATTGAAAAAGCAGCTGCATACCTGCAAGACTGCGGTCAATTCTTATGACTTCAAGAATCCTTCCGGTGACCTTCAGTCCAAGAAGAGTCAGAGCCGCTCACACGGTAATGCCAATCTGGAAAAATATCACTTCCATGCCAACGAATATTTTAAGGGTTCACAGGGAAGTAACCTTGCCCAGATCGCTCTTGAGAAGGAGCAGGCATATTACGATTTCTTTCACGCCAATTGCGAGTACCGCATTCCGGCTCCGGGGATGATCTTCTCGCTGAAAGACTGTCCGCGCAGTGACCAGAACCGTGATTATCTTATTGTCGGTCAGGAGTTTAGCATTGACTGCGGAGATTATGTCACTCAGGAAAACATTCGTGACGTGGGAAAAACACCGAGTTTTAATAGCAGTATCCGTGGCATACCTAGTTCGGTGAATTACCGCCCGGCGCTGTCTACCCCGAGACCGCTTGCTCGAGGTCTGCAGTCTGCGGTTGTTGTCGGCAAGGAAGGCGAAGAGGTCTGGACGGATGAATTCAGGCGCATCAAGGTGCAGTTTCCATGGGACAGGGTTGGCGAGAAGAATGATAAAAGCTCATGCTGGTTGCGCGTCGCCGAAATGTGGGCGGGCAAGAATTTCGGCTCTGTCTTTACGCCGCGGGTAGGGCAGGAAGTTATAGTCCAGTTCATTGACGGCAACATCGACCGGCCGATTGTTGTGGGCGGCGTATATAATAATGACAATAAACCTCCTTACGGCTCAGACAAGTCAACAGTAAACGGTATCCGCACCCACTCGACCAAAGAGGGTGGTTCTGACAATTACAACGAACTTTACTTTGACGATAAAAAAGGCGAAGAGAAGGTTTACTTCCAGGCTGAGAAAGACAACGAGTTGCTGGTTAAAAATGATCGGACAACTACCATCAAGCATGATGATACCTATACCGTTGAGAATGACCGCAAGGGTACGGTCAAGAATGATGAAACATTGGTGGTTGAGAATGATCGTTCGCGTACGGTCAAGAATGACGAGACTATCGTGGTTGAGAATGACCGCAAGAAAACCGTTAAAAATGATGAGATTATCGTCATTGAAAACGACCGGACATCAACAGTAAAGAATGACGAGAGTCATACGGTTGAGAATGACCGCACCAAAACCGTCAAGGGGAATGAAAGCAATACGGTTGAAAACAACCGCAGCTCCGAAATAAAGGGAAATGATACCAGTAAGGTTGAGGGTGATAACTCATCTGAGATCAAGGGAAGCGATACGCAGAAGGTTACCGGCTCGCAGACGATCACTGTAAGCTCCAGCCGTAGCGCGTCAATTACCGAGGGCGACAAGGTTTCAGCGCAGACGATTGAACTCTCCGGCAAGCAGAGTATTAAGCTCAGTGTTGGCGGCTGTTCTCTTGAGATAACCACTTCCAGCATTGTTCTGACTTGTGGCGGCTCAAAATTGAATCTTGCCATGGCAGAAGCCAAACTTTCGAGTGTGCAGACTACCGTTGAAGGAACTGGCCAGGCAACCCTGACTTCAAGCGGTATGACTTCAGTCAAGGGGTCGATGTCCAGCTTGAAGGGTGATGCGATGGCTGAGGTTAACGGCGCGGTTACCATGATAAACTAAAAATGTCTGAAGAATTATTCGCGGAGTAATAAATGTCTTCACAAAATACTGAACTTAAAAGCATCAAAAAAATTCTTGAAATCTGTGGTGATGGAATTTCAAAGGAATCAAAGGCTTTGCTGGTTTCAGCGGCTGATACTGATGTGGCGGTTAAAGAGCTTTGCGCATCGGGAATGAGTCTTGACGCGGTGGCGGTTCTGTCGGCGGCATTAACGCCTCAGGCTTCAATTTACTGGGCCTGGTGTTGTCTGAGTCATTATATCAGTGATAAGCTTGACGAACAGGCGGGGCAATGCCTGCAATGTGTCGAGTCATGGCTTTCCGCTGAGTATTCGCCTGCGGATGGCATTAAAGCCTGGCAGGCATCGGAAGTTGAAGAGGAAGCGTCTGCCGCTGGTTGGCTCTGTAAAGGTGTTTACTGGACTGGCGACAATGTTGTTCCGCCGCAGATTGAGGTGCAGCAGAAAATTCAGCCGCCGGAAGGTCTCAGCAATAAAATGTCAGCTCTGGCAATACAGCTTTGTGCTTATCTGTGTGATCCGGGAAATCCCCAGAGTGTTTGCGGGCAATGTGTTGAACTGGGGAACAAGATCGCCTGTGGAGAAATGCCGAAGGGATAATTATGCCGATTCCGATTGATAATACCAGAGCCTCGGATATTATCTGGCGCTGCTTTATTGATATTGATTCTCTATCGCTTGATCCCCGGGAGTGCAGTGCAGCGCATATAATCGAGCGGCTGAGAAAAGACAATAATTATGACGCGGTGATTTCTTTTATTGCGGCATGTCTCTTTGGTTCTGAAGCGGTCTGGTGGGGTTGCCGGTGTGTCTCGGTTGCTGTTGCCGGAAATGATAATAATGCCAGACTTGCGTCAATGCTGAAGTGGGTAAGGGATAACCGTTATGGTATTGCCGGTAAAAAAATGCCGCCTGATGAAAATGCGGATCCTTTATCCTGGCTGGAGTTTGCCATAATGCTTCCGCAGACGATGATTATTGATTATAAGCAGGCTATAACTTTATCAGAAAATGCGGAAGGTGTGGATCCATTTGCCGCGTCAATTGCCGGAAGCGTGAAGCTTAGTGCGGTCAGGGCAAGCAGCGACAGTAAAGGTAAATTAGATGAACAGGCTTTGCCTGAGTGGTATAATAAAGTTATCCGAATAGGGCTTGATGTCCTTGATGGAAAAGATGGATGGGAGTAAATCATGGGACAGCCAGCAGCCAGAATAACTGATATGACAGTATGTCCGATGGTTACACCGGCCGGGCCTGCGCCAATCCCGCACGTAGGCGGACCTATTGCCAGTCCGTCGGCGGCTACTGTGCTTATCGGCAAATTGCCGGCAGCCGGTATCGGCAGCACCGCAGTATGCGTCGGCCCGCCAAGCACAATCGTAAAAGGTTCAGCCACAGTGCTGGCAGGCAAAATCCCTTTGGCCAGAATGGGGGATCAGACCTCACACGGCGGCTCCATTGTTCTTGGCTGTTTCACTGTCCTTGTCGGCGGTTAATCATTATAAGTGCGCTTTTGTCATCTGTGCTTTACTCATTAAGTCCGGCAGAATGATTTTGCCGGTATTGTCCTGGATTAACACCGTTTAATTCTTTAAATGACCTGTAGAAATAACTGAGATCATTAAAACCGCACTCATAACAAATCAGGGTGATGGCCAGATCGGACTCAAGCAGCAAGGCTTTCGCGTGCAGGATTCTTCTGTTTTTCAGGCTGCTGATTATTGTGGTTCCGGTTTGCTCCTGAAACACGCGGCAGAGATGATGTTTGCTGACGCCAATATTTTGCGCCAGATAATCGAGATTAAAATCTTCCGTAAAATGCTCATCAATGATGTGCTGAATATACGCGCTTAAAACCTGCGCTGACCGAACGCCTTTCTTGGGCTTGTACATCCGCTCCATTATTAGCAGAAGTTCTGACAGGTAAAGTCGCAGCAGAGCCTTGTAATTTCGCTGCCTGCCGGCATATTCGTCATAGAGTTTTGTAACCAGGTGCGCTATCTCTTTATTGGATTTTGTAATATACAGGACATCACTCAGGCGAACTGAACTGCTTGAGTTGATAAACATTGACGAAAAAAAACCGAAGTTATCGCTCATGCGCTTAATTGCTTCGCTGATAAATGGTGGCGTAAAAAGAATATTGTAAATCTCGATTTTTTCAGATGAAATTTCATAAGCGGTTATATCTTCAGGCAGAATCAGAAACAATGATCCGGGCTGAAGATGAAATTCCACGCCATTTACTATTTTTTTGCCCCTGCCGCTGATTACATAGATGATTTTCAGAAACTCGCGTGTATGCAATACCTCTTTGTTGTATTCACTTGGGGTATGGACGAATTTGTCTATGGAAAAGTCGATGTCATCGGTAAAGAAATCACTCTTGCGGTATATGCCAACCCCGTGGTTTGTATTTAAGTTAAGCATAAACCGGAATTCCTTATGTCCTGGACAAGAGGCAATTATTTCAGTAACTACGCATCAATATGCGGGTTAATAATAAATCACAAGGCAATTGTAGCGGCAGAGCGGTTAAAGTAAATAAAAATTAAAGTGATAATTGATTAGCCAGTTAAAATATTGTGGTATTGGACAATATTGATCTCTGTGTTTTAGTAAAACACCCCCCATCAACCTTCCCCAAGATTTTCGTCCGACAATAAAGTATAGTACAGGCACTTGGATTTTGAATTAATATTTCCGGCTTTTTGCCAAAGATAAAATAAGGACAGATTATGGAAATCAAGAGACGAAAACCGTTGACGGCGAATGTTGTGGTAATTTCTGTAGGGCTTGATACTTACTGGAAACAGTTTGACGGTTTGCTGGATGAAATGAACAGCAAGACTAAAAAATTGGTAGAGAAACTAGGCAATTATAATGTCAAAACGATCGACATCGGTATGGTTGATAACGCTCAGGCTGCTTATGATGCCCTGCCGAAAATCAAGGCTGCCGACCCTGATATCATCTTTGTCGATATGGTTACTTATGCGACCAGCAACACCTTTGGCGCGATTATCCGTGATGTCAAGTGCCCGGTTATTCTGGTTGCCCTGCAGCCATTGGCGGCGATGGATTATGCCCACGGAACAACTTTCATGCAGCTTTGCAATGATGATTTCTGTTCTGTGCCTGAGTTTACCGGCGTTGCGGTTCGTATGGGTAACCCTGTTGCCGACATTATTATTGGCAAGCTTGAAGGTGACAAGGCCGCAGATGAAAAGATTGAGCAGTGGTGCAAGATTGCGCACGTTATTCATGACCTGCGAAAGGCGCGTCTTGGCCATATGGGGCATGTGCTTGAGGCGATGCTTGATATGCACACAGACCCTGCTGCCGTCACTTCAGAATTCGGTGCGCACGTTGTTCAGTGTGAGCCTGATGAAATAATGTCTGAATTCACCGCGTTAGCTGACGACAATGCTGAGGTTAAGGCGATGTCTGAACGGATACTTGAATTTTTTGAGACTCCTGATCCGGTCAGTGATCCGATTACAACCAGACTTACTGATGCGGACTTGTTGATGGCCGCAAAGGCAGGGGTCGCGCTGGAGAAATTCATAACCAAAAAGAAGCTTGACGGTTTTGCGTATTATTATGAAGCACAGGAAGGCTCAGATATGCGCAGGCTGGTTACGAATTTCATTGTCGGTAATTCACTGCTGACTGCTGCGGGTTTTCCGATGTGTGGCGAGTTTGATATCAAGACCTGTATCGCCATGCTGATTATGGACCGCCTTGAAATAGGTGGAAGCTTTGCTGAATTTCATCCGATTGACTTTGAAATGGACACGATCCTTGTCGGTCATGACGGGCCGCACCACCTCAATATTGCCGACTGCAAACCAAATATCCGCAGCCTGAAAAAGTATCATGGCAAACCGGGAAGTGGTGCAGGTGTTGAATTCAATATTAAAACTGGCCCGATAACCATGCTCAGTATCGGTGTCAACGATAAAGGCCGCTTCAAATTTATTATCGGCGAAGGTGAATCTGTTAAAGGCCCAATTCCGCCAACGGGCAACACCAACACTCATGGAAAGTTTCTGCCGGATGTGCGAACCTTCCTTACCCGCTGGTGTATGGAGGGGCCGACCCACCACTTTGCTCTCGGCATTGGCCACCACGCAAAATCTATTGCCAAGGTTGCAGAGGCCTTTGGCATAGAATATGTCATCATCCCCAAAGACTAACAGGTATAAGCCTGCTTAATTCATTTAAGTTATTGCCTGCCACACTTGTTGTGGCAGGTGTTTTTATGTAATTGAATAATGTGGGCCGCTGTTTTTGTGGGGTACTGGTATTGTAAAAATCGAAAAAACTTGACTTGCTTCGCGGGCAGACATAAGATTAAATTTCCACATTTAGGCGCAAAAAAGTGCTTGAAAACCGATGTGCATATTGAAATGGCAGAATAAGTTATAGCAGGTATTCTGCTTCTGAGGTCGGTGGTTTTTTTTTTTTGTTTGTTCAGGTCGCCGGGCGGCGATGGCGTAATTGATTTTTCTTGTTATCAAGTTCGGTATTATGGAGTTTTTATGACGCAGTACAAATATAAATGGCTTCCAGATAGTTTTCCGCCTAAGGATAAGGTTGAGGCTGAAAGTTCTTCCGGGCTTGCCCTAAGTTTCTCTGGCGGAAAAATTACACAACCAAAAGCTGTCGGCAAGCCGGTAGCTCCATCCGGCAACTCGCTGAAAATTGCCGTTGTCATCCATGCTTTTTATCCGGAATTACTTGATGAGTACATTGCGCGTTTAAAAAATATCCAATCAGGATTTGATGTGTTTATCACTGCTCCCGAAGATAAAATGGCGGCGGCCGAAGCGAAGTTTTCCGGCGCTTTCGGCAAGGAACGGATAAAGTCTCTGGTATCGCAAAATCGCGGCCGTGACATAGCTCCGTTTTTGATTGAAGCCGGCAAGCATCTATCCGGTTATGATCTTGTCTGCAAGCTTCATACAAAAAAATCCACACACGCTCAATACGGCAAGGACTGGGCGATCGGAATTATTGACAGCCTTATCGGTAGCGCGCAACGCGTCAGTGCAATCCTTGATGATTTCAGGAATGATCCAACTCTTGGTTTTGTCTGTCCCTCGCTCTCGGCTGTGCAGATCTGGGGTTTTAACCTGCCTGGTGCGCAACTTCTGGCCGGGCGTCTGGGTATCGGGATTAATCTTCAGATGAATGTATTCTGTTCTGGCAGTATGTTCTGGTTCAGGCCGCAGGCTCTTTCAAATATTCTTGATTATCATTTTAGATATGAGGATTTTGCCGAGGAAGGCGGTCAGGAGGATGGAACGCTCGCGCACATGATTGAGCGTATGACCCTTTCCTGCGTCAGCAACAACAATTTTACATGGACAGAACTGCCACCCTCAGAGACAACTGTTGATATCTGCAGTTACTGGTCGCATATGATGACGCACTGGAAAGGGCTTGTTGAGTATAATAAGACCCTTGGCCTGCGTGCGCAAGGAGCACTCGCCGCCTGTCGTGAGCTTCCGGGAGAAGCTTTAACGGGCAGAAATTCCAACCTGCCTGAAGTTATCGCTCTGCCATTGCCTGAGGATTGGAAGCAAAAAACAGACAAGCCTTTCTTCTCGGTCATGATTCCGGTGTACAATCCGCAGGAAAAATATCTTGTCGAGACAATCAAGAGTGTACTAAAGGCAATGCCTGCTGACATTCCGGCGCAGATTGAGGTTGTTGATGACTGCTCGACTACGGTTGATGTGAAAAAAATTGTTGCGATGGCGGGTGAGGGCAAGGTCATTTATACCTGTAATAAAAATAATCTAGGACTGCTTGACAACTGGCATGAATGTGTGCGGCGAAGCGAAGGTGAATGGGTGCATATCCTGCATCAGGATGATGTGGTGTATCCTGATTACTATAAGAAAATGCGTGAAGGGCTGCTTGGCAATCCCGAAGCCGGTATGGGTTATTGCCGTCCTTCACATATTAATGAAAACTCTCAGCGTATTTTTGAATATTGGAAAGAACGAGAGACTCCGGGGATTGCTGAGAACTGGCTGATTAATGTTGTCCGGCGTCTGCCGGTTCAGTTTGCCTGTATTGTTGTCAGGCGTGATGTGTATGCCGTGCTTGGCGGGTACTGCACTCAGGCAGGACACGCCAGTGACTGGGAGATGTGGATACGTATCGCTTCATGTTATCCGGTATTTTATCATCCTGAGATTATGGCGGCTTTCCGGGTGCATAACCTCTCTGAATCAGGACGCAGCAGTTCTGCCGCGAAAAATATCAACGATACCAACTCTGCAATTGATATTGTTTCAAAATATCTTCCGCGTGAATACAATCACTGGCTTGCACACGCACGAGATTATTACGCTAACAGCGCTCTTGCGCAGGCTAAGAATTTCCTGCAGCAGCGCGATATTGCTTCGGCGAATGCGCTGATTGATGCCGGGCTGAGGCTTCGGCCGTCAGCGCAGTTTATTCAGCAGTTTCAGCAACTCAGGCAAGCCGATAATAATACTGGCAGGATAACGCCTGAGGTTTTGAATAATATCAGTACCAGTCTGGCGGCGGCTCCGGACAATTCAGATCTTCTTGACAAGCTCAGGCAAGCGCGCGCACAGATTTCGCAGCAGATCCTTAACACTGCCAGCGATGATTTCATAAAAACGGGCTATGCCACCTATATGCCGTTTGTGACTGCATTAAACAACTCACCGCTCAGAAGCTTTCCGTTGCTTGAGCAGGAGTCGGCAAATATCCGGCAGATTGTCAGCAACATTAAGTGCGTAGACAAGCAGAATATCAATCTCAACCTCTTTGTTATTCTTACGTTGTATACCCACGCCTACAAATCTGGCCTTGCTCCGGCAGATATGCCGCTTGCTACGCCGTTGCGTGAGCTGGTGCTTACGTTTATGTTCAGGCCGCCGGAAGTGTTTACCGAGGTTGGCGATGCAGACAGGTTTGCCCTGCATATTAAAGATGCGACAATCATGTTGCATGATCTTATAGTCAATGACCCTGCCTCAGAACTTGCAAAAGCATGTTCAAACTTTTTTGCGCAGAACGAAAATTATATCAGCGTTTACTTTAACTCGCTTAATTTGCGTGAGGCTTATATGGCTAAAGCGCAGATCATCACGCATTGCCTGAAGCTTAACAGTTATCCGATTGACTGGACGCCCAAAAAGCGGAAGAACTCACAGTCAAAAATCCGTATCGGTTTTCTCAATGGACACTTCGGCCCGCAGACTGAGACTTATACCTCTCTGCCTTATTTCGAACATCTTGATAAAAAGACTTTCGAGGTCACTCTTATTTCGCTGACTGAGTTCAATACTCCGCTTGCACAGTATTGCGGCAGCCGGGTGGACCATACCGTAGTGGTTCAGCCCCAGCAACTGCCAATGGCTGTTGATAAAATAAGATCGCTTGATCTTGATGTCCTGGTCTTTGGTACAAACATCACCGCTGTTTCAAATCACGTTACTTTATTGGCCTGTCACAAAATGGCGCGGGTGCAACTGGTTAATAATTCAAGTCCGACCAGTAGCGGCATGCCTTTTGTTGATGGTTATATCAACGGCACGCTGGTCAATGACAGCAATGATTTTTACAGCGAAAAACTATATCGGCTTGAAGGCCCGGCGCACTGCTTTGCATATACCGCTGATAATATTCCGGTCAGTCCGCCGATGAGCAGAGAACAATTTGGTTATAATGATGATGATATTCTTCTTGTGTCAGGTGCAAACTTCTACAAAATAATCCCGGAGTTAATGGAGCTTTGGGCAGGAGTTCTGGCAAGACAACCAAAGGCGAAACTGATTCTCATGCCATTTAGCCGGGCATGGAGTCCGTCATATCCGGAGAAGATTTTTGTTAAGACCTTTACGGAAGTTATCAAGCGTTGCGGCGCTTCGCCTGAGCAACTTGTTATCCGCGAAAATCTGCCTAATCGCAATGCCGTGATTGAGCTGATTAAAATATGTGACCTCTGTCTTGACGCTGTGCCATATTCCGGCGCCAACTCGGTTGTCGATCCGCTTGAGGCAGGCAAGCCTATCGTCTGTGTTAAAGGTCATACTTTCCGTAACGATCAGGGCCCCGGCATCCTTCGCTCTGCCGGACTTGAGGAGCTTATTGCCAGCGACAATGATGATTACATTGCAAAAGTTCTTAAGCTTGTCGGGGATAAAGATTATTACAGCGACGTCTGCGTCAGGATAACCAGTATTATGAATGACCAGCCGTTCTTCCTTGACCGTAAGGCATTCGGCGAAAAAGTCGCGGAGGTTTACAAGCAGTCATGGCAGGATTATCTGGCAAAATAAATTCAGGCCGGATTTAATAATCATAAGTCGCGGCTATTTTAAATAACCTTACGGTTAGATCTTGTTACTGCCGGAATTTTCTTTTCGGTACTGGTTTGGCGTAAAGCCGACGATTTTCTTGAATTGTTTTGAGAAGAAGAAAACGTCAGAGTAGCCGAGGATTTTGGCAATCGCCTTTATCGGCAAAGGTGTTTCCAGCAGTAACTGGCAGGCGTGGCGGACTCGCCAGTCAATGATGAATTCTTGCGGTCGTTTGGAGGTGTAGGCTTTAAACTGTTCGGCAAAATATCCGACACTAATCCCAAGGTTTTCTGCCATCTCTTTTATGGACGGGAGGTTTACCGGGTTCTCGCTTATTCTTTTTGCCAGCTGGTAGATCCCGGCATCAAGCGGCTCCCACTCTTCAGGGCGTTTAACTTCCTCCCGTTTTTTTTCCGTTTCGCTGATTATCTCAAGCAGCAGCGTATGCAGCAAGCTGTTGGCGTGTACGCGGTCTGCACTTTTCAGCGCAGTCATTAAAGATACCGCGCCGCTGGATAATTCATGGAATTTGTTGAAAAAACCTTCGATCCAATTCGGTTCAAGCCAGGGGATGAACTCTGGTATGTGCTTGAAATGCTCGCCCGTTGAAGGGGGGGTGAACTTGAAGCGGAGAATGCTTATTCTTAACGGTTTTTTGCGGCTATACCAGGTTTCCGGGTGCAGTCGCGGGGAAAACCAGAAAATACTGCCCCGCTTGAAACGCGTCTTCTCGCCATTTAAATTTACCCACCCCGTCCCCTGATGGATAAACCACAATACCTCATCATACATACCGGGAGATTTGCCTTTCTTCGGCATTATGTGGTGGGTTGCAGCCCCAATGTACTGAATGTCATCTGGTCTTAGTATGTATTCCATAAATTTATTATATGCGATTAGTACAAAAACAACAAGTATTAATCCATATTATAAAATTAGCATACTTTTAAACTTGCGGTAAGCTTAGTGTGTGGAATTTGCTCTTTGATATTCTGGCCTGCACTTTAGGAGTTTGATTTGAAACCATATTTTTCATACCGTTCATTTCAGCGCGAGCTGACAACTGTGACCCAGTTTTATCAGCAGGGGGTTGATACTATCTGCCTGACAGTCTCAAACGGCCTATGCAGTCTCGGGACGCCGTACTGCGAATTTCCGCCGACCTGGCTGGCTCCGGGGAAATTCGATTTTTCTCCACTGAAGGCGCAGATTGAGGAAGTTCTTGAGATTAATCCGGACTTCAAGATCGTACTGAGTATTGATCTTAACACTCCTCACTGGTGGACTAAGGCGCAGTCGCTCTGGGATGAGGAGACACATTATGAGACCTTCAATCAGCTTGGGCAGGTCGCCTCCAATGAAAAATGGCGGGCAGATACTTCCGAGTATCTCAAGCTGCTTCTTGAATTTACTGAAGAGAATTACGCAGATAGTATTTTTCAGTACAACCTTTTATGCGGCGGGACGACAGAGTGGTACGATCATTCAAAAGGCAGGGAAAGTTCTTCCCGGCGTGCGGCGTACCGCAGGTGGTGTCTTGACAATAATGAAGCTGACCCGGTTGATATTCCGGTGCAGTCTGTACGTGAGCAGGCCGGGCATAATATGCTGCGTGATCCGCAGGAAGATCATGAAGCTATCCGTTATATAAAATTCTGTAACTGGCAGGTAGCCAATACCATACTTTTTTACGCAGGGAAAGCACGTGCCGTTGTCGGTAAGCGGGTGACTATCGGCGCTTATTACGGTTATACCTTGCTGCCGATTAAGCGCATCAACCATAGCGTTATGGATTTTGACCAACTCCTTGAGTCTGAAGATCTTGACGTGATCCTCGGTATCGGCACTTACGGCCCGGAGCGGCAGATCGGCGGAGCCAGCGGCTTTCTGCAGCCGGTTGACAGTGCGCGGGCCAACAGTAAACATTATGTTCATGAGTGTGACCAGAAAACCCATGCCATGAACCAGCATATCGGCAAGTATGTCTGCGCCAATTTCAGTGCCAACTGGAAGTCGGAAAAAGAGGTGATTGCCGGTATCAAACGTGAATTCTGTATCTGTCTGCTCAGAAATGTTTCAATGTGGCTCTTTGATATGTGGGGGCATTTTTATGACGGGGAGAATGTGCATAATACTATCGGTAAGCTGAGTAAGCTCTGGAATGACCACGCTGGGGATCATGCGCAGATTGCCGAGGTTGCGATGTTCATCGATCAGGATTCCTGGTTTTACTGTAACCCCCAAGCCCCTGAGGTCTATAAATACTCGCACAGAGTTATGGAGATCCTCGGCCATATCGGCGCTCCGGTTGAGTTCTATTCTTTCAGGGATATTGCCCGAATTGATCTGTCTCGCTTAAGGTATGTTGTACTGCCGAACCTCTTTGCTGTTGATGCGGCGAAGATGAAAATCCTGCGGGAGCGGGTCTTTTGCGATGGGAGACATGTGCTCTGGTTTGACCGGGCTGGCGTCATTAATGATGATGTTTATTCTGAGGATAATGTTGAAAAACTCACCGGCATCCCGTTTGGTGAAAGCGGTCTGGTTATTAGGGAGATGGACGGTTGGACCTCGCTACAGACCTCACAACCGATTGATGACACCGCGGTTATAAGGGAGCAGATTAAAGCGGCAGGCGTTCATGTTTATGTGGACGGTGACAGCCCGGTCTGGGCGGCGGGCGATTATGTCGCCGTGCATTCAGGCAAAGACCAGATTTTGAAAATAAAGCTTAAACGTAGTACAGAAAAAGTTCAGGAGGTTTTCAGCGGCAGGGAAATAGAAGTCCTCGGAGACTATTTTGAAGAAAAAATTACCGCCCCAGACACCCGGCTTTATAAAATAATTACTTGACCGGCAGAGAGCTAAGTGTGTAAGTACTTTTCCTGTATGTAAATAGAAATATTGGTTGCGATCGGACAAATTTAAAGAACAAAGGCAAATTCAGCTAAAAAATATGAGTAAAATTTGATTAGCAGGAATTTTGGAGTAATGTTTAATTGTGCAATTATTTGTTTGAACATTACATCTTTAGGTTTGGATTATGAATACTTATCAGAAGGATATTTACAACCATATTCTTGAGGACATTGTCAGCGGGAAGTTGGCTGTCGGGAGTAAGCTGCCGACTGAGACAGCATTGAGCAAGCTTCACAGTACCAACCGCATGAACGCGCATTATGCGCTTAAGAAGCTTGAGGAGCGCGGGATTTTATGGCGCAACAAGCGGCATGGAACCTATGTTGGCAAGGTGCCGAATATCGTGACCCTTGGCGAGCTGAAGTGCGTCAATGCCAAGAGGGTCTGTATTATCAACAATAATTTGGAGTGCAATAATAGCCTGCACTGGAACTATCGTATTGTGCGTTGTTTTGAACAGGGGCTGGATAAATATGATGTTGAAATCGTACACCGTGATACCTCTCGTGTAGACAGCTATGACAGTTTGCATAAATGTATTCAGGAGGTGGCAAGTGAGGGTTATAACGCTCTTTTGATTGTCAGTGATTATCTGACCGACAAGATTCTGAGCGAGCATCCGGAATTGCTTTTCAAATTCCATAATAATGTTTTCATGTATAACCGCGGTACATCATTATTGAATGAATGGCCTTACAGCACGGTTTCAGTTAATCTTTTTAACGAAGGTGTAATGGCGGCTGAGTATCTGATTGGTAAGGGTTACGAAAATATTGTCTATGTGTACAAGGATAAAGACCGGTTCTGGACAAAAGAGCGTTACAGAGGGCTGGAGTATGGGCTTATGCGTGGTTCGGAAGGAAAGATAAAGCCGGTTAAGCTTATATTTGATGAGTACGAAAAGGACGAGTTTAAATTTGAAGAAATTATAAAACTCGACAATGTTGCGGCAGTCGGTGCGAATGATAAACTTGGTGTTGGTGTAATGGAGTTTATGGCTGAAAAGGGATATAAGGCCGGTAGCGCTTATGGCCTGATGGGTTTTGATGATGACCCGCGTTACAGGGGTTATAATCTGACGACGATCTCTCCGCCGCTTGAGGCTATTGGCGAGGAGCTTGCCAGACAGATAGTAAATTGTCTTGATAATAAAGGCAGCGACAAAACGATGCAGATGAAAATTGACTCAAAGCTTGTATGTCGTGAGACCTGTTAATTGTTAAAACAATAATTATTAAAATTTAAATATATCAGGTTAGGTAATCGGTGGGAGAAATGAAGATGCTTGGAGTTATGGCAAATAAATTTGGAATGTTTTTTAAAGTTGCGACAATATTTTCACTGGTTTCTCTTGCGGCTTTTGCCGGCGAAGGTGGGGACAGTAAAGCAGCAGAATGTGTTGCCAGAGACGGTCTGCCGAATTTTCTGAAGAAATGTGAAGAAGGCAAGGATATTAAAATAGCCTATCTGGGAGGGAGTATAACAGCGCAGGAAGGCTGGCGCGTGCAGAGTCTGGCGCTTTTCAGGAAGCTTTACCCTAAGGCGAAATTTGAAGAAATCAATGCTGCTATTGGCGGCACTGGTTCAGATTTTGGTGTTTACCGTCTGCAAAAGGATGTCTTGAATTTCAAGCCTGATTTGCTCTTTGTTGAATTTGCCACCAATGACGGCAATAGGAGAGACACAAAATATATGGAGAGCATCGTCCGCAATACATGGAAGACTTTCCCTGCTTGTGATATTTGTTTTGTCTATACTGTTGCCGGCAATAAAGCACAAGCGGCACTTGAAAATGGCGAGTTGTATACCGCCGCCAGAGCCCATGAAGCGGTTGCCAGCCATTATGGCATCCCGACAATTCATATGGGCGTGAAAGCAGCGGAGCTTGCCAGGGCGGGTAAGCTTGAGTGGAAGGCGAAGATGGGGAAGATGGAGCAGGTTTCCGGCGACGCGCTAAACATAAAATCTGATATTAATGTGAACAGTAACGGCAAGATCCCATTCTCAAGAGACGGGGTTCATCCGTATCTTGATACAGGACATAAGCTTTATACCGAGGCGATTGCCAATTCAATTCCAAAGATCAAAGACGCCGGCAAACAGGCTGCACTGCATGATAAATTACCCGCGCCAATTACAAATGACAATATTGACAGTTGCACTTACTATGATATGTCAATGCTGAATAAGAAAGGCGAGTGGGCTGATGTGTCAGATCCGGCAGAGGGTTATAAATTCAAAGGCGCAGACAGGCTTCCGTCAATATGGAGAGGTGCTCCTGGAGCTGAGCTGTCATTTGAATTCACCGGAAAAAGCATTCTTCTTTATATGTTGAAGGGGCCGGGGAGCGGACAGATTGAAATTGATATTGATGGTCAAAAGCAGAAGCTTCGGTTGTTCGACGCCTGGTCAAGCTATTGGCGGCTTTCTGCAAATGTCATAAAAAGCGGCTTAAGTCCTGCCAAAGTACATTCTATTAAAATTAAAGTGCTTGCAGAAGAATTTGATAAAGAAGAGGTGTTCAAGCAGTATAAACAGGAAAAACGGTATGCCCAAACACCTAAAGAGGCTTATAAGCCGATTGACTGTCTGCTTGCCGGAGTAAGTATTGAAGGTGGTGAGATAAAGAGCAAATAATGATTATAACCTCTCAATCAGTTTTAAGGTAATCAGATGAAAGACGCGCTTGAGATTCTGAAGAACAATTCGGTTTTATGGTTGAAGCTTGGGTGTTGCTATGACTAGCCGCGTCGGGATGAAAATTGCTAGAAGATATTGTTTGATGAGGATTTTAATCGGTTTACCAGAATACAGAAAGATTTTACAGGCTAAGGTGGATGCAGGAAAATTTGATTATACCCTGACCGATAAGGTGCTTGATGCTGTCTTTAAAGAAGATCCCGATATTTATTATATACCGCGGATAAAGCTAAATATGCCGATTGCCTGGTGTAAGGAAAATTCTGAAAAGGTTTTTGTGTGTTATGATGGAAACGACTTCTATAGTGCGGTACCTCTTCTTGAGTCGGAGCATTTAAACTGATTTATGAGAAGGACCGGTTGTAAACTGTATGTAGGCGCAGGAAATATAGTTTCTGTCGACAACAGGTCCGAGTATGGATGTGAAAATGGGGTTACATCATACACGTTAAAGTAACGCTGTTGTGCTTTCGTTTAGTCATAAAAATGGTTCGCATTTGACTGGCAAATTTTATACAAGGAAATGATGGTGAATGCTATGAATACGAAAAAGTTCACCCTGATTGAGATGCTGGTTGTTATTGCAATTATTTCGATACTTGCCAGCTTGCTCATGCCTACGCTTAAGAAATCATTGGATCTTTCATATCAGTTGCAGTGCGCAAATAATCTCAAGCAGATCGGCTCGGCAATACATGTTTATATCAGCGATTATAATTTCTGGCCCTGGCCGACCCGTAACAGTAATAACGGCAAGCGCTGGTTTGAACTTATGGCCGAAGGCCGATATCTGGGAAGTTTGACCAATCCTCCGAGTGGGCTTCTTTCACTGCGCTGCAAGATGCATGCTCAATGTACGTCTAGCCCGGGCAGCAATAATCCGATAAATTCCTATGTTATGGTTGGTACAGCCACAACATCCGGCACTCCGCCTGTTCCGTGGACAGGCATGTATGGCATATCTTCAAGTATCGATACCGGACTAGGTCCTAACACTCTGGCTAATGTTTTAAGTCCGTCCAGAAAGGTCGGCGTGATTGAGCGATGCATAAAAGATGATTATGGTTCAGGTGAGATCAGGGATATGCGGGCTCTTTATAACAGCGGGGCATCTAGCGAATATCTTGCCCCGATACATATCAATGCTTTAAACGCCATGTTCATTGACTCACACGTTGAGAGTATGGACTCGAGCAGGGTTGACTGTTTTGGTGACGCCACAGCATCAGGGATTGGTGGGAAAATCTGGAAAGATCTTTTTGCGATAAATTTCAAGTAGAAGATGCATGTTTTATTTAAACAGAAAATTGTGCTTTGATTCTAATGCCAATTGTAATTGTTGTTATTTGAATAACAGCCTTTTCCGCAAATTTTGTTAATAATGTTTGATTTGGTCTTATTGCGTCTAAGCAGGGATCATTGTGCTTATATACAATATAAATAAGGAGATCTGTAGTGATTAAAAATTTGATTTGTCTGTCTCTTTTGCTGGTTGTGGCTGGCTATACTTGTGCTGATGAAGTTGGCAGGGATGGAGTATTTAATTATAACTCAACAATGGATCTTGGCTCGGTTGGTGACGGGGTGCCTGGATACCGTTATGTTATCAATAGGTTGCGCCGAAAAGTTGCCGCCGCTGATATTGCCAAAAGTTATTTAATCAAAACCAGCGATAAGGGAAAGCCCGGCAACGCTATGTTTATTCCGCATTATGCAGGAGTTAACGCCTATCAGGTTGAGCTGAATGATATTTATATTCATGAGGATTGCGAGGTGGAAATTTCATTTGATGCCAGGTTTGCGGAGAATTTGAATTCAGAAGAAATGAATAACAATAAATTCAAGATTGACTTCCGTTGTATGCCTAACCTTGATCTGGGTGAAAGATACTATCCGATGCTTAACGGTATTAATTTCCGTCCGACTAACGAATGGAAAAAGTTCAGCAAGCGCTTTAAGGTTAAAAAGCAGGATAACTTTTATAATGTCTGGATTACGGCATTTAACGATCTTGCTACTGGCGATGTAGCGGGTCTTTATGTTGACAACTTTTTTGTCAGGGTGGTGGCGGCTGATAAAAAACGCGATGATGAGGTGGCTGTGATTCCTGACAATATTGATTCAATATATATGATGGGAGAAGAAATTTCGCTTAAGGTCAGGGCGTTACTTAACTCAAATGATAACAGCGCAAAAATCAAATTAACTCTGGTTGCAGACCACAGCAATGATATTGTTAAAACTTTCGAAGTGGATTTGCAGAAGCAGGAATCGGATACTGGCGACAGTAGGAAGCTCTATACCGGGATGGTTAAATTCAAACCGGAGCTCTACGGATCATTTGTAACTGATACTTATTTTGCGGATAACTCACTTAAAACGGTTGGCGGAGATTATGTTGTTTTGCATGAACCGGTGAGGCATCCGCGTTTGTCTCCCGGGTGGCGCATCGGTTATAACTCTCTTGATCCTTGCCCAAGGGGGAGAACAAGAGCAACGCTGGATTACACTGATTACTATTTTTATCAGGCTGGCAGAAGTATTGATGACAGAAGCAAACTGGCGCGACTTGCCGGTATGAATTTGACTAGATTCTGGGGTACTTGGCGTTATATTGAGCCGAAAGAAAATGAGTTCAGGAGTGATGTTGTTGGGCCGTTTATGGATTCATTTAAAAATAATAATATTGATGTGATGTTTATTGTCGCTGGTGTATCTCTCAGTCTGCACGGCAACAAAGATAAATTGGAAAGTTATGTGAAAAGTGGTAAGTCAATGGTTCCGCCATATCTGAATAAATATTATTTTCAGGCAAAGCGGCAAGGTTCAATTCAGCCGCCAGTTGAAGTGTATGAGCGTTTCCTTGATTACATCATCAAGGCCTGGGGCAAGGACATTGCCGTGTGGGAGTTATTTAACGAGCCCGGCCTTGGTCAGTTCTCTCCCCAAAAATATATTGATTACTTAAAGGTGACATACAAGGATGTTAAGGCAAAGTTTCCCGAAGCACAGGTGTTGGGTAATGGCGTTACCGGTGACTTCGGCATGAATGTTGTAGGCTGGTGTGAAGACCTCAACAAGGCGGATCCAAATTATGTGGATTACCTCGATGGTATTGCCTTTCATCCATACGCCGGGGAACTTGACTATCGAAAAGGGCAATATTTCCTTCATACTCAGACAATTGCCAACATCGCCAATACGCTTAAAAAGAAAAAGCCGCTCTGGAATACCGAGTGTTATTACATTTTAAATTCAAGGAAGCCGCAGAAGAATTTTGGAATGAATCTCAGCGAGATCGGTGCCAGTGAAATGCAGCGCCATCACCTTGAGGGCATCAGTAATGGACTTATGGGAATTACGGCCATAACTGAAAATTCTCTTTATAAGCGCAAGTCTCCAGTTACTTTTCCGGCGCCTTCGCAGGCTTTCGCCGCCGGTAACGCCTTGTCGTATATGCTTAAGGGGATGGATGATATTGAAGTAATCAATCGTAATAAATATATAAAAGCAGGCGTTTTTTATGGCAAGGGCAACAAGGGCGGGGTGGGGTTTATCTATGACCTTCGTCCATCTGGAAGCGACTGGGATGTTTCTGAGGCAAATAAATATGGTGTGGACGTGTTTGATCTGTATGGCAATAAAGTGAGCGCAAAAAAGGCATTTCTGACTTACGAGCCTTTTTATGTTAAGGGTGAAGTTGGCAAAATCAAAGAGTTTCTCAGCAGATCAAAATTAATGGTAAAGGACGCGCTGCATGTCAACGCCAGAATTTTTGATGACAGGATTTTTATAGAGGGTAAAAACCTCACAGGTGCCAAGGGCGTTTTTGAAATCCGCTTCAGCGATGTTGAGAATGCCGGCATACCAGCAAAAATATTCATGAACTTTAATGCTGACGCTAAATACAGCCCGGTTTCAGAATATAAAATTAAAAGACCTTTCCCTGATAAAATCAAATGGTCTGCTTATTTGAATGGTGATGAAATTGGTGGGGGAGAAACAGCCGTTGCTGTTACCAAAAACACGCACCATATTTCAAACTCTGAAGATAACGCAGAACTTTTAACGCTAAGTGCTGGCAGTACCGCAAAAATTTGGAGTGAAGATGGGTTGTTAAACATTGCCGTTTCAGTGGAAGACAAGGATATTGTTGCGGCTAAAGATAGTTCACTCTGGACAGGTGACGCAGTAGAGGTTTTTATTGATGCTGATCCCTTCAATGAAATGGATAGAAATGAAATTACAAATAGTGCCGGACACAACCTCAATGTTTACCAGTATATATTTCCGGTTAAGCCTGCACTTGACGGAACAAAATTGCTGCTGATAAATAAGATTACCGGCAAGCAAGCAAGCGCAGCACTGGTAGAGTCAAAATTGAACGATAACGGCTACACGATTACCGCAAAAATACCATGGTCGGAAATAAAGTTTACTGACAGCATTAATGATATAGTGGGTTTTGATATTGAAATTGATAAGATCGACAGTGTCGCCAATAAAGTAAAGACTGTGAAAGAATCGCTGGGGAATAATCCCGGCAAATCATATGCGCAAAGGAGCCATTATAAGATCTTTAGGTTGCCGCAGGATGTTATTGAGTTCCTAAAAAAAAAAATAACTAGTCTTGGCGGTTCTTTTCTTGATAATTCCGAATTTTTAAATATTGAATATGGCGATGTTGTTGACTGGAGTTATGCGGTTTCCGGAGGCACAACAATAAAAGGGTTGAAGAATTCCGATGATAAGGCAGTTGTTCTGCTTTCGCGTGACAAGAATTCTGACAAAGTAAATGCTGAGCTTAAACAGGAGCTTGAAATAATCCCTGCCAGCGTAAAAAAAGTAATCGTTCAGATATTGGCCAGATCTGTTGCGCCGATTGTCGAAAATAAAGATACTGGCCTGACGGTTGAGTTTGTTTACTATACCGATAAACGAAAAAATCTGGGTCATGAGGTTATTAACTATATGTTTGCCAAGGATCATGAAGATCTTAATCAATGGACTGAGTTGCAGTATGTTTTTAGCGTTCCCTCTACTGCGGCCAGAATTGTTTTTAATGCCGGCATGACAAGTAAATTGTTTGGCAGTGTTGAGTTGGATCGGATTTCTATCCGTTATGTGAGATAGGAAAGCAAAAAATGCGAAAATTATTTATCATTATATTTGTTGTTTTGGGTTCTGCTGTTTTTGCCGGTGACAGGTCAAAAGAAGCGCGGATTGACCTTGTCGGGTTTGGCAATGAGAAAGTAGCAATGGCAATTGATAAATGCAGTGCCGGTGTTACCGTTTCAAAAGCATCGTGGCTTAAAGACGAAATTGATACCCGCATTGTTGCCTCGGCAAATCTCAGTGATAGTTGGCGGGAGTATACCTTTTCTTTTATTCCTAAAAAAAGCGGGATGATTGATTTTAATCTGATGGGCAATGCCACCAAAAAAGCGAATTGGATATTTTATGACAATATTACAATAGATGGAGCTGTTTTGGTTAATGGTGATTTTGAAGATCTTGCAAAAGATGGCAAGCCTGTCAACTGGAGTATTGTTAATGATGCTTGTGTCGTAAATGATTCAGGCGCGCAAAGCGGAAAAGCATTTATTAAGGCATCGCACAATAACAGGTTGAGCCAGAATTTCAAGGTAGAAGAAGGCAAGTTGGTTGTTGTTAAGTTTTGGGCGAAATTTGGTGGCCCGGTAGAGTCAAAATAAACGATCTGTCTTCTTGCATAATTTATTTAAGACGGTGTGGATTTTCATAGCACAAATTGTAAAATATCCAAGGTCTGTTATGATTTTTCTTAAAGGATTTGTGATATGCTGCCTACACTTTGGATAATTGGTGATTCAACCGTACGGACCACGACTGAGGGTCAGGAAGGCTGGGGCGATGAGATAGGTTTGTATTTTGATGGCTCTAAAATTAAGATAAAAAATAGTGCTGTCGGAGGTCGGAGCTCCAGAACTTTTTTGACTGAAGGGCGATGGGATGAGATTCTCTCACAGCTAAAGTCCGGCGATTTTGTTATGATGCAATTCGGTCATAACGATGCCAGCCCAATTAATGAAGAGCCGCCTGTTAACAAGGATACCCGCTCCCGGGGTACTATCCAGAATAACAGCGAAGAGACAGTTGATATTATTAACGTCCTTACTGAAAAGCCTGAAACGGTTCATAGCTATGGCTGGTATTTGCGGAACTATGTGTCAACTGCTAAAAGCAAGGGTGCAGAAACAATAATATGCTCCTCTGTTCCACGTAAAAAATGGGTTGACGACAAAGCGGTTGTGCGCATTAACGACACCTGGGGCTTTTGGGCGCGTCAGGCCGCCGATGCAAGCGGTGCGTTGTTTATCGATCTCAATGAAGTTATCTGCTGCGAGTATCAGCGGCTTGGTAAAGAAAAGGTCGAAGAACTGTTTGCTGATTATGAAGTTCATACAACTCCTCGGGGAGCAAAAATTAATGCGAAAGCCGTGATCTCGGCATTAAACAGTCTTGCTGATAATCCCCTGAAGTTCGGTCTGTCTGAAGCAGGTGTCAGCGTACCGGCCTTTCCCGGAAGTCTGGCTTAAGCGACTGGTTTTTTGTTTTATCCTTTGTAGATATCTGGAAGTAATAAAATTCTGCGCCTGTTCCGTTATCCGGTTGCAGGCGCAGATTCATATTGATGAAAAATATTAATGCTCCCGTTTTTATTTATATTTTCACAGGTTTACACTGACTGGCTGATTCGTAAATGGCGTCGATTATTTTCATGAGTTTTACCGCTTCATCAATGTTGTTCAGCGGGTCTGCCTCGCCCTGCAAAGACCGGATGAAGTTCGCCGCCGAGTTCTTGCGCCCCATTGCTTCGTCTTTTTCCGTTATTATACTCTGATTGATCCGGTTGCCCGCTTCCTGCATATACATCTCGCAGGTGTCCAGACTTGTCGAATCGTCGCCATCAATTCCAAATAACCTCTGCACCATTCCGCCGGCTTTCTGCCCCTGGAAAGTAACCGAGACCTCCTCGCGCTTAATCATCTCAGCCCACGAAGTCTGAATGGTCATGACCTGGCCTGATTTAAATCTGATAAAGCCGTGGCAGGCTGATTCAACATCAGTAACCCCGTCAGCCACATCCGGAATGCCCCATGGCCCTTTAAAAGACTTGTCTGTGATAAAATCATTGAACGTCTGCGCCAGAACATATTCAGGCTCGGGATATCCCATGAAATACAAACCAAGATCAAGCATGTGCAGTAAGTCGATTACCGGGCCGCCGCCTGAGAGGGCTTTTGTTGTAAACCAGCCGCCAAAACCGGGAATGCCTGTTCTTCGCTTCCAGATTGCCTGGCAGGAATTAATCTGCCCGACCTTTCCATTGTTTATATAATTCATCATGGCCTGTGATTCAGGGCGCGCGCGGTTATTGAAATTGAACATCAGTGTTTTCTTGCTCTTTACAGACATTTCTTTCATCTCAAGAACTTCTGCAGCGTTAAGCGCAGGCGGCTTTTCACAAAAAACATGAACCCCGGCCTGCAGTGCCTCAAGAACCAGCGGCTTGTGAAATTTATTCGGCGTTATTATCGAAACTGCATCCGGTTTTGCGCTCTCGATCATTTCCTTCAGGCTGGAGAAAATCTGCTTGATATTCTGAGCCTCAGCAAAGGCCTTTGCCCGTTGGGTGTTGAAATCGGCAATCGCAACCACCTCCGCACCAGCCATGCGAAAACCTTCAACGTGATAATCAGCCATGCCACCGGCCCCGACAACACCTACTGTTAATTTGTCCATGATTATTTCCCTGATAATAGTTTAAAGATTGAACTCGTCGTAATTCATAAGATCATTAAAATTGGTCTTGAAGACCAGTACTTCGATACCCGCACTTTTTGCCGAGTTAATGCCGTTTGCTGAGTCTTCTATGGCAACGGCCTTGTCTGCGCTGACACCGGCAATACTTAATGCCAACTGATACGGATCAGGTGCTGGTTTATGATTTTGCACATCATCGCCGGTTACCAGAAGCTCAAAATATTTCTCCAGCCCGCAGATTCTGATAACCGCTTCAACCGATTCCCTTGATGATGAAGAGACTAGACCGAGGCGGTATCTGTTCTTGCAGTAATCAATGAATTCCGTGAGTCCGTCCGGAGTTTGGATGCCGTTCTCCTGTGCCTGTTTCATGAAATAATAGCGTTTGCGCTTTACCACTTCCTCGGGAGTAATATCCAGTTTGTGTGTTTCGACAAGTTGTCGCGAGACATCGTTCTCGGATATGCCGATACTCTCCTCAAAGCTCATGAAATCCTGCATTGAAAAACCAATTTCTTCCGCCAGATAAAACCATGACTGATAGTGCAGCGGTTCGCTTAACACAAGAACCCCGTCCATATCAAAAAGCACAAGCTCTGTTCTGGTTTGCACACTATCAGTATTCATAATTATATTACCTCAGCAGTCGTTAAAAAATCAGATTGCCTTTAAATAAACCTTCCTTGCGTGATTTCAATTCTTCAAAGGCTGTATTGATATCGGCAAATTTATAATTCGTAACCAGTGGTGCTAGCTGCAGCTTGCCGGAATCAACCAGTTTCAGCCCCGCAACCATCGCTTCCAGCTTTTCATCTGCTCTGCGCACATGACCGTTAATTACATTCAATGCTTTATAGTTCCAGGTCTTGACATCAATGTTGCGCATCCCGCCGCCGGATTGATGATAACCCACAAGATTAATCGTGCCGTGTTCGCGAACCAGCGTTGTTGACATGCTGATAGCCGCTTCAACACCTGTTGCTTCTATCATCACATCAAACTCGCCAAGTTCGGAAAGTATCTGTCCTGAGGACTTGTCAGAAACGTTAATGGTATTATCCGCGCCGAGTTTCTTTGACATTGCCAGACGCCAGTCAATCAGGTCAAAGGTATGAACCGCTGACGCTCCTGACAGCGCTGCAAGCTGCTGTATGATAAGCCCCATAAAACCACAGCCGATCACACCGACTTTGTCGCCGAGTCTGATATTGAAACGATTGGCCGCATGCAGGCAGCAGGCCAACGGTTCGCCGAGCGCAGACTCAAGCGGGGTTTTTTCAGGAACCAGGACAAGATTGGCTTTTTCCGCGACAAAATACTCTGCATACTCCTCACCCGTCAGAGCCGTCACCCTGTCTCCCGGTTTAAATTCTGTAACCGCATCCCCGACCACTTCCACAACACCTGATGCCTCATGGCCAACGGCGATAAATTTCTGCTGGCAATCCGGATCAGACGTTCGGCAGACATATTGAAACAGATCACCCTCGCAAATCCCACAACCCGCAGTCTTGACCAGAACCTGATTAGGACCGAATTTCGGGATGTCTACTTCCTGAATAACAAAGCCGTTGCCGGTAAGTAATGCTGTTTTCATATTTTCTCCAGTACAGTTAAATTGGCATATGAATTTACATTACTTCCTCGCTCAGATTATTTCCTATACTATCCTACAAAAAACTGATACGATTTTATAAATAAAAGTTGTATTTGTAAGAAATAACACAATATAATACTATAGTCTCATGGCTAAAAGGGTGGTTGTTTTTAGTCGATTCAAGTTTCAGCTTGCCGCAAATCTGCAATTGCCAGAATTCATAACCGCAAAGTAATACAATTTTATATTTGTTACCCATAGTATCTAATGATGTATTATACCCGATTTTTTTCTGGCTGAATTTGGAATCTGTATTATAATTGCTCTTAGGGCATAGGGCATTACATTTATCTGGGATATGTGATGAAAAGGCAACAGGGCATTGTTTCCGCAATCAATGAGCTTTCGGGCGCTCGTGATCTGCAGAACATAATGGACGTTGTAAGACTTGCAGCGCGGGATCTGACCGGGGCTGACGGGGTTACATTTGTCCTGCAGGACAATGGCAACTGTTTTTACGCTGAGGAAAGTGCGATTTCCCCGCTCTGGAAGGGGAAGCGCTTTCCCATGGATATCTGCATCTCTGGCTGGGTAATGATAAATAAGCGTGAGGTTGTCATCCCTGACATCACTGTTGACAGCAGAATACCGCAGGATGCCTATCGTCCGACATTTGTGAAGAGTCTGGTAATGGTTCCGGTCTGCCGGCAGGAGCCAGTCGCGGCAATCGGAGCATATTGGGCCAGAATCCACAAGGCCAGTGAAGAGGAAATTCTGCTATTATACCAATTGGCGGATGCCGCATCGGTGGCGATGACCAATGTCCATCTTTACAATGAGCTAAACTCCAAGGCTGAAGAATACCGGAATTTACTGGATGTGGCAAATAATGAAATTCGTTTGCGCAAAATGCTTGAGGGGCGGTATGAAGGGATATATGAACATGCGGCAACCGGTATTGCCATCACCGACTGGGCTGGTTACTATTTAAACTGTAATCCTGCCTATTGTGAAATAACCGGCTATAATGAAACGGAATTGCAAGAAATTGCCGTTCTGGCATTGATGCATCCTGACGATCATTACCGCTGTTTCCGTGAAATTGAGCGCCTGAAATCCGGAGGTCTGAAGTCCTTTGATATGCAGAACAAGTATTTGAAAAAGGATGGCTCACAGATATGGGTGCGGCGTTATGTTTCAATCCTGCCTGAAGTCAAGGGAGAACCCGCCCTGTTGCTTGAGCTGATTACAGACATAACCGAAATTGTTGCCGCGCAAAAAGAGCTTGAGCGCGGACGGAAGCATCTGGAACTTGCTCTGCGCGGAGCAAATCTGGGAACCTGGGAAATTGAAATCCCTACGGGTAATTCCGTGTTTAGTGACCGCTGGGAAGAAATGCTCGGATATAAACCCGGCGAGCTTTCTCCGAATTTCTCAACCATTCTTGACCTTCTTCATCCTGATGATCTTGAAAGGGTAAAGCGGGAATATATGCACAGTTTCGAATCTGACGAAATTTTCAGTGCTGAATACCGCCTTCGGGGCAAGAATGGCGAATATCGCTGGATTCTGGGGCAGGGAAAGATTCTTGATTATAATAAAGATGGCACACCACTTCGTATGTTCGGGACAAATCTTGATCTGACCAACCAGCATAACCTTGAGTCGCGGATAAGGCAGATGGAAAAAATGGATGCAATCGGTCAACTCGCCGGTGGCGTTGCGCATGACTTTAATAACCAGTTGACCGGTATTATGGGCTATACGGATCTGCTCCTGCTTAACATCACTGACCCAACGCTGCGTGGATATGCCAATGACGTTCTTAACGCCGCCAAGCGCGGAGCCGACCTCACCCGGCAGCTTCTGACCTTCTCGCGCAAAGGCCAGTATCAGAGTAAAGCTGTCGACATTCATAAAATAATCAATGAAGTGATTTCCATTTTAACGCATACTATTGATAAAAAAATAGAAGTAAAAAGTTTTCTTAATGCTGCCTCGCCTATTGTGACCGGCGATCCGTCATTGTTGCAGAACGCGTTTCTCAATCTTGCGATCAATGCCCGCGACGCGATGTCTGAGGGCGGAACATTGACCTTTGATACTCAAATAGAGGAGCTGAATGAAGACTATTGTCAATCCGTACCCTATGACCTGTCTCCGGGGTTATTTGCAAAAATCTGCATAAGTGATACCGGCAGTGGGATTGATCCGGCGCATATCAAGCGGATATTCGAGCCATTTTTTACGACCAAAGCTGTTGGCAAAGGCACGGGGATGGGTCTCGCCGCTGTATATGGAACCGTCAAGCATCACCACGGCGCAATTAATGTCTATTCCGAGCTTGGGTACGGGACAACGTTCCGGATATATCTGCCGCTTTCAGAAAACACCTGTGATACAAATAAATATCATAATGATGACGGTACCCACAATATTGCCGGTACAAGGGTTATGATTGTTGAAGACGAAGAGCGCATCCGCAAACTTATTGTGGCGATGCTGGAGTCGGAAAAATGCTTAACCTATACGGCAGAAAATGGCCTGGAAGCAGTTGATATGTACAGTAGGTACTGGAAAGATATTGATATTGTTATCTTTGATATGATTATGCCCAAACTTGACGGAAAAGAAGCGTTTTTAAAGATGAAAGAAATAAACCCAGACATCAAGGCAATACTTGCAAGTGGCTACAGTGTAAATAGCACCGCAAGCGATCTTCTTGAGCTGGGTGTAAAATTGTTTATTCAAAAGCCGTTTACCAAAAGCCAGTTAATTGAGGCGATCGCCAAAATACAACCAGCATGATGTGCTTAAGTTGCAACCGAAACACTTAGCGCGGTCTTGCTGAAAATCCGGGCGATGTGATTCATATCAAATTTTTCCGAACGGTCATAATTGTAGATGCCATTCTGCTCCTGTTCGACATCGGTCAGCTGGGTATAGCAATATCCGCAAATATGATCGAGTGAGAGTATCGCGTCTACCTGCTCTTCCAGCCGGGAATACAGTTCCTCCAATGTGCGGGGTGACTCCCCGTATCCCCATGAATTGTCGGCGAATACCTGTTCAGTTTTTTCAATCCATTTGATTCCGCCGAATTCATCGAGCAGATACGGTTGACCGGTGTATTCATATTCATCCTTCGGGTAATTGCGGAAGACCTTGCCGTCTGCGTCTGGGGTGAGAATCTCCTTCAGCTTTTGCGGGTTCTGTTCGTATTGGTGTACAGTCCAAAGATCGGTGCGCCGATGCACATAGCCGCTGGCATCGTTAACCGGGCGGGTGGGATCAAGGGCTTTACAGATATCATACGCCTCATGGTGCGCGCGTTTGTGCTCCTTGACGTTCCGGTCACTACCTAAGTACATAGTATATAGGCTCTCATTCCAGGGAGTCCAGGCGATGATCGAAGGATGATTGCGGTCACGCAAAACAACTTCCCGCCATTCTGCCAGCATTTTTCCGGCTGCTGCGGGTTGAAACGGATCACATCCCCATGAACAGTACTCGCCCCACGTCAGGTAGCCAAGTTTATCTGCCCAGTAATGGAAGCGTTCTTCAAATACTTTCTGATGCAGCCTCGCCCCGTTGAAACCGGCTTTCATCGACAGTTCAATATCATGCCGGAGTGCCTCATCGCTGGGCGCGGTCCAGATGCCGTCAGGATAAAACCCCTGATCCAGAACCAGTCGCTGATACAACGGCTGATTGTTGAGGAAGAAGCGGTTGCCTTCAATGTGGATTTTTCGCATCCCGGCGTATGAGGTTACTCTATCAAGAATATATCCGGCGGTGTCACTTAGAACAAACTCAAGGTCATATAGGAATGGCGATTCCGGGCTCCAGTTTTTTGCCTGTTTAATGTTTAGCGTAATAGGGGCGTTGTCCATGGCAAAAATTTCAGCCCTGCATACTTCGGTTCCGTTATCCCTGACGATTGCGCAGAGTCTGCTGCCACGGGGCAGGCCAGCGTAAAAATCAGGCGTACAGATGAAGCGGCTGTTATCAAGATCGGCGACTGTATGTACGGATTTGAGGCCACCTCTGGCGACCGGTTCCAGCCAGACGGTCTGCCAGATACCAGTGATGCGGCTATAGAAACAACCTCTGGACTTGAAGTCGATACATTGCTTGCCCATCGCCTGACTGCCTTCCGGGCGTGGGTTGTCACGAACATGCACTACAAGATGATGTTCTTTGCCAGCCTGCACCAGCCGGGTGATATCAACTGTAAAGGAGGAATTGCCGCCATAGTGGAAGCCAGCGCTCTGGCCATCAATGAAGATTTCGGATTCATAATCGACTGCGCCGAAATGTAGAAGAATCAGCTTTCCCGCCCAGTCTTGAGGGATTTTCAGGGTGCGGTGATACCACATTGCGGGGATGAAGTCCTTATAGCCTACACCGGACAGGCTGCTCTCCGGGCAGAAGGGGACGGTGATTTTATTATCAAACCCTTGCGACTTGAAGAGTTCTCTTCCCGCGTGAATTCCGGAATCTCCAAAATCAAAAGTATAGCTCCATTCGCCGTTAATATTTTTCCAGCTGTCACGCATGAATTGTGGACGAGGATGCTCCGGGCGTGGAATTGACATGGACATGGTTTCTCCTTTTTATGTTGTTAATAGCAGTTTTTATGGTAAAATATCCGACTTAACGATAAATAGCTTATCATTCGGAGTTTGAAATAGCCATGTCTGGGAATAACCAAATAATATCCAACTGTATCATTATCGGAAAAGGCTGTCAGGAAAGTTTTTTGCCTTTACAGGTTCATGGTTCGCATCCTTTTCAGGATTATGGCGTTATGCTGGCAGGTATCAGCACTCTGCAGCCTGCCTATGTGATGGGACGGGCTTCTCCGACCCATCATGTTCTGCTCTGTACCGTGGCGGGAAGCGCTGTGCTGCAGACGCAGTATGGGGAATACCGCTTCAGGCCGGGGGAGTGTGTGTTGCTGCCAGCCGGCATGGCGCACCGGTATGAACTGACTGAGGGAAGCTGGAAAATCCTCTGGCTGCATCTGAGAGATCTGCCGGTTTGGTCAGCCGTGAAAGACAGGCAGGGCCTTCTTAGTGTCAACTGGGACATAGAGGGGCTTGAGCGTCACATGCAGGGCTATATTGATGAAATTATTTCACAGGAATCAGACGCGGAGCAGGTGGCTGCGGCGTATGCCACACTTGTCTGCAGTAATGTTCAGCGGCTGATCGGCGCGCTTTGCCCTGGCATCTTTCAGGTTTGTGTAGATAGGCGTATCACCAGACTCTGGGGGGAGGTTAACGCAGATATTGCGCGTAATTGGGACAGCGAGGAGCTTGCCGGTAGGGCGCATGTTTCCCGCGGCCATCTGCATCGGCTGTGTATGCAACAGTATCAGATGCCGCCCATGCAGCTTTTGCGTAAATTCCGTATGGAGCGTGCGGCTTCGCTGATCCAGTATACCAACTATACGCTTGATTTTGTCGCCCAGTCTGTGGGGTATGGCAATGCCTTTGCCTTATCCAAGGCATTTAAAAAGTATTATCATCTTTCCCCCGATGCCTTTCGCCTGCGAAAGTAGGCCGTATTTCCGGAGTGGTGATTGATATCGGTAAGCGAATTATTCGCCGTTGCGGAATTTTAGCGGGGAAATATTTTTAATCCGTTTGAATGATTTGCTGAATATATAAATATCGCTATAACCAAAATGGATTGCGCAATCGTTAATTGAGGCCTCACTCTGTTGTCGGAGGTATTTGGCCGCATTTTCTATCCTGATACGCTCAAACAAAGTCCGTGCGCCACAACCAAAAATTGATGCGCAGACCCGCTGCAGGCTTGCCCGGCTCATTGACAGTTCCCCGGCAATATCCTCAACACTTAATGGTTTGGTGCAGTTGAGTTCAAAATATCTTAGAAGTTTCTTTTTCAGCAAGTCATGCTTGTCCTGCTCTTTGGCGGTAAGAATGTTAATGCAGTAATCGTCGAGAATATTTATCATGCACAGCTCTTCAAGTTCATCCATGATCGAAGGCTGTTTGTCGATTTTCTGCTGTAGCGCCGCTGGCAGGGGGCAGGAAAAAAAAGACGGCAGGGGAAAATACTTTTCAAAGCGCTTTAGCCAGTCCCTTTCCTCGGTATTTGGTCTTAGATTCAGGCCAAACTGCGTATAGCCGTTTTCGCTCAATAATGTATGGGTGTGACTTGGAGGCAAAACATGGACATGCCCGGAAGTGAGTGTTTCCAGGCCGGAGTCGGTTTCAATCTGAAGGCAGCCGTCTATCACATGGATAAACTGATAAAAATCATGCTGATGTTTTTTTATTAGCGTTCCCGCAGGTCGGGAAATATAACAATAATCATGGTAAATGCAAGGTGTCGCGATTTCTTTATAGAAAAACAAGCCAGACTCCTTCACTGGGATATCATAGAGACCTGAAAACAAAAAATATTACGGCCTGCAGATAAACCTGCCGATAATTACGGTTATTATATCTCTGCATAAATTGAATTGCCATGGAAAATTTGAGACAATTAAACAAAAAGCGTAGACAGCGAACTATTTTTTAGACTGCTCATATATTGTATGGTGAACGGGCAGGAGTTTTGGCTGCATGTAAGGATTAGGCAATAAATATATAACTCTTCTTTTATCAAGGTTTTTCAGAATGGAACATATCAGTAATGTCTATAATTGGGAAGTAATTACTCCGCAGGCGGGAAGTTATCTCTTTGGTTATTATGACCGTTTTGCGCTGGATAAGGATAACAAACGCCATTTGGCGCTGCATATTCCCCAGCAGGATCACCTGCCGCTTAAGGGAGAGTGTGCGCAGGTTGGTTATGTTGATTTAGCCAGAAAAGAATTTGTGCCGCTTGCCGAAACTCAAAGCTGGTGCCACCAGCAAGGTAGCATGAGTCTCTGGCTGACGCACAAGCCAGGGCATTTTATTTATAACGACTATCGCAAGGATGGCGCTGAATGGCAACCTGTTTCCCGTATTATTAATGCCGATACCGGGGAGATTGCCGGTGAATATGCAATGCCTGTTTATGCGCTTTCTTCTGATGGCCGGTGGGGGGCGTGTCTTGATTTCGGCAGAATTCCCCGGCGGGGATATTCTTATGCACGAGCGCAGATACCGCAAAACAAGCCGGTGCCTGATCTTGACTCAGACGGGCTGTTTCTTCTGGATATGCACTCCGGAGAATCAAAATTGATCGCAAGTTACCGGCAGATGCTCAAGGCACATCCATGTGCCTATGATTTGGAGGGTCAATATATCTGGCTTAATCATGCGATTTTTAACCGGGATGCCAGCAGGCTGATGGTGCTTCTGCGGCACCGTAAAGATCCTTTTGATAACGGCGAAATGTGGAAAACGCATATGTTGACTATGGGTCTTGACGGTCAGAATATGCTTTGCCCGTTGCCTGACATGTTGTGGATGCCGGGCAGGATTTCGCATCAGATATGGGGGCGCGGCCCGCGGGAGATTCTGATTGATGCGCAGTGGTGTGGAAATGGCCATGAATATGTTGTATTTGATGAATCAGAACGGCTTTTGCGCGCAGAGCGTATTTCAAAGGGTATGGGGCCCATGGGGCATCTGGTGTTCTCGCCGGATGGACAGTGGATGGCTGCAGATACTTACCGCAAAGACGGTTGGCAATCTCTGGCATTGGTTCATACCGCGACCGGCGAGATTACGGAAATAGGGCGTTTTCGCCATCCTGAGGTTAATATCGAAGACTTACGTTGTGATCTGCATCCGCGCTGGTCACGGGACGGAAAGTATATAACCGTTGACACACTTCACTTTGGCGAGAGGAAGATCTGTCTTCTTGACGTCAGTGAAATTGCAAACTGATTTTATTACTTGAGATATACTGCAGATATGAAAGGTGCTTTTATGCATATTTTTTCACGGTATGAAAAAAGAGATGTAACGTTTCTGGATAAATTATGGGATTTTGTTTTTCTGGGGGAGATTGAGGTTGAGGGCTATGACTTCGGGGAAATAGAATATGATGACCGCTTGCCAGTTCCTTCGGCATTTGACTCATACCCTTCTTATGCCGGCAAGAGAGGGGTGTCCTGTTATCGAATATTTATTGATGTCCCAGCAGGGAAAAATGCCTTTCTGCGCTTCCGTGGCACTGGCATGTGGAACCGGATAATGGTTGATGGGGCGCAATTGTCTGAAGTGGCGCTGCCTTACAGCCAATTTGAGGTGATGGTGCCCAAGAGTTCCCAGTCAAGAAGAGAACTCGTTGTCATAAACGATAATCGGTACAATCGTGATAGCACTTCCCTGCAGATGAATCATTTTGATTTCTATGGATACGGCGGCATTTTCAGGTCGGTTGAACTGCATATTCTTCCTGACGTGTGGCTTGATGATGTCCGCATAATATCGGCAGACGCAAAGTCTGGTAAGGCTGATATCAGTTTCGCGGTTAATAATGATGGTGCTAGCGGCAAGGAATTGTTTCTTGAGGTATCGGCAGATGACAAGATTGTTTTCTCTGATACGGTCAAAACACAAAACGGGCGTTGTGAATTATCCATTAATGTGCCTGAAGCCAGAGAATGGAGCGCAGAGGAGCCTAATCTGCATATAATACACATTAAAACGGCTGAGGATGATTATCGGGAGCGAATCGGCTTCAGAAAAATCAGTACTGAAAATGGGGTGATTGGCATTAACGGCAAGACGACAAAGCTCTTTGGCTATTGCCGTCATGAAGCCCATCCCCAGTTTGGTCCAGCCCTGCCGGTTGCGCAGATGGTGCAGGATTTACAGTTAATGCAGGATCTTGGCTGTAACTTCATTCGTGGCGCGCATTATCCGCAGGACCCGGACTTTCTTGATTTGTGTGATGAGATGGGTTTTTATATTTTCGAGGAGACTCTGGGCTGGGGCAATAAACAGGAGCAATACGAGCATCCCAACTTCCCTGGCGACCAATTGAAACAAACTGAGCTGATGATAAAGAAGAGCTATAACCATCCGTCAGTAATCATGTGGGGCTTTCTGAATGAAGGCAGAAGCAAAGATGAAAAGGCAGTGCCGCTGTACCGGGATATCGCGCAGACGATAAGAAAAAATGACAAGACAAGACCAATAACCTACGCGTCGATGTTTCCATTTGAGGACTTCTGTTTTGATTTTGTCGATATTATTTCTGTAAATACTTACCCGGCATGGTATAACGAGGACCAGGAGGCCTTGCGCCCCTTGGGGGATATTGATTCAAGAATCAGCAGTATTCAGGAGCATCTGGAAAAAACAGGGCAGGGAGGCAAGCCGTTCATCATAAGCGAGATTGGGGCCGGCGCAATTTATGGATGGCGTGATCCTTTAAATGCCCCGTGGACTGAGACCTATCAGGCGGAATATTTGGAGAAGGTCTGCCAGAGGTTTATCGGGGATAGTAAGATTTCAGGGGTAAGTATCTGGCAGTTTTGTGATTGCCGTACCTATGCCACAGGTTATGCGCTTGTTCGCCCAAGAGCATTCAACAACAAAGGATCGTTTGATGAATATCGGCGCCCCAAGGAATCTGTCAATATTGTGCGCAAGCTGATGCGTTGTGATTCTTAATGTAATAGATGCGGAATTCTCTATAAAACGTCCGGGATTTATCGCTGTAGCTGACTTTAGAAGATTAATTCCCTGCAAGCATTATCTGCCTCTGGTTTATGCCAGAGGCTTTTTCTTGGGCTTTTGGCTATATCTTTAGATGGTGTAGGATGTTACAAGGTTATCCTCTGGTATGGGCCATAAAAAAAGCTAAAATAAAATTTTTAACCGGTCTTTTGAGCGAAAAAGCAATATTTCTGGTGTAATGAAAAAAATATGGAGTATCATATAAGCTTAATTAGCGGAGGCACCCGCAGGCCCTGCCATTAACTGTCAGTTTTATCAATTACTTATACCCCCTTATTGACAGGGTATGCTTTAAGCGTATAAATTATAAATATACTTTTTGGTATTTTTCCGTATCAGGTTTGATGACATGGATTATAGGCCGCGCAAAGAGACAATTCTGCTGATTCTCATCGGGCTTATTGGTCTGATGGGGCAGCTTTATTTTGATGCGTTTGAGTTGCCGACAAAGCCTGTCAGGGGAAATGGCAAGAAGTCACAGGAATTTTCGCAGCGCAAGGAGCGCAGAACCCGCGCTGAAAATAGTATCCGCGAACGGATTGAGGAAGAAGAACTTGAAGAGGACCTCAATGCCAGCCGTCTGCTTGCCACTGCCGGGGATTTTTGCTTTTATTCAGAGATCCCGTCTGTTGGCAAGATATTCATCAAGAATGAGACAAGGGATTTTCAGAGTTGTTTGCGCAGTATTGAGACCGTGGTACTGATCTTATAGATGATTCATTCCTAAGGTGGCAATTAATTTCCACAATTGACCGGTTTTAGCTGCTGCATGGTTGTCGGCGGCAGGCTGATTTTGGTGATTGCCTCCTTTATTGTGATTTTCAGGGATTCAATTTTAATTAAATCGCAACTGAAGCAGGTATCAGGGTTATGATGATATCTGGGTCACACCAAAAAGGAATGAACAATGGAAAATGAACTCTTGCTTGGTCGTAAAAAGGTCGCAGAGATAAAGGATCTGATAATCCAGAACCCTTCGACAGTTACTCCGGAGACGCCGATTCGCGAGGTGATGCTGAAGATGACTGAGGATCTGCGCACGCGCCATGTTTATGTGGTTGATAAAGATAATTATCTGGTAGGCGAGATTCGCATGAGCCGGATGGTCAAATACCTTTTCCCTTATACGGCGATGCTTGAGTTGGGGGCGGATGTGGCGAAGAATCCGTCGATCAATTTTGCTGCTGCAAGTGCTGCGGAAGTGATGAACAATAATCCTTTTAAAACATATGAGGATTCGAGTCTTTCGCAGGTGGCAAAGGTTTTTATGAATGAAAAGATTAATGAATTGCCGGTGGTGACCAAAGATAACAAGCTATGTGGCGAAGTTAATTTCTTTGAAATAATGGTTCACTATCTGGCAGAGACAGGGGGCAAGGTATGCAACTGACAAAGTATCTTCATCCCGGATCAATTATTATTGATGAGGGAGATTTATCCAGAGACGAGCTGCTTGGAAAGATGTGCGATAGTCTGCGCCATTCTCCAGCCATGCGCGAGCGCGAGGAGCATATTCCCGCGGCTCTGGAGGCGGTAAAGGAGCGCGAACTGGCAGGCTCAACAGGTCTGGGGGGCGACTTCGCTTTCCCGCACGCCAGGGTTTCTTTTGTGAAGGCTCCGGCTATCAGCCTGGCGATTTTAAAGAATCCGGTTGATTTTGGTTCAAATTTGCAGGACGGCGCAAGGCTGGTCTGCATGGTTCTCGCCCCAGAGGAAGACCCGACCATTACTCTCAAGGTCATGGCTCAGGTTGGCGGTTTCTTCTCTGATCTTGCAATGAAAGAGAAGCTTCAGTCGGCAAAGGACTCGGAGGCGGCATATGAATTATTCAAGCAATTCGGCATCCGTCTTGACGTTTCTATCACTGCCAAGGAAGTGATGCGCGAACCGTTGTACAATATTCACCCAAACACCCAGCTGCGTGAGGTTACTTCCGTGATGACAGCCAACAATGTCAACGCGATTGCAGTTGTTGAGGAAGCGGGTAATATTGTTGGGCATATTACCTGTAACCGTCTTTTCCATTTCGGTCTGCCGGACTTTTTCTCACAGCTTAAGAGTGTTTCATTCATCCGTGAATTTGACCCCTTTGAGAAGTACTTCTTCGAGGAAGCTCACTCAAAGGCCGGTGACCTGATGACCAAGGACTTCTTTACTGTTGCTCCTGACGCGACCCTTCTTGAGATTGTTTTTGCCCTCACCACCCTCGCTCAGCCGAAGGTGTATGTGGTTGACAATAACAAACTCGTAGGGGTCATTGACCAGGGGACGGTGCTTAACCGAATTGTGAACTTTTAGCCAAGGAAATAAATATGATTCCCGTAATTGTTGTTTTTGCGATAGCATATATTTTTATCGCTACAGAAAAACTGGATAAGACCGCGGTTGCGATCCTTGCGTCGCTGGCTATTGTCGGCTTCAAGATCGCGCCGTATGAAGAGCTTGCCCACAAGATCGACCTTAACGTACTCTTCCTGCTTGTGGGTATGATGGTTATTGTCAACATTCTCTCGCAGACAGGTGTTTTTGAATGGATTGCAATTTACCTCGCCCAGAGTTCAAAGGGGCAGGGTATGAGTATCCTTATCAAGTTCCTGCTAGCAACCGCAATTCTCTCCGCACTGCTTGATAATGTTACCACCGTCATTCTTATTGCCCCGATTACAATTCTCGTAACCCAGATTCTTGAGATCCCGACCGTTCCGGTTCTTATCATGGAAGCGATCTTCTCAAACATCGGCGGTACGTCAACACTTGTTGGTGACCCACCAAACATCGTTATCGGTTCACAGGCAAACCTGACCTTCAATGACTTTGTCGTCAATCTCATGCCGCCGGTTGTGGTAATTCTTGTTGCTACTATCCTTGTTGTCTATTTCGTCTTCAAGAAGCGTATGCACGTACCTGAAGCTATCCGTGAGCGTGTGATGCGTGCGCACCCTGACAAGGCGATTATTGACCCCAAGATGCTCAAGCGCGGCCTGCCGGTATTCTTCCTGGTGCTGGTTGGCTTTGTTGCCGGCCACTGGCTGCACATGGAGCCTGGTCTGATTGCCCTTGGCGGTGCTTTGCTGATGGCTCTTATCTGCCGCGTCAGTGTGCACAAGGTTCTTGAAAAAGTTGAATGGGCTACGATCTTCTTCTTTGCCGGTCTGTTTATGCTGATCGGTGCGATGGAGGTTAATGGCGTTTTCGAGTTTCTCGGTGAGCAGGTTATCGCCTTGAGTAAGGGCAACCTCTTCCTGACGGCAATGCTGGTATTGTGGTTCTGTGCGATCTTCTCGGCGATTGTCGATAATATTCCGCTGGTTATTGCGATGATGCCACTCTTGAAGAGTATCATCCCGGCCTTTGCTCAGGCCAAGGGTTATAACATGGATGTTGACGCGGCAATTATTCATACACAAATAGCTGCGCCGCTCTACTGGGCTCTTGCGCTTGGTGCGTGTCTTGGTGGCAACGGCTCACTTATCGGTGCGTCAGCCAACGTTGTTGTCTCACAGATTGCGATGCGTAACAAGTACAAGCTGTCATTTATGACCTTTACCAAGTACGGCTTCCCGATGATGCTGCTGAGTCTGGCGATTTCATCAGTCTACATCTGGCTGCGTTATTTCTAAACTTTGACGCAGTGGTAATGATTAATGCAAAAATAAACCGGGAGGCCGAAGAGTGGCTTCCCGGTTTATTTTGTTGTGCGCAGAAAGTGCGTGGCGCAAAGCTGGATAAATTATTTAACAGTCTTCTTGTACGGCCAGGTGATAATGCCGCCGTCCATAACGACAACGTCCTCAAACCCGGCATCCTGCAGGATCAGCGCCGCTTCATAACCGCGCAGCGAGATTTTGCAGAAGGGGATAATGCGTTTGTCTTTGGGCAGTTCCGCAGTGCGTGAACGCAGCGCGCCAAGAGGAATCCAGAGCGCTTCTTCAATCAGCATCTGCTCACGTTCTCCCGGTGAGCGCACGTCAAGCAGCACCGCTTCACCCGAGTCAAGCCATGGCTTTATTTCCTGCGCAATTGCACTCTTATACTGTCCGTCCAGCTTGTTGCGCAGGACGTTAGCGACAACCAGCGCATTATCCATCGCCGGTGAATAGGGCGGGGCGTAGCAGAGATCAACCTGCGCAAATTCGTCAACCGTCATTCCCGCAGTGATAGCTACCGCTGCCGCATTGACGCGTTTGTCACCATCACCCGGGCCGACTGCCTGCATGCCGAGAATCCGCCTGCTGTCTTTATCTGCGGTGAGTTTAAGGAAGATCGGCGCTGCTCCGGGCATGAAATGCGGCTTGTCTGGGCCGGGGGCGATAACGGATACAATGTCATAACCTGCGGCCTTGGCGGCTTTGTCGGTGAGTCCGGTTCGTGCGACGGTGAAGTCAAATACCTTGCAGACACTGCTGCCGATAACGCCGGGGAAGGCGTCATTCTTGCCGCAGACTGAGTTGGCGGCGACCCGTCCCTGCTTGTTAGCGGTTGAACCCAGCGGCACGAAGGTTGGCTCTCCGGTAATAAGATCAATCGGCTCAACGCAGTCGCCGGCTGCGTAAATATCCTCATCAGAGGTCAGCATGGTGGCGTCAGTCAGAATCCCGCCACGCTTGCCAAGCTCAAGCCCTGCGTCTTTAGCCAGAGCAGTATTCGGGCGCACACCGACAGAGACGATAACCATGTCTGCAGGGATTTCGCCTTTGTCAGTAACCACCGCGCTGACCTTGCCTTCGCCTTTGATGGCGGTGACTTTTGTCGAGGTCATAACGCGCGCACCCTTGGCTTCCATATGTTTCTCGACAAGTGTCGCCATTTCAGGATCAATAATCGGCAGGACATGGTCAAGCATTTCAACAACCGTCACCCGGCAACCATGCTCGGCAAGGGCTTCAGTCATTTCAAGACCGATCAAACCGCCGCCCATAATAACCGTGTCGAGCGCTTTTTTCTCGGCAAGTCTGGCCTTGATGCCTTCAGCGTCTTCGATGCCGTGCAGGTGATAAACGCCATCAAGGTCTGCTCCGTCAATTGGCGGGGTGAAGGGTGAGGCGCCGGTACAGATCACGAGCTTGTCATAGGATAACGAGCTTTCCTCGCCGGTGTTGAGGTCTTTAATGTCGACTGTTTTTTCTGCGCGGTTGATCTTGGTTGCTTCGGTGAAATTCTTGATTGTGAAGTTCTTGACCTTCTGGAAGAATACCGGGTCGCGCATCACGCCAACAGGTGTGCTCATCAGCTCTTCCTGTGTTTTGACTACGCCTGAAACGTAGTAAGGCAGACCGCAGCCGGCGTAAGATAAAAACTTGCCCTTCTCAACTACCGTTACATTGGCCTTCGGGTCGTTACGCATGATTCTTGCTGCGACTTTAGGTCCGGCGGCAACGCCACCAATAATTACAATATTCATACTCCTGCCTTTCCCTTCTGGATTTTAAGAGTCTCTGCCCACTGAAAAATATTTTACCAGTAAATGTATTCAGGGGGAATTAAAAAGATAACGCGCCGTAAAAATCTCCGCCCTGGCATCTTTACAATAAATATTTTGTAAGCCGTATTAACTGTGGTCTGTTTTAAAAAAAATAAAAATTCACGCTGACATCTTAATTGCTTCAACCGGGCATTTCGCCGCGCAGGCACCACAACGGATGCAGTCGTGATTGGATATTTTTCCTTCGGTAAGATAATCTGTCGGTTTTAAAAGCATCGGACATTCTTTTGCGCAGATTTCGCAGCCTTTGCATTTTTCCTTATTTATCAGCGGTTGTTTTTTGCCGCCTCCAAAAGAGTTGCCGACCGTCCCTACAGGACAGAAACTGCACCAGAAGCGGGAATTGGTAAATATTGACCCGATCAGGCCGATTGCGGTTGTCGCCGTACACATCAGCCAGAAGACCGAGCCCCAGTACGCAGGGCTGGTGATATCGAGACTTAGCCGGTAAATCATGAAACCCATCAGCCCGGCAAAAATAAGCCAGCGTACAGGAAGCCTTGTGAGAAAAGCGGGAACTTTCCGCCGGGGCATGATAGGGGAGATTAATTTATCAAAAAAACTTCCGCGCGGACAGAGATTTCCACAGATCCAGCGCCCAGAGAAAAATCCGCCGACCATCCCCGTCATCATCACTACCGGCACGGCAAAACCGATATACGGAAAATACCAGCCCGTTGCGATAATCAAAACTGTCGAGAATGCCAGAATCCAGCGCAGAGTGTTTTTTTTCTTTGAAGCAGACATTGCCTTTTTAATCCTTATGCAAAAGTATAAAAATATTTTCGCAATCTATTGGCAATGCCTGTGCCAGTTCTGGGTGCAGCCGGTAATAATATTTTATCTGCTGTAATGATAGTGGGTTGCAGTTTTATATTGTGCGGGGAGGATTTTTACTGATTGCAATTATCGGGTTGCATCTATTAATTATCTGGCTTGCATTATTGCAAATGCAATGGCTTGCAATTAGCGTGGGGGAATAATTGCAAGCCGCATAAACGCCCTCTAAGGGATTCTTTTGTAAAATTAATAGGGTGGGTGCCTGATTTTTTTAAGTTAAAACTTTTGGCTATTCCCAAAGATAAAAAAAATTATCTGATACCGTTAAGGTTAAGCTCGAGCTGTTCAGGGTTTTCGCTTCTGAGCAGGGCATCGCTTTTGCTGATAAGTCCTTTTGTCACTAGATCATACAGGCTTGTATTGAAATCCTGCATTCCTTCGGCGGCCATAAGTTTGAGATTATCGCGGATTTTAGCCAGTTCGTTTTCCGCAATAAGTTTTCGCATTGTCGGATTACTCAGAAGAAGTTCAAGCGCCGGAACCAGCGGCCTGCTTTCGGTGCAGCCGGGGATAAGTTTTTGTGCGGCAACTGCTTTTAGGGAAAGACTTAAGATCTGTCGGATGCTGCTGTGGCGGTCTGCGGGGAAGAAGTCAACAATTCTTGTAATTGTTTGCGTGGTATTGGTTGCGTGCAGTGTTCCCAGAACAAGGTGGCCGGTTTCGGCAGCGGCGAGCGCTGTTTCCATGGTCTCAGCGTCGCGGATTTCACCGACTAAGATAACATCGGGGTCTTGGCGCATGGCTGCGCGCAACGCTGCATGAAAATCCGGCGCGTCTGAACCGATTTCGCGCTGATTGATAAATGAGCGCGCGTCTTTGTGCAGAAATTCAATCGGATCTTCAATTGTCAGAATATGGCAGCGGCGTTTCTGGTTGATACGGTTAATAATCGAGGCCAGGGTCGTGCTTTTACCTGAGCCGGTCATTCCGACGACCAGAATCAGTCCGTCGGTCAGATCTGCAAGTCGTTCCACGCTTGCGGGTAAGCATAATTTTTCTAATGCCGGGATCTGAAAAGGGATACGTCTGGCGACAAGGCTGATTGAATCGCGCTGTTTGTAAATATTAATTCTGTAACGCCCCATACCGGCAATTGAATGTGAAAAATCAACAGCGCCAGTCGTTTTGAAAATATTATTTTGATGAGCGTTAAGAAATTTTTCCGCAAGGGCTTGCGTAAAATTGGTATCAATATCTTCCGTATTCTTAAGTCGTTGCGCCTTGCCACTTACGCGGTATATCGGAGGGCTGTGTACCTTTAGGTGCAGGTCACTGGCCTTGAATTTTTCCATGTCGCTGAGGAGTTTGTCAAACTCAGCGATAATTTCTTCTTTTTCCATTATTTCTTTCCCGTTATCCTGTAAAGCGCAGGGGATATAATAAAAAAGCATGGTTTTTTTTGCAAGGATAATCAGAAAACAGCTTGATATGGGGGAAATATTAATTTTTTCCCGAGTTGATAGTTTTTCTGCAATTGGCAGTGAAATTATTCTTCATCAGAAAAAATATCCAGCCAGTCATTGACCTCCTGTTCTGATAATTTTATTTCCGGCTTAACTTCTGTATTCTCTTGTTGTACCGTTTTTTGCAGGTGTTTTGCAATAAATTCTTCGCAGGAAATAATTCTTGTGCCGTTTCGGCGCATGGTTGCGGCAAGAAAATTATCACTGGTAACTACGGCGGTACTTCGATTATTTTTTCCTGCTCTTGCTGCTTCTTCCAGAAGGTCATCCGCTTTTTTGCCGGGGCCGGGGTAGCGGATTTTAACGCCGCAGAGCGTCGCGCTGTGCCGGGAAACGCCGCCGTCCATAAAGGCGGTGGTGCGATTTCTGAACTTTCCGAGGTAAGTTGAAAGCAGGCGTATTGCTGTTTGGTGGCAATGGTTTACGTCTTCATGGTTTTGTTTGAAGAGCTGCGAAGTCCTATTCCAGCGGTGGAATAAATTAAACGCATCAAGCCAGAAATATTGTGCTTTTATCTTTGACATTTTTTAATTTTTATCAATCACGCGAATTTCTATAGAGGCGTTTATTAATATTTTGTGTATTTTAGCAGAAATTTTCGGCATATATTGTTTTGAAATTTTTTTTTAGCAGAAAAACTGCAATCAAACATTTCATATTTTCCGGGGTTTGGGGTGGATAGCCCCGGTTATTTAAATAATAATCCATCATTTTAAACCGAAATTTATCCCACAAAAAATTATTTCGCGCGCCAGACATGTTCTTTTTTAATATCGAGTTTTTCCATAACCGGCGATATTTTTTCATAAAAACGCGGTGCGTCGCCGTGATATCCGGCGGTAGGTTCGAGGTCTGGCAGGTGCGCGATAAAGAAATTATTGAATAATTCCATGGTTTTTTCGCGCAGATATTTGGCGTAAAAGCTTGAGAGCGCGACGGGAAATGAGCTGCTGTCAGCCTTGGGGCGGAAAATAATCCGCAAATTTCCTGCTGTATATTCAGAAATTTCCGCCGATTCCACAACCGGCGTAACCCACATTCCGCCTAAGGTATCCATTAAAAACGGCGCATAAAAATTACGCCCGCCCTGCTTATCAACGGTAATTATAATTTCTTTTTCATCTTTATAAGCATCATAAATATTGCGGATAAGCGTACCGGTCTGGAGCATTACGGCTTCGGATTTATTCAGCCCGCGGTCTAAAAGTTCGTTTAACATCTCCGCGCTAAGGACAATTGCCTCAAGATATTGGCATTTAACAGAAGAATTTTCAGATATTTTTCTGGCCTGCACAGAAATTTTTTCATGGTTGCGCGCGGTTGTTATGGGAGCATTTTTAAGTTCGCGATACCATCTGCAGGAAGAAAAACGGTTTAATTTAGAATTATCTGATGTAAGTTGAAGGAGGGCAAAAAGATTGTCAGGAAGGCTGAAATCGGCGTTTTTACTCATCTGCGCGGCGGAAATAAAGGATAGCGCGCCAAGCTCAAGCAGGTCGAGCCCGCCGGCGTTATAGGCAATTTTGCTGTCGGTAATCAGGAGTTTGTTGTTTTTTTCTGACTTTTTGCTGGTGGTTATATCGTTGTATGCCTGCCATAAACAGGGCGGATAGGTATCCTGGGAGTTCTTTTTGTCAGCAACGCTGAAAACACTCGCGCAAAGGCATAAAGCGCCCAGAGCCGGCCCCAGGCCTGCTTCATCAATACCTGCAATTATCATGAAAAAACTCCATAAGTTTGGTTGGTGTGGGTTATCAGCGGATTATTTTTTGTTCGGAAAACTGTACTTGAGAAGCTGCTGGTGCAGTCCTTTGCGCGGGTCTGTCTTGCTTGCCCGGTTGAAAAAACTTCTGGCGGCAAATTCGTTGTCCCTTGCATAAAAGACCAGCGCCGCCACCAGATCAGGCGAAGGCGCGCCGGCAGGTTTGCCGCTTTTATAAATATCAAGGGCAAATTCAAGATTCATATTCTCCGGAAAAATTACTTTTTGCGCATATCGCCCACCGATAACAAAACGCACAAGCTTGTCTGTGACCGTAGTAACCCGGCCGTTAATTGTCGAGCCGTCCGCGAGCTTGGCCTCGGCTTTGGTTCCCATCAGTGCCTTGTAATGTTTTTCTATGGTATTTGCCAGTATATCAAGGTCTTGCAGGTCTTTGATGCAGCCCTGGCCGATATAATTCAATTCGGTGAATTTTTTGTCATTGGCAAGATCAAGAGCGATTTTTTTTGCTCCATTCAGATCCCATTTAATAAGCTTTGCGTGGTAATTATTGAAAAATTCAACGGTAAGGTCATGGGATTCTTTCTGGTGAATTTTTTTCGGATCAGTCGCATCGGCCATTTTGTCTTCAATATCAGAGATATCGGCAGGGATTTTCTCCAGAGCTTCTTTGGCCTTTTTTTCTGCTTCGGTATTGGGGTATTTGCTGATTATTTTCTCAAGAGCGGCTTTTCTGACCATAAGATCTTTTATTCTGGGCGTTACGGCATATTCTCTCAATGCTCTGGCCTGATAGACGCGCTGTTTCTTTTCCTGGTCAAGACGTTTGCGGTTTTCGATAAATTCAAGTTTTTCCTTTTGTCTTTCCACCAAGATGTTGAATTCATCGGCTGAGACCTTCCATTCAGGGCTGTTGCCATGGATACGGCGCAGTTCCTGAAATTTGTTGAGGCGCTCAGTGCCGGTGAAATCCCAGGCCTGAAGATAAATTTTTGTGGCCAGCGTCGGCTTGCCGTGGACAAAATTAATCTTCTCGAATTCAGGGAAGTCTGTGCCGGTAGAATAGTTGGGTATTTTGCTGGATTCGGTGCTTTTTACGGCAAAGTAAAAATCCAGCACAAAAAAACTGATTATGAATATGAGGATAAAGATAAGTCCGGAAAGGAAGACCGGATGGATATAGAACGGCATGGTATCAGCGGCAGTGCTGAAATTTCTCTGTGAGTTTTTTCTTTTTTGCTCGGAATTTGTTTTTGCTCTCATTCGAGCTGAGTCTTTGCCGGTTTTTGCCATTATTTCCAGTATGCTCCGTAATAACCAGTGTCTTAACAGGTAAACGATTAATTCAAATTTTTTGTCTTCACCAGAGGGCGTTCACAATTATTAACGTTGTTATCATTTATTGCAAGCATTTTGCTTTTACCAGACAGGAAATATCTGAAAAATCAGTCAACTTTAATATCATTATTGGGCAGAACTATCGCCCGGATTACGCCGTCACTTTTATTGTGCGCGGTAGCAAGAGCCTTGCCGGTATCCTCGAATTTATAAATATGCGAAGCAAGTTTTTTAATCGGTAAACGCCCGGTACTTATAAGGTTTATCGCATTATCCGCCTCACGGTTTGAGCGTCGGCAGTGCAGAACCGCGAGTTCTTTGCGCCGGCATTCATGCATCGGCATGGCAAAATAATCTTTTTCGGGGATACCGATTATTACCGCACGTCCCCCGCGCCCGGCGCTCAGGCAGGAATTGATAAATCCTTCTTCCTCGCCACTGGCTTCAAAACTGATATCTGTGCCAAGCCCGCCGGTATTGTCGAGTATCCACTCGGCAGCATTCCCCCCGGCAGGGTCAAATACGGCCGTTGCACCCAGTTTTAAGGCCATCTCACGCCTTTCTTTTACCGGATCGACTGCATATACCTTGTCAACCCCGGCAAGCAGTGCAGAGAGCATTGTGAGCAAGCCAACCGCGCCAAGGCCGAATACTGCTGCCGATTCACCAATCTGCGGTGCAGCAAGCCTGGCCGCGTGTAAGCCAACCCCCAGAGGCTCCATAAGAGCCCCCTCAATCAAAGAAACATTGTCGGGAAGGGGGATACAGCAGTGCGCGGGCATATTGCGCTCCTGCATGAGTATTCCGTCATCTGGCGGTGTGCCGAGAAAGCGGATTTTGAGGCATAAATGGCTCTTTCCGATCAGACACATCCTGCACAAACCGCAAGGCATCGCCGGTTCAATGGCAACACGCATTCCGGGGCTGAGATTTTTTACGCCGGCGCCGACGGATTCAATGATTCCCGAAGGTTCATGGCCAAGCACCATCGGATATTTTGCAACAGCCGAACCGATGCGTCCGTTGTGCCAGTAATGTACGTCAGAGCCGCAGATACTGACGGCAGCGATTTTAAGGCGAACCTCCCCTTCTGCCGGAGATTGCAGGGGGTAGTCGGTAAAATCAAGCTCTTTTAATGCGGTCAGTACTGATGCTTTATTCATTGGCTGGGGTCTCTGCAGGGGTTTTGCTTTGGGCTGCATTCTGAAGCTGGCGGCTCTTGTCCTGAATCATTTTGATTAATTCAGCCTGGTGTGTTTTGATCTCATCCTGCCCTACAGCCATGAGTTTTGTCATCAATTCCGGCATTGCCTGGGCGAATTTCCTGCCGGTCGGCGTAGAGTAGAAGGCGGTAATATCCTTGATCTCATTTTCAGTAAATGCCTGCATGAATATCTCAATGCACTTTGGCTGAACTACTTCCCATGAGACGTATTTTTTGAAGAATTCCATCATGGTGTCCCTGAAAGCGGCAAGTTGCGGTGCCTGCTTGATCTGCGCGTTGACCATAACTTCAAGCGTGCGGTTATAGGTGTTTTCCTGATTAGTGATCTTGAAATATTCAAGAATTGCTTTGCGGTGTGAAGCTTCATCTGCAGAAATGTTTGCTGAAAAAAGTACCGCGCTGAAAATAAAAACGGCAAAAATTTTGTTCATGGCCTGATCCCTTATTATTAATAAATTCCCGGATAAAAATTATTTAACATCAACAATGCCATCATTCACCTTGTGCGGAGAATAGACATTATCGCCCGGTAATGCCCAGCGGTCTTCCTCTGTATGGTTTTCAATACCGGTTACTTCTTTAATGGTGTCATCATCTACCTTGTCAGTAGAGAGATAATTGTGGCGGGAGGCCCGAAACTCGGCAAGCTGCTTGTCAGTAAGCGGTTTTGCCTGAACCTGCTTGACCTTGCCCCGGTAAAAATAAATAGATCCTGTTGCGTAAATCCACTGCTGCCAGCCCGAATAAATCATTTCGCCATGGACAACCCTGCTGGGCTCGCCTACTTTGTTCATGACATCCCCCATCGTCATGCCGGGTTTTGCCGCTGAAACCATGCCTCGTTCCTCGGAAAATTGCGCCCATTGCCCCGCAAGTACGCTGCTCAACTGGTCGGTGCAGCCGCAAAAACAGATAGTCGTCATAATAAAAAAAGCACTAAAAATATATTTAATCATATGCTCTCCATCGGTGCAGAAGATAAATTTTCAGGCGCAAATCGCCACAAAAGAAAGTTTGTGCGTTTATTTGCTAAAAAAAACAGAAATAAATAAACAGGTAACTGTATACAT
>QKCJ01000014.1 GCA_003245715.1 bacterium
GTTAAATCATAAAAATAAAAAAAAGTAAAAATAAACAGTAAATTAGTTAAATTGTCAGTGACGATTTCATTCCCTTATGTATTTTTATTCAAATATTTTCTTTTTTAATATTAAGTTGAAATCCGATAAGTCTAGTTAATTAACCACATATATCCTTACTCTTTCCTTCTTAGACATACAAGAAGGAGCATACCCAACAATGGCAAATTCAGCAGCAGACCGATTTTCAGCGCACCGGCATAATGCCAGCGCTGCCGACCGTGAAGCCAGAGGATTACTCCCGGTTGTCGAAGAAGAACCTCAAGCACCCAAGAAGTCACTGGAAGAAATCGAAATCAAATCCGCAGCGCGTAAATTATTTGATGCGCTCAATGCCGATTTTCCCGAACGCTTTGACTTTATCGACGAGCGCGAAGCCTGCCAGTATTCAGGTATCCGTAAATTAATTCATCATATCGAAACAGTTTATCTTTTTGACAAGGAGTAATTATCATGTGTTTTGGCAGCAGTGGCAGCAGTGGCGGCGGCGGCACAACAACAGCAGCCCCGACCTATGCAGCACAAACCCCGACGCAGTATACAACGGCTAACGCCACCAGCGTGGAACTTGACGACGCAGACATTGACGGTGCAGCCGGTGCAGAAAAAACAGCCGATACCGGACGTTCAACCCTGCGCAATGACCTGACCCAGAGTACCGTAGGAACTAACAGTTCTGAATTCCTCAATATCCTGCAGTAATCCATGATTAAAGAACAGGGAATAATTAAAGCCAGGTATGACCAACTCGCTATCGAGCGTCAGCCATACCTTGAGCGCGGCCGTTCCATCGCCGCGTTGACCAAGCCTTACTTCCTGCCTGAAGATGGAGACGACGGAAACACCGATTATCCCACACCGTGGCAGTCTACCGGTGCAATCGGCGTTACCTCATTTGCCAGCAAACTCGGCCTTGCGCTCTTTCCGTACCAGAACTCATGGTTCCAGTACAAAGTCACCAATATGGTTGACAAGGACCAACTCGAAGCGCAGCAACCCGGAGCAATGGCAGAAATTGAAAACCAGCTGTCAATCAGGGAAGAAGGCGTCCGGGATTACATTGAGACAACCGAACTGAGAACCACCGGTAATGAATGGTTTGAACACATGACCATCTCCGGCAACGTTCTGGCTAAGATCCCGCTTGACGGCTCACCACTCAGAAGCTTCGGCCTTGAGCGTTACGTCGTCAAACGTGATAACGGCAATGACGTTCTGGAAATCATTATCAAGGATTCCATTCGCCCGTCGCGTCTGCCTGCTGGTCTGCGCTCTATCATCTCACTGGAAAGACAGGCCCGTAACGAAAATATTCACGAAGACCAGCCGCTTGAGCTTTACACCCAGATCAAATTTGATGAACGGGAATTGTTCTGGATTGCCAAGCAGGAAGTCGGCGGCTTTGCCATTCCTGAAATCGGCGTTGACGGTTTCGGCCGTTGGGAGCGCTACCCGATTGACGCCCTGCCATATATCCCTTTACGCTGGCGTAAAGAGGACGGCCGGGATTACGGACGCAGCTACATTGAAGACTTTGTTGGCGACCTTTACTCTCTTGAGGTTGTCAGCCAGGCTTTGAACGAAGGGGCGCAGATTGCATCCCGTACTCTGATCGGCGTACCACCGGGCAGCGCAACCAAGGCCCATGAACTCAGCAAGGCCAAGAATGGCGCGGTCGTTATTGCTGACTTCTTTAAAGAGGTCACAACGCTCAACCTCAATAAAGACCGGGATTACAATGTTGCCCTGCGTCTGAAGGAAGAACTCAAGACCGACCTGCGCCTGCGCTTTCACATGAAATCCGGCGTACAGCGTCAGGGTGAGCGTGTGACGGCCACCGAAATCATGGAGCTTATTGAAGACCTCAACCAGTCTTCAGGTGCAACCTTCGCGCTCTTTATGAAGGAACTGCAGGTTCCAGTAATCAGTATTTATGAGCGCCGGATGGAAAACCTCGGTTTGCTGATTCCGCTACCAGAAGGCATTGTTGACCGATCTGTCACCACTGGTCTGGAAGCCCTCGGACGCCAGCAGGATCTGAAGAAGACTCTTGAGTTATGCACCATTCTCAAGCAGGTTCTGCCACCGGAAGAAGCGGCAATCATTATGAACAATGAAATCCTGGTCAAACAGATCATGTCGTCAATGCAGATTGATATCCCCGGTCTGATTAAATCACCGGAAGAAATCGCCAAGATCAGAGAGCAGATTCAGCAGCAATCCCAATTACAGCAGATGATGCCACTGGCAGGACCAGCGGCAAATTTAATATCAAAGTCAATGGATCAACAACAAGGAGAAAACCCTAATGGCTAAGAAACAGGAAACACCCGCCAAAGGTGGCGAAGGTACGGAAACCCAGAATCCCGAAACACCAACAGACGTCGCGACAGAAACCAAGACTGAAGAAAAGTCCGGTACTGCCGTTGCCACTGAAAAGATCATCGAGGACAAGGACCGCGAGATTGCTGAACTTAAAGCGCAGAACGCAGCCTTGCAGGATATCAGCAAGGAACTGCCGGAAATCAAGCGCCAGCTTGCCGAACAGCAGGCCGCATCCAAAGGGCTTGAGAAAACGCTTGACGCGCTCTCCAAGGAAAAACCTTCTGAAGCTGACCAGCGCCGCTGGGAACAGCAGCGTACCGCATATCTGGGCAAGATCAATCCAATGCCCGGTAACAAGCTGATGATTCACACCGCTGCCGGAAAGAATCTTGACCCCAAGGAATGCGGCAAGAAACACAAGGAAGCGATGGACAAGGAAAACAAGGCTGAGTAATTCAGCCTTGTAGTTTTATCTGACTCAATCAAAGGACACGGACAATGACAGTATTATTCAGCAGCAAGAAGGATGAAGCGGCAAACCAGCTGACTAATCCTCAACCAGAACAATTGCCGGGTAACTCAGCAGATGCGGCCACAAACACAGGGGGAGGAACGCCGCCTGCTGAAAACCCGGCGCCAATTATAGTACCGGGGCAGGAACCGCAGCCACAACAGAATCCGCAGCAGACACCGCAAAATCCGGCCGAGAAGCCAGCGGAAACTGAAGCGGACAAACTCACCGGTATGCAGAACCAGACGCAGGACTTTCTCAAAGGCAAAGGCTTTGAACCTGCATCACTGGAAAAAGAGTGGGCCGCGAATAACGGCAAACTCTCAGAAGACACTTACAAGAAGTTTGCCGAACTTGGTCTTTCCAAAGAACTGGTCGATTCTCACGCCAGTATGATGTCGCAGATGCAGTCAAAGGTTCAGCAGCAGGCCGTTGCTGATTATCAGACTGCAATGGACGCCCACACCGGCAGCCGCCAGAACACCGCCCAGCTTGTGCAGTATCTTAAATCCGGCGCAGTGCCGATTAATGAAGCGGTAGTCCTCAATCAGCAACTGGCATCCGGTAACGCAGAACAGGGCAAGATGGCTCTCACCAGGATTCAAAACCTGATGCAGTCACGCTTCGGTCAGCAGGGATCACTTATTGAAGGTGATAACACGCCCGCACCAGCCGGAACACCAAACGGAATGTTCTCCAATCTCAATGAGGTAATGCAGGAAGCCCGCCGTATCAACAAGCTTCCGCGCTTCAAGGCTGAAGAACAAAGCGCATTTCTTGACAGATTGGCGCAGACTAACAACTGGCGTAAAGCCCGTGGTCTGCCACGTCTGGACATTCCCACGTAATTTAAAACCCAATCACACCTGAAAGCTTGATCCAACCGACAGGGGCTACGCTACGGCGCGGCTCTGCTTTTGCATGGAGTTTTCGCAAGGTGATTACTTTTCAATCAAACATTTTTATCAACTTATTTAAAGGAGTAATATTATGGCTTTCCCTAACAGCCCGGAATCAAATCCGCAGTATCCGGGTCAGGAAAATCTTGCGGGTGATCTTGACGCACTTTTCAAGGACAAGTTCAAACCCGCCGTCGGTCAGCTTCTTATGGAAGAAGAAAAGCTTTCCGGCATCTTTGAAGTGGTATCACTTAACGGCAGCAAGACTTATACCGAACCTGCCGTCGGTCGTACCATCACCAAGACTCAGGAAAATCGCGGTGATTTTCTCTCAGGCGAGAAGATCGAACACGCCGAAAATACCATCGGCTGTGACCGCCCGGAATACGCCAAGGTATCGGTTGACCAGGTTGACGAAGCAATGTCTAACCTGCTGATCAAGCCCGTTTACCGTACCCGTATGGCCCGCGCGATCGGTCGTTACCGTGACGGTTATCGTATCTGCGAACTGGTCAAGGCTGCCCGCGCCACACACGCTCTTACCAGTGAAGTCGGTGGTTCTGTTATTACCGGTGTGGACCTTACCACCCCGACCACCAAGGCAGACCAGGGCGAAGTTCTTTATCACGCGCTGGAAAGTGCTATCCAGACCATGCGTGAAAAGGACGTGGAAGACAGCCTTACCGCGCTTCTGACCTACGCCCAGCGGACCATGCTGCACAACTACATTCCGCTTATCAACAAGGATTACGGCGGTCCGTCTGATGTTACCGACGAAGATGTTAAGAACGTTCTTGGTCTGAATATTATCTATTCAAACACCGCCAACCAGATGTACGGCGTAACTATCGACGGCACTCAGGTCGGTCTGAGCATGAATGTACAGTCCAACCACTATGTTAATATGCTCAACACCGTCGGTCTGGTCTTTGCTGATCAGGCCCTTCTGGAGACCAGCCTGACCATCAAGGATGAAGGTTGGTTCTTGATTGACCGCGAGGAACATCTTGAAACTGCCGTCCAGAACGTGATCGTTCGCGGCTGTGGTGTAAGAGATCCACGTTACGCAATTGAGCTTTCTTCTTTAGTAGCATAATCCTGCTGACGTGTCCCAAAACCGGTGGGCGGCTTGTGGCTGCCCACCACTTTATTTTCTAAGGATATTATGACAAATTTCATAAAGACCAAGCTTGACGCGGTAAAACGGATGCTACGGCATATCAATGAAACTCCCGTCGCCACACTCGACGAGGATATTCTTGATATCAATTCTGACGCAGCAACCGCGCTGACCTGCCTTGAGGAAGCCACCGGCGAGGTCCAGGAAGAAGGGATCTACACCAATTCCGAAACAATGATCTTACCGCCAAATACTGACGGACAAATCAAACTCCCTGAAAACTGTCTTTCTGTAACCGCCACCAATAGCGATGAATACCGCAACCTGGGCGAGCGCGGCGGCCTGCTTTATGATCTTGACAACAACACCTACAAATTCGACCGGAGCGTCAACGTTATTGTCCGCACCTGTCTTGAGTTTGAAGAACTTCCCTTTGCCGCCAAACGTTATATCACCATGGTGGCAACCATCAATTTGATTATTAATACGCAGGGTGACGGCGCAAGACAGCCTTACACCGAAAACCAGTTGCGTAATGCCAGAGCAGCGCTTGATACCGCTGTCACGACCAACAGCAGCCCCAACATGCTTGAGGACTGCGAAATAGATATGCGCCGCTTCCGCAGCCGAAGAACGGGATCAAGAACATGAAAACAAACCTGCAGGAAATCCCTGCTTTGATAAATGGTATCTCGCGCCAGCCACCATCCGAGCGCTTGCCCTCGCAGTGTGAAGAACAGGTCAATCTGCTTTCCTCACCGGCTGACGGGCCAAAGACCAGGCCACCGGCTGATTATGTCGCCACTCTTGGTAATATTGAGCTTGACGGGATCTGCGCTTCACACATCATCGAGCGCGATTCACAGGAGCAATATCTGCTGATTGTCCGTAATGGCACTCTGAATATCTGGAGTTTTATCGACGGCAGCCAAAAGACAATTACCTATGATGAAGGAGCGCTCGATTATCTGGCGTCAACTGATCCTGAGAGTGATTTTAAATTCCTCACCGTTGACGACACAACCTGGATTGTCAATAAAACCGTTACTGTTGCAGACGCCGGGGATATTGAAGAAGCCAATCGCCACGGCATTGTCTATGTCAAGCGCGGCCTGAAGGCGGTCAAATATGTTGTTGTCCTGCGGGTGGGATCAACTGAGTATTCAATTATTCATACAACAGCCGCACAGGAAGCCGGTACTGCAGCTGAAACCTCAACTGAAGATATCGCCGTTGCCCTGCGTAACACCTTTGATACTGATGCTACTCTGGCCGCTGCGCGTGATGCTTTCTACTGCGACAAGGTTGCCGGAACCCTGCGTTTCAGGCCAAAGCAGTCAGACGCGTCAATGGTGCGCGTAGAAGACAGCTACGGCGGCCAGGCTCTCATTGGCTTCACCAACGAATACAAGAACTTTACCGACCTGCCCGGACTCTGCTTTGAAGGGCATAAAGTCCGCATCAAAGGCATTGACGACGAAGCGGACTATTATCTTGAATACACCGAATCAACCAGTACGCAATTCGGTACATGGCGCGAGTGTGCCAGCTGGGGCAATAAGAATGAAATTGATAACAGTACCTTCCCGTACAAACTGGTTCGCCAGAGTGACGGCACTTTCCATTTTTCACCTTGTGCTGTTGAACCCCGAATCGCCGGTGACGAAGACACTGCCAAAGCCCCGCACCTTATCGGTAACACCATCGACGAAATCTCGTTCTATAATAACCGCCTGAATGTCTTCTCTGACGATCATGTCAGCCACAGCAAGATTGGTGATTACTACCGCTTCTATCCGGTAACTGTTCGCCAGGCGCTTGACGATGATCCCTTTGAGCAGACCACCACACTGGAAGGGCTTTGCCAGATCAAACACGCCTTGCCTTTTGACCGCAGCCTGCTACTGTTCGGCGTAACCCAGCAATACCAGATCACTTCAAAGGGCGCGTTCATACCGGACAATGCCGTTGTGGACCCGACCACCAATCACAAATGTTCTGATATCTGTAAACCAGTAAAGGCCGGAACGACCGCTTTCTTTGTTTCGCCAAATGACGACCACTCGATTATCCGCGAGTATTACGTTGTCAATGATGAAGTCAGCAATGAATCAGGTGAGTCAACCGCGCATATCGGCAATTATCTGCCTAACAGTGTTTTCAAGATGTCAGCCAGAAGCGCCAATAATATGGTCGCTTTTCTGGTGAAGGATCACCGCAACCGGATTTATATTTATTCCTATCTCTGGACGGGAACCGAAAAGCGGCAAAGCTCATGGAGCTATTGGGAATTCTCAGAAGGAACGGTCATTATCGACTGCCGGTTTATCGAAGACAAATTACATCTTGTCCTGCAGCGCGACGGCTATAGCTATATTGAAAGTATGACCATGACAACCGACGCACCGGCGGGCCTTACTTACGATCCGCACATGGACAGCCGGGTTCTGCTTGATAACGCCACGTATGATGAAGACAGCGACACGACCACCTTCACCATGCCTTACAACCTTGACAATCTTGATCTGGTCGCGGTTTCAGGACTTGATACGCCAACGCCGGATCGACCGCTTGAGATTATCAGCAAATCAGGAACCGACTTCACCGTCAGCGGCGATTACTCAACCGGAGAAATTTACGCCGGAATCAACTATACCAGTAAGTATAAGTTGTCTGAGCAATATTTCCGGCGCGGTGATGATGCCCGGAGTCTGACCGGTAAACGCACCCAGATTCTGCGCATGGCCGTGTCCTATCAGAACAGCGGAGATTTTACCGCCGTAATCGAGAATAAAGGCCGCGTCATTGAAAAGAAGAAAGACGGTCTGATCGGCACAACTGGTCTGGTTCTGGATAAGGCCCGGATTGACTCAGGTGAGTTCACCTTTGGCGTTAATGGCGAAAATATCCAGACAGAAATCTCTCTGGTTGCTCAGTCACCGATACCCGTTAATTACACCAAAATTGTTTGGAAAGGATGGAGGGCGAACTAATGGAATATCAGATTCACGCCGCCAAGGTACATCATGCCTTTGAGCTTGGCAAGAACCTATTTGATCTTGAGCGCATAATGTTGGCGCGGTCTTTCCCGGAAGTTCCCTGCAATACCGCCCCTTATCTCTCGCTCTGTAATTCTGAAATATCCTGGGCGGCAGAGTGGCAAGGTGAAACCTGCGCGATGTGGGGCGTTCTTAATGACGGTCTGGTCTGGCTGATGCACGACAACCGGCTGAATAAATACCGCCGTTATCTACTCAAGGAAATGCCGCATTACGTCAATATTATGAACGAAGTTCACCCCGTAATTTACAGCAATATCTGGGCCGAGAATAAGCGTCTGGTCAAGATGGTCAGCTGGCTGGGCTTTGAGAAAGTATCAGAAATGACCAATTTCCGGGGCTACGGGGAAACCTTTTACCGAATGGAGAAAAGATTATGTGTTTAGGTGCAGCTGCCATCATGGGCATTGCTACCGGTGCGGCGGCTCTTGGTAATACGATTACCGGCATGAGCAGCCAGCAGGCGCAGTACGACGCGCAAATGAGCGCCTACAACCAGCAACTTCGCAGTAATGAAATTGCCATCGCTAATTACAACAGCGAAATGGCTGCCAAGGGTGTTGAGACGGTCAGCGCCTATGAAGCCGCTAACGAGGAAGTTCTGCAGGCGCAGGAAAAGGCCACTTCAGAGAAGAATGAAATCATGCAGGAAGCCAATAGAAAAGCCGCCGCCCAGAAAGCGGCCGGGAGCTACGCCGGACTTGCCGACAGTACCATTGCCCGCATGGTCAATGAAGTAAACCTCAATGCTTCACAGGACGTCGATACCGCCAACAAGAACCTTGAGAACCGCACCATTGCCGCGCAGATGAAGAAGAATAACGCCTGGCAGTCCAGCTATATGCCGGGGCTGAACCTGATTGATCCGGCAATGCCGTCAGAGCCAAACTTCATGGGATCACTGGTATCAGGTTTCACTAACGGCGTTCTCGGCTCATATTCTGCCTACACTTCAACCAACGCTCAACTTAACCGCTATCAAGGATAAAATTCAATGATTGGAAATGGCTATACCCGCACCCGTACACCGGATTCATCAACCCGTGAATTGAGTACGAATATTCTCAACGGGATCTTCACACCCGGATCTGGAGTGAATATCGGTGATACCCGGATGATCGCCAACAATCCGGCAATGCCCACCAGCAATGATAATTCCCTTGAAGCGCTTGGACAGGCCTTGCTCAATGCGGGAAAAGGTATATCGCAGGTCGCCAACCAGTCGGTTGAGGATGCAAGGTTTCAGTTTGCCGAGAAGAAACAGGCTGAAGCTGAAGCGAAACAGGCATCACGGGAAGCCAAGTATGAAGCGGAAAAAGCCAGTCGTGAGCAGTACAAGACCGACCGCATCAACGCCAGCCTGCAGAAGCTGAAGGATTTTGATCTGACCAATCCAGAGAGCGAAGGCTCAAAGATGATTGCCAGCTTCAGAAGTGGCGAACGCAACTGGGATCAGACCGTCGATTACGCCAAGACCCAGATTGACGGGCTTTCTGATGGCTATAAGGCTGAATATCTTTCGGCCTATGAAGGATTGCTCCGGGGCATACAGGGTGAACACCTCAAGAAGCTGACCAATAATTTCAGCGATGAATCAACCGACTCATTGGTCGCGGCATTTACCACCGGCGATTACGATACCGAATCACTGCGCAAAACTATTGACGGTATCTACAATATTGCCGACACCAATATGCCGCACCTTACCCCAGATCAACGGCAGGACATGAAAGAGAATATTCTCTATAATTCCGCTGATGTCGCTTTCAGCCGTTTGCTGGCTGAAGACAAAATGGAAAATGCTACCGACCTGATGGAAGCCCTGCGCTCTGGTAGCAGCCGGGATGGTGAGAATACCTTGTTTTCGCGCATGGGCGAAGCCAGAAAAAGCCAGTTAATTGCCAGATGGCTACCGGAACTAAACCAGAAAGAGAAATATCTTGAAGGTCAGGCCATGAATAACAAGCTGGATAATAACATCTTCACGACTACCAAAACAGCCGCCAAAGCCACCACACTTGACCAGCTTGAACAAATGATGTCAGACAATCACAACGAAGCCAAAGACGTCACCGACCCAGAGCAGATCAAACTTATTAACGCCAAAGCCGAGGTCTTGCGTAACCGCTGGTCACAACTCAGCTTTATCAAGAACCGCTTTAATGAAACCCTGCAGCTAGTCAGCACCAAAGCCAATGCCATGATAAAAAAGGCATCACCCGATGAATGGGGCGAGGGCGGCCAGCAACCAATGCTCTTTGGTAAGGATGGTCAGATTACCGTACCAGACGGCTCAAGAATCAGCGAAGCCATGCACACGGCCGCATCACGCTCAACCGATTACGTCATGGGTAAAGAACTCGACCCTAACGGTAAAGACGCCAGAGAAGCGACAATGAAGATCTTCAATGAAGAACTTGGCAGACTTGGCTTTTCCCCAATTGGCGCTGAAGAACAGCAGAACGTTCCCTTTAAGGAAATCACCAAAGATATGCTTGTTGATAATCCGAAAATGGCAGAAACCTTTTACGCAAAATTCATGTCAGACACCAGCGGCATGACCAGAGAACAGATAGTTTCCACCGCCAGCAAGATTCACCCCGACAAGAATGTCACCACCTGGCTGCTTGACCGGATCAATTCTGAAGAACGCAACCGGTCGATGATGCTGGTCAACCCCGCTAATCCCAAAGGCTATGAACCGATCACCAGATCAGAACCCAAACGCAGCGGACCATTTGACAGCGGGATAACCGGTAAGGGAATTGATAGCTTCTTTCGCATCAAAGACGGCAAACTTGAATACCGTTCGGCAGAATATTCCACTGACTTTAATCACTTCTGGCTCTTTGAGAAAATGAGCTATAAGCCTGAAACGATCAAGACCGAACTTGCCGGGGTTGACGCTGAGAAGATGTTTATCGTCAATGCCCTTTCAAGCCCGTCCGGTGATGCCCAACCAAAGAATCCGTATTACCGTCCGTCTGAAATTTTCAGCGGGATGCTTGATGATGATTTTGACGAAATGCGCCAGGGGATGCTTCGTTACCGTAATCCGCGCACTCTCAATGAAATGATTACCGATCTCAGCCTTGCCGCACCACAACGGCAGAAAGATTTTCCGCAAGCCATCAATGAACTGGTGAAAGACGGAGTAATCAAAAAGACTGAAGACGGTAAGTACCAGCTTATCAATATCCCTGAATCATTTATCAACGAACTCTATTCACCTGAAAAGAACAAACACAAAGGAAAAAAGTAAATGTCAGCAATCAATCCTGATTATGATCCGACAATTTCGCAATCTATCTTCTCACCAAAGCCGCAAGGCTACAGCCATGACGTATATAATTCACGGCGTAAGGCTGCCGCTGCAGAAGACAGCTGGTCAGTTGGCCGCTGGGGTAGCGCGGTTGGTGAAGCGGCCTGGAAGGGCGCGTATCACGGCCTTGCTCTGGATACTCCCGAAACCTTTTACCGCATTGTCCGAACCGTCGGCGATATGTTCGGTATGGATGAATGGGGCCGGTGGGCGGGTGACAATCTCAATGAAATCAAACGTCAGCGCGAATACGATCCGACCTATCAGGTCTCGCAGGACGTACTCGACGATCCTGTCGCGCGTAGTATCTATGGCGGTATTTCCTCACTGGTAACTTCATTAGCTGCCGGTGTTCCTGGTGCAGTCGCCGGAGTTGCTACTGGTGGCGCGGGCTTCATTCCGATGATAGCCGGTTACGCGATGTCAGCGGGCGGTTTGTTTGGTCTGGCTGAATACGACCGCTTTGTTGACGACGCCTACAGTGAATTTTCAAAAGCCAATCCCAGCCTGACCTGGCAGCAGGTGCAGGACGAAGTTCACTCCGACGCTCTGCTTTCAGCCGTGGCTGAAGGCGGTCTTGAGATGGCTGGCGATCTTCTGGCCGGTAAATTACTCGGCGCAGCCGGTAAGAGTTTCGTCGGCAGCATCGGCGGTCGCAGCGTCAAAGGCTGGCGCAGCTTTGGCCACAAACTTATGAAGGGAATGCTTATTACCGGACCGGCTTCCGAGCTTCCTTCTGAAATGGCTACCGCCTATATCCAGAATGAACTGCGTCGCTCGGCGGGTATGACTGTTGAGGATTCTGCAAAGGTCATGCAGGATACTTTCGGCCCGGCTCTGGTTTCATCCATGATCTTTGGTGGCGGTGGGGCAATTGCCGAGCATACCGCGCAGGCTGGCCAAAGAGGGAAAGAGCAGCAAGCCTACCGCGCTGAAGTTGAAAAGCTCAAAGAGCAGTACCAGAATAACCCGGCAATCAAAGCTCTCCGGGAAGGCAGCGACGATGAAGTGATATCGGCTATCGCTAATGACGCCTTCAAGGTGATATCCGGTGACGAGCAGAATATCGTTACTGCCCTGCAGAAAGAAATGGCCGAAACTTCACGCCCCAAAGCACCGACCACGCTCAACCCTGAATCAGCCCAGTTTAAGGAATACCTCAAGACCCCGCTGGAAAGCTACGGCCTTGCTTATGAAACCCCGATGGGGCCTAAAGCTGGCAAGCGCCCGCTGCTGCGCACCGTTGAAGATGTTTACAACATCTATAATGATTTAATTCAGGGTAAGCTTGAAGATCATATTGGCAAGGGTCGGAAGTGGCAGTTTGGCCGGATCGCAACCGAGCAAGCCCAGGCAATCAAATCCAGTACCGGCCTTGACGCTGAAGGTGGATACTTCACTATTGATCTGGATGAACTGCGTCATATTCGCAAAGCGCACCCGGAACTTACCGCTGAAGAATTTTCCCTTGTTCCGCTTGTCCTGAGTGATTTTGATACAGCGCCACGAATTGCTTTTAAGAAAGGTGATGTTGACCGTACCCGTCGTGGATCTGTAAAATTCATTCTCAGCAAAAATATCGGTCAACGTTATTTCGCTTGTGAAGCAATCAGCAAAGGTAAAGACAAACGGCTTGAATTGATTTCGTTTTATCGGGAAGATACTGACAATAAAAATGCCTCACCCGAAGGTGAGGCGGTCAAGGCTGGGATGCCACAGGTGGCTTCCGCAAGTACGTCCGCAACGCAGCCGGATTTTAAATCTCGGGGTCAGATGCCTTCCGAAACGGAATCCCCTGACTTTACGTCTTCAACGAACCCTGACTCTATTAATAATCCTACCACACCTGAGACTGATGTCAACAAAAATATTGCCGAGAGTTTCAGCAAATATCTTCGCGGCGAAGCACAGGAAATGACCCCGCAGATGGCAAAGGTCTTTGAAAATATGCGCGGCAAGATTGAAAATAATCTCAATACCGCCAAAAAATACGGCGCCGTCAGCGACATGGATATGGCCAGATATCAGGACCTTTTCGGCAGGAAAACAGAAATTGCCAGACCCGATCCAGAACTTCGGGCAAAGGCTATTGAGCAGCAGTGGAATGTAATCGCCGGAAAAGCCGAGCCGACCACCGACATTCACGATACCGTCAATTCCAGTATCCTCGCACCGGATATGGAAAACAGCCAGAACGTTATGGAATACATGAACGCCCTGGCGCCGGAAATCGAGAAGCTTGCCGCCAGAGATCAACACACTTCAGCCAAGTTAATTGATAGGGCCAAACTTGCCATTGCCAGTAACAGCATCAATCTCGATGTGTTCCGTGGCTTTAATAAGTCCTTTGAAAACGCCGATACCGCGATGATTGCCGCCGGGATGATGCACGAACAGATGAACCGTGAAGTAACTACCGCCGCACTGGAAGCCCTCAAGACCGGTCGGCAGGAAGATGTCGCCTACGCAACCCTGAAGATGTCAGCGGCTAATGAAATGACCGAGCTACTTTCCGGTATGGGAACCAGTGCCGGCCGTTCACTTCGCGCGCTGCGTACTATCAAGGAAAAGCGCGGTAATGAACTGACTGACGCCCTGCACAGTGTCCTCGGTGGCGAAGCAACCAAAGAAACCAGCGAACTTCTGCAGCGGATTATCGGCAATCTCGTTGAGGTCGCAGATCCCAAGAATGAAAATGAAACTTCAATGATCCGCGCCCTGCAGGAAGAAGTCTCACAAATTCTCAGCCGCCCCGACCGTGAAGGTCTGAGTGATGAAGAATGGCAGAAGATCCGGGTACTCCTTGACAAGACTAATTTCCTCGATCTTTCCGCACAGGTCAATATCCGAAGCCGTTATGAACGTGTCCGCGATATGGTCCTGCACTCGACAATTGCCGGAATGCTCACCGGCCCGGCAACCCATATCACGAACACCATAACCGGCATTTACACCAATACCAGCGAGGTCTATGATCGACTGGTGGCCGGGCTTGCCTTTGAAGGTGACGTCGCCATCAAGGGCAGCAAGGAAGCCCGGGTGATGCTTCACGGCGCCATTGAAGGCTATATCGACGCCTTCAAAAACAGCTGGCAGGCTTTCAAGACCGGATCGTCAAAGTTCGGTAATGAAAGCGAAAAGTCCGGCCAGCTGGTGGAAGGATTATCCGGCGCCAATGCTTACGGCATTGTCCACGGCACAAAGTATGACATGACCCTTGAGCAGCTGGAAGCGGCCGGGGGCTTGGGTAAATTATCCAAGATGGCTTACCAGAGTTTTGATGTCATGGCCAAAGCCCAGAAATTCATGTCAACCAATATGATGCTTGCCAGTGATGAATTTCTCAAAACCATGACTTATCATATGCAGCGCCGCGCCCTGGCTGAACGCAGCCGCATGATGGCCGAGCAGCAGGGCATGAATGGTGATGAAGTCTATAATTCCATCATGGACGGCAATAACCAGAATAATACCGAGCTGCACGAAGAACTGATGCAGTACGCCAAATATGTAACCTTCCAGGATAGCATACGCCGCGATTCAGCCTGGACCCATGCCGAACAATTCCGTAAGAAATATCCTGAAACCATGCTGATTGTTCCCTTCCTGCGCACCCCGCTTAATATCGCCAAGTGGGCAGGGGTACGGACTCCGGGCGTGGCCAAGATGTTCAAGGAGTACCGCGAAGCCACCAAAGACGGCGCCGACATGGCAACCCGCCAGATGGCTGAAGCCCGGATGCTGACGGGTTCAATGCTCTGGCATACGGCGATGGTTCTGGCCGCTGAAGGAATCCTCACCGGTTCAGGCCCAAGCGACAAGGACGAACGGGAAAAGCTCTACGATACCGGATGGCGCCCGAACTCGCTCAGAATCGGCAAGACCTATATCGAACTCACCCGCCTTGATCCGCTGGCAACCTTCCTCAACACCATGGCAACCTTTGTGGAAGTACACTCGGAGCTTGACCGCATGGATGCTTCTGAAGGTGTTGCTGCAACCTTCGGCGCAGCCATGAAGGTTGTCAGCGATAAATACTATCTAACCGGCGTCAATGAGCTTCTAATGGCCATGCGCGATTGGGATCGTTACGGTTCTGCCTGGGTAGCAAAACAGGCCAACGGCTTTATGCCGTTTGGTGGCGCAAGGCGGGCAGCGGCCAGAGCAATGGACCCGGTAATGCGTGAAGCCAAGGACTTTGTTGATATGGTCAAGAAAGATACGCCGATGGCTTCATTTGCCGGGGCAGCCAAAAGGACCATGCTCGGGGAAACAGTCTACTATGAAGATTCCGGACTTGCCCGCGCTCTCTCACCGATCCGCACCGCGACACAGAAGGGTGACAAGGTTTATGACGAAATCTACCGACTCTCAAGCCGTGACCTCTTGAGTACCTCAAAGCCCCAGCGCCGGATCACCATTAATGGCGAGAGCGTCAAATTGAATTCTCAGCAGTATTCACAGTACCTTGCCCTTTCCGGAACCGGCATCAAGCGCATGGGCCTTACTGCCAAACGCCAGCTTGAAAGGATCATCACCAGCCCGAAATATAAATACATGAATGACGAGGATAAAGCCAAGGTCCTTGATTCAACTATCCGGCTTTATCGCTCACGGGCCAGAAAAGTTCTGATCTCGCAAGATCCCGAACTGATGCAGATTATGAAAGATACGCAAGCCAACAATAACCCATTAGCGCAAATGCTGCGCAAATAGACATACAAGAAGGAGGTCGCCGAAAACATGCCTGAGAATATTTCACCATTCAAGACCAGGGATTACTACATCTATGATAGCAGCACGTCATTGTTTCCCGTCTCTTTTACCTATCTGAAAAAGACCTATGTAAAAGTCCGGGTATACTCCCAAGTCAACGATGAATATACTTCTTATTCCCTTGATGCTGGTGATTACGAATGGTCAAACGACTCAACAATCAATCTTCTCACGCTGCCTTCTGTTGGTGACCAGGTTGAGATATACCGCGAAACAGAAGATTCCGTCCGGCTTATTCAGTTTGATAACAGCCGGACGCTTCATACAAATGAACTCAATAAGGATTCCCAGCAGCACTTTGATATCTCGCAGGAAGCAAAAGACCTCGCCAGAGAATCATTAACCGGCTCAGATCAATCCGTCACTGATTCAGCAATCGCCCTTGAGAATTCCGAGACGGCGCTGACAAATTCAGAAACCGCCCTGACCAATTCAGCCGCTGCCCAGACCGCCGCTGAAGACGCTGCCGCCGCTGCGCAAGCTTCCGCTGATACTGCAGCTGCAGCCCTGCTGACGGCAACTGACAGCGCCCATGCTCACACCAATAAGGATCAACTCGACAAGATCGGTGAAGATGCCGAGGGCAATCTGACTTATGACGGTAATACTTTAAGTAAAGACGATCATAACCATGATGATGACTATTACACTGAAACCGAAATTGACACGCAGATGGCAGACAAGCAGGATACTTCATCTGCCTTGACGGTTCTTGAGGTGACTGCGCTTCCAGACGTGGCCAGTGCAAGCAGTAATATTATCTATGCCCGTAATGCCAATGGTGACTGGCTTGATGATGATGATGGTTTTTACAAGCTGATCGGTTCAGCGTTTGTTGAAATGGGGGGCGTCTGATGACTGTGAAATTTGAAAGCGCGGTCATTGACGGCCAGCCGGTTATGCGCAGATCCGCTACCGTCAGCGCCGGTCTTTACGACCAGCAGACCATGCTCTTGCTCTCGCGTCTTTTAAAAGATGCTGGCGCAGATATCAGCAGTGGCAATATGGTCGCTTATACATTCACGAATACCGCCGGTGTGACCATTAATAATGGCGAGATTACCGGTGGGGTACTGCGTTCTGTAATTACGCCTGCAGTTGCTGGCGGCGATAACAGGGAGTCGGTCGATAGCATTTTGCCGACCTCCGAAACGCCTGTACTGGCAGGTAATGCTGACGGATACTCATACCGTAAAGGCTGGGCGATAATATCCTCCACGATTGCACGGTACGCCGGAATATATGGCGGCTTCAATGGCGTTAATAATAGCTCGTCTGCTGGCAACTATGCGTTCGGCAATTCCGGTACGACTACTAACGTAACCCTTCTGTTTGACGCGCCCCTACGCTTTGACGATTACACACTTTACACCTACGAATCGAGTGGGGCATTTTACCCTGCGCGGTCGTGGAACACATGGACTTGCGAAGTTACATACGATAACGGCGCCACGTGGGTGCCAGCCGACACACGCAGCGGCGTAACCTTCCCCTCGTCGTCAGTCGGGCAAGTATTTACTCCGACATTCACAGGAACAATGGTTGACGGCATCCGCTATGATGTCACTGCTAATAACGGAGACTCGTCAACCTACCTGACAGAAATTGAGATCAATGGCAGATCAATTGACGAACTGATACCCGCAATGGCGGCAAACTCGCAAGACGGGTACGTTGCAACGGTAGACAGCGGCAGCACTGCCTACGCAGTTTTCGACCAAGCGACTAGCATCGCATGGACAAGCGCAACAACCAATGGCGGGTGGGTGCAGATAGAATTACCAGCGGATGTTTTAGTTCTTGGGTATTCGCTATGCTGCAAAGACGGAACAAGCTCCGTGTACCCTGCAGATTGGCACATCATTAAATCTACAGACGGCGGTACTAACTGGTCTACAATAGACACGCAGACCGGACAGGTTCTAACAGCGATACCAACACATTATGCAATTTCGCAGACTGAAGAAGGGGCGATGTACCGCTTAGTAATTGATGCAATGAGCCAAGCTGGTTACAGCGGTGGAGTAGGTAACTGGCAGATGTATGGCTATTCACAAACGGATGGGGAGTACCCGCTTAGTGAAGCTACGCCCGCTACCACAAATCAGCTTGATGCGGTCCTTGATCCTGTCACTTTTGATGCGGCCAAGGATTACACTAAAGTTCTGATTGTCGGAGAAAACAAGGATATCACCGATGGTCAATTAACACTTGCGGCCGCCGATGCTGATCTGACTGTGACCTGGAATGAAGATGGTTCGACCACTCCAAGCGGCACACTTGTCTTGAACAGCTCAACCGCCCTTGGCCTTGGCACAACCCTCTGGCAGCTTGACTGCGAGGAACTGTTATTAAACGGTGCAACCGCAGCAAGCTTCAGCCTGAAAACCAACGAAAACACGGCGGGCAGTTTCCCGAATATTGAGATTACCGCCTTTGCCTTTATTCCAAGGGAGGAAGAATAATGACCGTACGGGTATTTGAAAAAGGAAAGATTGTTCCTGAAACCAGTTATATCACCCAATCAGGTTCAGTTGTCCATATGAGTCCAGACTGTCATTACCTGATTAATACACCAAAGGAAAATCTGATAAAGATCAAAACCATGGACGCCAGAGCCATGAAGTACAGTTTCTGCACACATTGTGATTTAGTGGTCGGTTAATTTATTAATCGGCCAGAATAAAAAAAATTATTTGAAAAGGGGAAGTTATGTTTAGTAAGTTTTATGGTTTTTGGCTCAAGCTTGCAGCTATTGCTTTGGGTATTCTTGTCGGTGGCGCAGTACTGATTAGTCTCGGTGCAATGGTCGGCTGCACACCCAAAGATGCTGTCAAGCAGGCTATTGCCGGAAGCGACAACGAGCAATACACCGAAACCAAAGCGCTCGATACCAAATCAACGGCTTTAGCTGTAAAGAATGAAACCGACCAGTCAGACCATTCAAAAGATAACCGGATCAACTTCGCGCCGCCAGTAGCACTGGTCGCACCAGCCGCACTGGTCGCACCAGTTGCGCCAGTCGTTGCGCCGCCGTCACTTCAGACAATCATAACACCAGTGGCCATGGTTCAGGATGCACCTGCAGAAAACATGTGTGCAATCAATGATCCCAATTGCGGCAAGCCAAAACTTACAGAAATGGACAAGGTTAATATCGAACAGAACGCCGCCATAAACGCCAAGATCGTCCAGTTTGGCGCCGCTATGAATCAGATGAATCAGAATATGAACGGCTTCACGCAACTACTCGCTGGTTTTCAGAATTCATATCAGCAGCAGGCCGAAGCCGCCAGAGCCGCAATTGACGCGCGGGGCAGGGCCGAAGCTGAGAAAGAACGTATTCGCGCAGATCAGGCCATTGCCATTAATGCAGAGAAAGAAAAGAAATGGCAATATGCAATGGTCGCTATAATTCTTATTGCGGCAGTATTGATCGTTCTGGCCTGGTTCAAGCAGTCACCACTTAAAAAGAAAGCGACCGCATGAGCGAAGATATGCTAAAAATGTTTCTGGAAAAGATGATCGCCCAAACAGAAAAACAAACCGGCTTCATTGCGAAAATCCAGATAACCTTGGCAGAGCTAAGAGCCGACCGCCATAAAACACCATGCGAAGCTCATACCAAATTATCCGAGTTGGTTCGTTCCGATATCGGTGCATTACATGAAAAAGTTAATTCCCATGTTCAGGACGGCCACGCTGAAAACATCAAGGCTACCGTAGCTGATCGGCGCGATGATGAACAGGCTAATCGTAGCCGTTGGGAAATCGTACTCATTGCCGCCGGTATCATCGCTTCAATCCTGATCGCTATTTTCAAATAAGGAACTTTCAAATGTCAGAAGAAAAATCACGCAGCGAAACAATGACCGAACTCTTTGACACCTGCGCCGAGCAGCTGACCGAACGTATCAAGTCCGGCTCATTCAACGACAAAGACGTCAAGGCCGCTGTTGACCTGATGAAGCTGGCCGACGTCAAAATTCCACTTGAAAAGAATAAGGCCGCTGAAGCCCTGCAGGATCAACTAACCGTTACCGACTGTGAAACCGGCGAGACTTACGACGTCACCAGGCCCCCGGATTACAGCAAAGCAGTGACTAACTGATGGTAGCTAACCTCACTAATTGGGAAGCGCTCTGGCAGGAAGAATACAAAGACAGCTTTCCCAAGTTTCTCTGGCTCTGCTGGCTGCATCTTGGCCACAGCGCACCTACGCCAATTCAGATCGACATGGCTCACTTTCTGCAGTACGGCCCACAGCGAACCTGTATCGAAGCCCTGCGCGGTGAAGGCAAGTCTTACGTCACCTGTTGCTTTGCCGCCTGGCGTCTGAAGCGTGATCCCAGCGAATCAATTATCATTGTCTCATGCTCAAAGCCAAAGGCAACCGATAACGCAAACTTCATTCACGACCTGATCTATTCAATGCCAATCCTCAAGTCATTGCGCCTGACGGTTGAGGATAAATGCGATCCCGAAAGAAATTACCGCGACTCAGTTCTGGCCTTTGATGTCAAAGGCTCAAGGCTGCAACAGGTTCCTTCCGTCTGGTGTTCCGGTATCAAAGGCTCAGTAACCGGTAAGCGCGGAAGCCTGATTATCCTTGACGACATCGAGGACCCGCAGAACGCAATCAGCATTTTACAGCGTGAGCGTATTGAATACCTCTCAACAGAATTTGAAGCCGTCGTCAAGACCGGTGAAGACACCCGTATTATTTATCTCGGCACTCCGCACAGTTCCGCGTCAATCTACTTGAAGCTCCCGGACAAGGGCTACGAGGTCAGAATCTGGCCGGCAGAAGTTCCGACCCATGACTGGATGGAAGCATTCGGCCGTCACCTCGGCCCCTGCATTCAACGGATGCTTGATAATGGCGTCGCCCCCGGTACACCAACCGAGCCACGCTTTGATGAAGCCGAACTCTTAAAACGTAAAATCGCAATGGGCGAAAGCCGGTACACTTCTCAGTACCTGCTAGACCCCAGGAAAAATGACGAGAATTACTTCCCGTTCAAACTGCGCAACCTCATTGTCATGGACGTCGATCCATACCGGGCGCCCGTTCAGGTTGTCTGGTCAAGCGACGACCGCTGCCGACTGGATCTGGACGTAATCGGTCACAAGGGCGACGCCTGCTACACCTACATGTACGCCGACCCCCGCTTTGAGCCATACGAACATATCATCATGGCTATCGACCCGTCAGGTAAAGGTAAGGACCAGACCGCAATCTGTGTTCTCGGCGTTCTCAACGGCAAGATCTACGTAATCCACCTTGAAGGTATCGACGGCGGTTTCGAGCCGGAAGTCCTCAGAAAGATTGCAAAACTCGCCTTCAAGTACCGCGTCAGCCAAATTTACACCGAATCCAATTATGGCGGTGGCATGTTCGACGACCTGTTAAAGCCGTACCTCAAGAAGTATGAGAAATTTGACTGGCAATGCGGCATCACCTCAGAGCATAACACCCAGCAGAAAGAGCAACGCATCTGCGACGTTCTTGAGCCGGTTATTTCAAACCACCGCCTGGTGATGAATAAGCAGGTCCTTCTCGATGACGAAGCGACCAAGGACTTCACCCCGTATTACACCTTCTCTTATCAGTACAGCCAAATGACCAGAGAGAAAGGCGCTGTTACCCACGACGACAAAATGGACGTCCTGGCAATGGCAGTTCGGTTCGTCCAATCATATCTGGCCACCGGGGAAGAAGAAGCCGTCGAGGATTACAATAAATCCCGCGAAGACGAAGCCTGGGAAAAAATGCTCAAAGGTATCCCAGTTGTCAACCAGGAACCAGACAACGACCCGACAACCTTCCTCAACCACAAAATCAAAATGAACCACCACGGCATGTTTAATTAATTTCTTGACATGATTCTACTCATATTGTAGCTTTTCTTCTTGTTAATTTAAAAAGGAGAAGGCCATGGCAAAGCAATTTAAAGATTTACCAATTGGGCAGAACGACTTATTGGAATATTTAGAAGGTGATTCTGATTTTTCATTTGAACTGGAAGTGTTTAAAGAATTAGTTGATAGGGGTTTCTATTGCTCTCATAATGGCACCTATGATGATCCAGCCACAAAAACTCCTCGTGAGTACGATATACGAGCCCACAAAAACATTGATAGCTATTATTTAAGGATGGCGGTTGAGTGTAAAAACTTAAAACAAAATTATCCATTGTTAGTCACATCGACTTGTCGCACTGAATATGAGTCATTGCATAATATACTTATACATTATTACTCTCAACAACCTCAATTGCTGCATGATGAAGAAAATATCATTATAACGATATCCCCATCAGAATACTACTGTTCTGGAGATTTTATAGGAAAATCCTGCGCTCAAGTAGGTCGGTTAATGAGTAATAACTCAATAAGTTCTAGCGATGCTGAGGTATACAATAAATGGTCACAAGCAATTAGCTCTGCATATGGGTTGTTGCAACAGGGTGCGACTTTGGATATGAGAAATATTGGTGGAGAAATTGTTTTAGCGGTTATTCCAATTTTGGTTGTACCCGACAATATGTTGTGGATTGTTAGATATAATGATGATGGAACTCTAAATTGCGTTCCTTTTCAAACAGATCATTGCCATTACAAAATTATGAAAAACTATTCGATTGGATATAATAATGATCAAGAAACCTACACTATTAATTGTCTTGAAATAATGACAAAGTCTGGTTTCTCTCGTTATCTTGATCGATTGTGTGACGATACAGACGATCTTTGGAGCAAAATATTTCCTCAAGGGGAAATTGAACTTAAGTTTGCACAACAAAAGGTGTGATTTCAATCGGATGCTCTCTACGGCGCTCTGTGGCGTCGAGAGGGCATATATAAGTGTCGTTTACCAACACTTATTAGAAAGAACAATATGGATCTTGAACTTGTCTCAACAGACGACCTTATAACAGAGCTTGAAAAACGAGCTGAAGCGTTGGTATTGTCTATGTATACTCCACGAGCAAACGAAATCAACATACACTATGATGCAACAAAAGGAAATTACTTCACATGCCTTGGACTATGCACCGACCTCTGTGCGCAGTTGGCAAAAAATGCGCTAGACACCATGCCATAAAAAAATAGGACGAAAATTCGAGTGGGTATTCATACGCACAACGTTTTATGTTTCCCCCCTCGTGCCTTCCATATTGCGCCAGACGCTCAGAAAACAGCCGGAAAAGAGGTAAAAAGGCACACAAAAGGCACAAGAAAACCTGCTGCAAACCATAAGAAATGTACTGATAAGGGGTTATGAAAGAGGTTGTTATACTACTACAATATAACAACCTGCATTCTCAGGGCTAAATGCCGCTACTTCAAACAAATAAATTATTTATCCATCCACGTTTGACCATCAGTTTTTTTAGATTTTCTATGGTTTTCCAAATGTTTTCATATGGATTTATTTT